>NZ_JAQTQR010000021.1 GCF_028712165.1 Sulfuricurvum sp. | reverse complement strand
TGGATGGGGAGGAGGGATTCGAACCCCCGAATGACTGGACCAAAACCAGTTGCCTTACCGCTTGGCGACACCCCAATGTTCTCGTTAAGAGGCCGAAATTATAGACACTTTTAACAAATTTGTCAAGAGCTTCGATGATAACGGAGTTAAAAAAGTGCATTTTTTTGATTGTGATAGTTTTTTAACCCTTTTATCCTATAATTGCTTACTATATTAATAACAAAAGAGTATTGAATGTCAGCAGTGCAACGTGTATTGGATGCTATCGAAGAATTTAAAAAAGGGCATATGGTCATTATGGTGGATGATGAGGATCGAGAAAATGAGGGTGATCTTGTGTACGCCTCGGTTTTTTCGACTCCCGATCATGTTAATTTTATGGCGACACATGCCAAAGGATTGATTTGTGTAGCTATCAATCCTACCACTGCTAAGCGTCTAAGCCTTGAACCTATGGTTAAATCGAATACATCCATGCATGAAACTGCGTTTACGATTTCAGTGGACGCTACGGTTGCTACAACAGGTATTTCAACATTTGAGCGTGATATGACAATCAAAATTTTGGCAAACCCACTTTCGCACCCTTCGGAATTAGTTGCACCGGGACATATTTTCCCTCTGATAGCAAAAGAGGGTGGGACGCTGGTTCGGATCGGTCATACGGAAGGTTCGGTCGACCTCTGCCGCCTTTCTGGACTGGCTGAGTCTGCGGTCATATGTGAAATTATGAAAGAAGACGGAACGATGGCACGTCGTGATGATTTGGACGTTTTTGCGGTAAAACATAATCTTAAAATCGTTTATATCTCTGATATCGTTGAATTCCGTCTTGCGAACGAAACACTGGTCAAAGCGGTTTCGGAAGAAGAGATTGAATTTTTCGGTGTGCATGTCAAAAAATACGAGTTTGTCGATCATCAAAACAACCGACATACCGCTATCGTATTTTACAAAGCGGGAGAAACGGCAAACGTCAAAGTTCATAACGTTGTTCCGGATATCGATTTGCTTCTCAATCAAAGCAAATATGCCCATTTGATCGATACGATCAATTATCTCAAACACAACAGCGGTGTATTGCTTTTCATCAACAAACCGCATCATCAGCAGGTTAATATGAAAGAGTACGGAATCGGAGCACAAATCCTAAAATCTCTGGGTGTTAAACATATGCGTCTTATTGCAGAAACAAAAATATCTGATTTTGCAGGGCTGAGCGGGTTCGGCTTGGATGTTATTGAGACGATAAATCCCACTTAAAAACAATTGCCGTTATTATGCATTTTTAAGGCTACTTTGTTTAGAATCAAACATTATAACGATGGAGGAAGTAGAATGGAATTTAAAACTATTGCCAAATCACTTTTGATGGCAGGTATGTTGAGTATGGTGGCAATCCAGTTTACTGGATGCGGAGCAGCACATACTGCGATTAAAAAGCGTAATTTGGATGTTCAAACGAAAATGTCCGAAACAATTTTTTTAGAGCCGACGGAACCGGATAAAAAAGTAATTTTTGTTGATGTTCGAAACACATCGGATAAAGATATTGCAGTTAAAGATATTATCATCAATGGATTGATAAGTCGTGGATATACAATCACTACAAGTCCTCAAAAAGCGTATTTTATGCTTCAAGTCAATGTACTGCAAGTGGGTAAAACGGATCTTCGCGGCGCTCAAAGTGCATTAGAAGGTGGATTCGGCGGTGCTGTTTTGGGTGCTACTGCCGGATATGCCATGCATAATTCCAACTCAAATACAGCTGCTGGAGGCCTTATCGGTGCTGCAGTCGGTGTTGTGGCCGATGCACTTGTGGATGATACCTATTTTAGTATGATTACCGATGTACAGATTCGTGAACGTCCGTTGGCAGGAGAAGTGATAACCCAAACTCAAAAAGCCAAACTCAAACAAGGCAGTTCTACAAATGTGAATCAGGATATTCAGGGCGGTAAAATGGACTGGAAAACGTATCGCACCCGTGTTGTGAGTACAGCGAATAAAGTCAATCTCGATTTTGCCGAAGCACAACCCGTATTGCAAGATGCGCTTGGGAAATCACTTTCCGGCCTTTTTTAATTACTGCTTTCTTGCCCCGTTTCGGGGCGCTTTTTCTTCATCCATTCGTACACTATTAGACCCAAAACCAATCCGATACTATCTGCTAAAATATCTTCCAGCGATGCTTCTCGTGTCGGCAAAAATGCTTGGACAATTTCGATAAACAGGGCATAGAGGAACAGAGAAACGATAATACGTTTCGTACTGTGAGTAAAAGCAAAACGATAAAGAAGTATCAAAACGCTAAAAGCGGCGGCATGATTAAGTTTGTCACTGAAAGAGACAACCGGAGGAAGAGCTGAATAATCCGGGAGAAAAGCGAGAACGGATATTAGGATTAATGCACTGAAAAAAGAGATCTTAGAGATCAATGTTTCATTGCTTTGATAAACGATTCATAGATATTTTCAAGCTGTAAGTCTTGTTCCAAGATCTCTTTATTGTCTTGAACCATATAATGTTCCAGCACGGCGACACGTCGGAGTAGGTATTCGAACATCTCTTTGTTGATATCGGGGAGTTTGTTATGGCTGAAGGGGTCTTTATCCCGTCCTTTTTGGATAACGTGAGCCGGAATCCCTATCGCGGTACTGTTGTCGGGTACTTCACGAACGACAACAGAGTTGGCTCCGATTTTAGAGTTGGCACCGATCGTGATATTGCCCAGTACTTTTGCTCCTGCACCGATAACGACACCGCTTTTGATCGTAGGATGGCGTTTACCGGCAATGAGGCTGACACCGCCAAGCGTTACCCCTTGATAGATCAAGACATCATCTTCGATAACAGTCGTTTGTCCGATAACAACACCGAATCCGTGATCAATAAAAACACGTCTCCCGATGGTTGCACCCGGGTGGATATCGATGTTGGTAACGATTTGATTAAGCCCCATGATAAGACGGGCAATAGAGCGAAAACCTTTTCGATAGAAACGATTGGCAATACGATACCAAAAGATAGCCCATACACCCGGATAGTTAAAAAAGAGTTCAATTTTAGAACTTATAGCCGGGTCATTTTTATAAACGTTCGAAAAATCTTCGGCTATATCTGAAAAAAGTCCCAAATTCAATCCTTAGCGTGTTGTTCGTAGATACCCGTTTTGATAGAGGTACATTTCGAGTTTTTGAAGTGTATCACTTTTTTCTTCTTCTGTCCTAAAATCACTCGCTGCAAGTTTATTTTTAAGGTTACTCAGAAGTTTAGAAGCGTCATAACCGATGTCTTCGAGGATATTTAGGATATTGTCTGATTCGGTAAAGTTTTCAATTTCATATCCGGTATCATTAATAAGAATCGTACATTCGCTCGGATGGGTGAAGAGATTGTGATTCATCCCCAAAGTCTCTTGGTAGGCTCCGACATTGAAGAAAGCAAGGAAATATTCCTCTTCATCCAAATCGATGTCGTGTAGATACAATGGAGTTTCAGGTTTAAAGCGAATTTCACCGTCGCTGTCACAGGTGATATCCCATAGACTCGCAGCCCGGATCGCAGGAATATCGAGACGATTGAGCGGCATGATCGGAAACTGCTGCTGTAATCCCCAATAATCGGGAATACTTTGAAAGATAGAAGTGTTGATCAAATAGCGCTCTTGGAGTTTGACTTGCAATCTCTCGATTTCAGGCATAGGGTTATCTTGAGAGAGATAGAGTGATTTTTTGATAATCTGATGAACCAAAATTTCTGCATTAGAACGATCTTGCAAATCAATATGGCCTAGATTAAAGAGGGTGAGGAGAGATTCCATATGATCCAGAGCATCATGCATATACTCGATACAGGTGCGTGGAGAAAGTAACGAATTGAGTTCACGCAACTCTTCGATCAACGGCGGATTATGCTCTTTTAGTTTGAGTGATTTCGCCTGATAATCGTGTGAAAAGAGTTCAAGTACCGGAGCGATGAGTACGGAGTGGGACGCAACGATAAAGCGTCCTGATTCGGTAAAAATATCAGGATGGGCTACCCCTTTGGCGTTCATGATTTCTCGGAGCAGGAAAACGACACTGTTGGAAAACTCTTCGAGGGTATAGTTACGTAAACGCCCTGATGTGTGTTGGGAATACTCAACCGCTAAACCACCGCCGATGTTAATAGCTCCAAGTTTATCGGCACCCATTTTTTTGAGTTCGGCATAGATATTTCCCGCTTCACGCAAAACCCTCTTTAGGGTGGAAATATCTTCCATCTGGCTACCGACATGGAAGTGAATCATAGTAAAATGATTAACGAGATTGTTTTCTTGGAGCATATTCATTGCTTCAATGAGTTCGGTTGATGTGAGACCGAATTTAGAACCTAATCCGCTGCTCTTTGCCCAGATACCGCTTCCTTCGGATTGAAGGCGTATACGGATACCGATATTAGGTATTTTCAAATTGCATGACTGTGCTACATCGATGATCCATTCAAGTTCTCCGAGACCTTCGATGGTGATCGTGATGTTATGACCCATTTGAGCCGCCATAAACCCAAGCCGTACCATCTCTTCGTCTTTGAATCCGTTAACAGTAATTGGGGCTCCTAGAGCGGTTTTTGCCATAGCAATTGCAAGTTCGGCTTTGGAACCTGCCTCTAACCCGTAACCGTATTTGTCTCCTAGCTCTACGATAGCATCTACCGCTTCTGGAAACTGGTTTACTTTGAGCGGAAATACTGCCCGGAATTTACCGGTGTAATCGTTTTCAAAAATGGCACGATGAAAATTAGAGTACAAAAGATCGATTTGTTTTCCGATCAAATGAGGAAAACGCAAAATCAACGGTCCGCGAAGATTGGTTTTGCGTATTTGCTGGCTGATTTCAATAAGAGACGGAGAACTTTTATAATTGACTTTAACAACGCCCTGATCGATCATGAAGTTGTTTTCACCCCAAATATCTATACCGTAATTTTGCATAGGTGTCCTTTAGAATAATTCGTTTAAGGGAATCACGGATTCGGTTTTTTCAACCAGATCTTTAATCCATATCGTGTTGTTAGCAAGCTCGTTTTCTCCGATCACGGCACAATAGCGGGCATTGATTCGATCCGCCCCTTTGAGGTGGGCTTTAAGAGAACGCGGTTCGTACTCCACAACTGCTTTCTGGGTACGGCGGATTTTCTCAGCAGCTAAAAGAACAGGTGTAATTGCTTCGGCATCCATAGCACCGAAATAGTATCCCTCACGTTGTTGTTCAGGCATTACGATGAGTTCCATCAAGCGCTCGATCCCGAGTGCAAATCCGACCGCAGGGGTCGGTTTTCCGTCCAAAAACTCAATCAGGCGGTCATACCGTCCGCCGCCGGCAATAGCGCTTTGGCTCCCGATGTTGTCACTGACAAACTCGAACGCCGTTTTGGAATAATAATCCAATCCCCGGACAAGATTGGTATCGATTTCATAGCCGATGTTGTGTTGTTCAAGAATCGTTTTTAGAGTGTCGAAATCGCTTTGACATCCCTCGCAGAGGTTATTAATCAACTTTGGTGCGTTTACATAGAGGTTTTGGCAATGCTCGTTTTTACAATCCAAAACACGGATAGGATTGGTCGATTTACGGCGGAGGCAGTCACCGCAGATTTCATCGCCGCATGATTCGATAAACGAGACCAATTTTTCACGATATGCAGGCATACAGTTCTGATCTCCGAGGGAATTGAGCTTGAGGCGGTATCCGATTCCGAGGGATTTGAGGATATCGGCAACCATCATAATCATCAAAGCGTCTTCATACACCGAATCGACACCGAAGCTCTCGACTCCGAACTGATGAAACTCTCTTAAACGCCCTTTTTGGGGACGTTCATATCGAAACATCGGACCGTGATAGTAAAAACGATGGATGCCCCCTTTTTTATCCAGTTTGTGCTGGACAAATGCACGCACTACTCCGGCTGTCCCCTCAGGGCGAAGGCAGACATCATTTTCCCCTTTGTCAGTGAACTGATACATCTCTTTGCCGACGATATCGCTGGATTCTCCGACAGAACGTTTGAACAAAGCCGTTTCCTCGAGAAGAGGGGTTTCGATGTAATGAAACCCGTACCGTTTGGCAATAGTAGAAGCAGTGGCTAAAAAATATTCAAAACGTTCAAAATCCTCAGAGAGGATATCGTTCATTCCGCGCAAAGATTGGATCATAAGGCTCCTTTGATAAGGGTGGTAATTTCATTTGTAATTATATCGATAGATTGTGTCGCATCGATTACATGGGTTTGAATCCCCAGCGCATACGCTGAAGCGATAAGAGACTCTTGGATACGGA
Organism: Sulfuricurvum sp.; assembly: GCF_028712165.1. Taxonomy (GTDB): domain Bacteria; phylum Campylobacterota; class Campylobacteria; order Campylobacterales; family Sulfurimonadaceae; genus Sulfuricurvum. The sequence continues at coordinate 32,084 of NZ_JAQTQR010000021.1, read as the reverse complement.
GCAGATAATCAATGCCGCGTGATTCGATCGCATCGTGCTCTTTTTGGCTGAGACGATACGCTAACTCTTCCGGTGTGAGCTTCAGGATAAATACCGTATCGGGTAAAGTTCCGTTGGTTGCGAGACGGTTAAGCATGACAAGGGTCGATTCGTCACACAAATCTTGAACACTGGCGTAAGCCATTCCTGAAACGGCGGAACGGTCGCTGATGATAAGCTTATTCATATTGGGTAATATGACAGCTTCGGTATGCTCGGCACGATCCGCTAAAAAGAGTAAAAGTTCAGCTGTTTTACTTGTAAGATTTCCGTGTAATACCATGTTTCGGATTTCGATACCGGCTGCTGTACCGCCCGGTTCTTTGGTAACCAATGCATCCGGAAAGATCGATCGGAGTGCTTCGATTTGAGTGCTTTTCCCGGCAGTATCAATCCCCTCTATGGCAATGTACATGATTTCATACTCCAGATAACGTTTTGGACAGGTGCAGGGAGAAGATGCTCCGTTTTGCCGTTAAATTTCAGAAGATTACGGACAATGGATGAACTGATAAAAGCATGTTTGAGTTTCGGCATCAAATAAACCGTTTCGATATTCGGATCCAGTGAATTGTTAAGATAGCCTAATTGCAATTCAAATTCAAAATCGCTGACGGCACGAAGTCCACGGATAAGGACGGTTGCACCGAGGGTATTCGCCAGTTCTACGGTTAGATTGTCAAATCCGACAACTCGAACCCGTTCCAGATCTTTAACCGCGAGTTTGGTCATTTCTACCCGCTCATGAAGGGTAAACATCGGCTTTTTCTCTTGTGAGTCGGCAACGGCAATGATCACTTCGTCAAACAGTTTGATTGCTCGTTCAATAATGTCGAAATGGCCGTTTGTGATCGGGTCAAATGTACCCGGATAAAGAGCTATTTTATGCATCGTGATCACTCCAGCGTTTGTAAAGATCGTTTGGTATACCGAGAAGATCGAACCATTTTCCGATCATAAAGTTTTCCATATCTTCAAGGGTGTTTTGTTCTCCGTAATATGCCAATACAGGGGGAGCGATAATGACTCCCAGCATTGAAAGTTTATGCATGTTTTCCAATGCGATCGGTGAAAATGGGATCTCGCGCGGTGCGAGAACAAGAGTGCGTCGCTCTTTAATCATTACTGCGGCGGCACGGGTAATAAGATTATCGGCAATACCGCAGGCGATTTTCGCGAGAGTATTCATACTGCACGGAGTGATAATCATCGCATCGGCACCGTATGATCCGGATGCAATAGATGCCCATATTTCGTTGTTTTGGTGAATTTTCAGATTCTCTTCTTTGTCTAACACCACTTGGGCATGATCGGAGAGAATGAGATGTTTTTGTACATCAGTCGGGAGGGCACGTACAAGTTTTAGACCCAACGCCGCACCGCTGGCACCGCTTACTCCGACGACGATTTTCATTGAAGTTCCACCCGATTTTCTCCGATCACTTTGGCTTTGGCACGTTTGCCGTCATTTTTTTGGATTGTAATAATATCATAGAGTAGCCCCTCTTGCGTTGCAGTAGCCTCAAACTCAATGACAACCGCTCCGTTTTGGAGTTCAACCGTTACCGGTGTATTTTTCAAAACCAAAGGAATGGTCTCAATATTGCGCAGAGTTAAAAGCTGCATGGGTTTCAGACTGGTTCGAAACCGCGAAGGATGTTCAGGAAGGGCGGTAAGAGGTTTGTCTTTGAATGATTGGAAGGGGATGGTTTTAAGCAGAGTGTTAAAGCCGCTGAGACTCTCTTTTCGGGAGACTTTTTGGTTTGTATGGAGAACTCCGAGTGTGGCATTGACGGTGTAATCGAGATAATGTCTAAGCCCCTCGTTATCGAGAATATAAAACGTTCCGGTGGAGTTTTGATAAAATCTTTTATCAAATTCGCCATGGACATTTTTGCCTAGTTTGGCTAAATAACCACGGGGGGTGATGATGATCTCTTGAATATGAATTGCCGGATAAAATTCTGTAAGCATGTGTGCAAGCTGTTGTTTAATCGGTGTAAAATCTATCGGGCTGTGACGTGTAAAATTGACATAGCGGGTTTTTGAAATATTGAGTTCAAACCCGTTTAATTCAAAGGTTTTGGCAATAATTTTGGCATCTATACGATATAGATTTTTATCAGAGGGAATTTGCAAAATTTCAAATTTTTTGGGAATATCAGGAACCAGGTCATTTGAATAAATGGTATAGTCGGTGTATTCATAATTTTCGCTCAATTCATAAGCGCCAAGACGGATGACAAGAAGCAATAGAATGAGAAGTTTAATCATTGGTGAATTGTAACATAACGCAATTTGTTTTTCATTAGCTTTACGTTATTCTTAGGGTAAGTAATAGTGTAAGCGAGTAAAATGATTTTTAGACAAAAAGATTTTTTATCGGAATTAGATACAGATGAAAAAAAGTATATTCGTAACGAGCAGGTGACGATTGCTCTTAAACAATCATTCGCATCTGTTTTTCCTCTCTTTTTTGCCGGCTCGATTGTTGTATATCTGTTTTCTCAAACGTCCATTTTCTTAATAACGGTTTTGTGGTTTTCAGCAGTAATTATCACGTTGGCCTGGCGTCTTAAGGTATTGTATAACTATCGCATGCATCCGGAACGTCATGATAGTAAGACATGGGAAAAGAATTTTACTTATGTGATGCTCATTTCAGCATTGGTGTGGGGAAGTGTGGCATTTTTAATTTTTAAATCTCCTAATGCGCTTCATCAATTTTTTCTCATCTTTTTGATTGCCGGAATCGCATCCATCGCATCGGGGACTTTGGCATCATTGTTCGGGCTTGCGGTTCTTTTTCTGTTTTTTCTTCTTGTTCCATTGTTTGTAGTAATGTTTTTTAACGGCAGTTTGGAATACCATATGATGGGTGTTTTGGTTGTAACTTTTTTTGTGCTTTTGGTGAGCGCTTCCAGACGGATACATACCAATATCATGAGTTCGCTCGTATCGAAAATCCTGCATGAAAAAGCGACTCAAGCATGGGAACTTTCAGAGGAGCATTTTCAAACGGTTTTTAAAGAGGCTCCGGCTGGTATTTTTTATTATGACAGCGATTTGATCGTAATTGACTCCAATGTTGAGATGATGCAAATACTGAGAATCAGCAGAGAGAATATGATCGGTTTGGATTTAAAAAAATTACCGGATCACTCTTTGTATGAGACACTGAATGCTCCGTTCGGTGGAAACAAGGGATATTATGAAGGCCCTTATACGACGATGATCAATAAGCTCGATCTTTGGATTACACTGCGCACTTCTCCGATGTATGATTCTAAAAAAAATATCATTGGCGGTGTTGCCATCGTTACGGATATCACCGAACGGGTTAATGCCGAAGAAAAGATCAAACATCAGGCCTATTTTGATGCGCTTACCGATATTCCGAACCGTGTATTGCTAAAAGACCGGATTGAGCAGTCTCTGGCCCATTATCGCCGACATGGCAGTCTTATTGCAATTATGTTTTTGGATTTGGACCATTTTAAAAGCGTGAATGATTCTTTGGGCCATCATATCGGCGATTTGCTTTTGATTGAAACGGCGTCTCGCTTAACCTCAATATGTCGTGAAGGAGATACTGTTGCCCGACTCGGAGGGGATGAATTCGTTATTTTGTTGAATGAGCTGGGGAACGATTCTCTCAGTGCCGCCAATAAAGTTGAAAAGATTGCAGAAAAAATTCATGAAGTCCTTTCTTACCCTTTTAATATCGGACAGCCTGAGCCTATTATGACCAGCTCCAGTATCGGAATCTCATTGGTGGGCTCCGATAGCCAAAATGCGGATGATTTACTCAAATTTGCCGATACGGCAATGTATCAGGCTAAAAAAGAGGGGAGAAATACAACCCGTTTCTATCAAACGAAAATGGATGAATGGATTAAAAAACGGCTCTTTTTGGAAAACGGTCTGCGTCACTCCATTAAAAACGGTGAATTGGAACTCTATTATCAGCCGGTTATCGAAGTCAAAACGAAAAAAATTATCGGGGCTGAAGCACTTTTACGATGGAACCATCCTGAAATGGGTCTGGTAATGCCGGATGAAATGATCAGTATCGCTGAAGAGAGCGGACTTATCGTACCGATTGGCGAATGGGTTATGAAAGAGGCGTGCTCTCAGTTTATCCAATGGAAAACGCATCATCTTAAAGGGAGCGAAATCGAACGGATCGCTATCAATGTCAGTGCAATACAGTTTAGACAACATGATTTTGTAGACAAAGTGATGGCGATTGTCACCGAAACGGGAATATTACCTTCTATGGTCGAAATTGAACTGACCGAATCGATGATTATCGATAAAATTGATATTGTGATCGAGAAGATGAAACGCCTTCGTGAATTTGGGATAAATCTCTCTATGGACGATTTCGGTACGGGATACTCGTCGCTTGCTTATCTCAAACGGCTCCCGTTTACGACACTCAAAATCGATCGAAGTTTTGTACGCGATATTATGAGTGACACGGATGATGCGGTATTGGTTGAAACGATACTCACAATGGCGAAAATATTCGATCTGGATGTTATTGCCGAAGGGGTAGAGACGATCGAGCAGTTTGAGTTTCTGGAGCGTCATCAATGTCGTTATTTTCAAGGGTATCTGTGCAGCAAACCGGTACAAGTGAATAGATTTGAAGAACTTCTTAATTTTGATGTTCAGAGCTGCAATTCGCGTGAATAAGTGCCAACACATCATCACTACTTAAATAGGTTGATATTGAGACGACTTTTTCATTGATAACGACGGAAGGGGTACTTTTAATCCCGTACGATAACATACGATGCAGATCGGCTGTTTTCTCGAAATTTATGTCGTAGTTCAGCGATGCGATAGCGGCTTCAATGTTGTGGGCGATTTCACGGCACATCTCACACCCTGTTCCAAACAGTATAATCTGCATTAATTTTCTTCTCCAATGACGTCATTTGCTATTTTGATGGCTTTGTCGATGTGATCGACAATATTTTCCTGCCCTATTTTATCATCGATATGGGATGTCCCTATAAAACGGCGTACCTGCGGATTGACCCCTGAGAGAATTAAGCGGGTATTGTTGTGATGAAGCCGTTCATGCAGCACCTCAAGCGCATGCAGTCCGGCAGCATCGATGAGGGGAACATGACGCATGCGAAGTATAAAGATGATCGGCGGTTTTTCAAACAGCAGCAACGTATCCACCAGCTTTTCGGCAACCCCGAAAAAGAGAGGACCGTCAATCTCATAGACCTCCACACCTTCCGGAATATTTTTATTATGGATTGAATCGGGATCATCTTCTTCGCTTTCAACGGCACGGATGTGCGTCGATTTCATCATCTGATCGATAAACAGTATGGATGCAAGGGCTATTCCGGCTTGGATTGCGAAATTAAGATCGACCAATACGGTCAAAAGAAACGTCACAAATAGGACGATTCGATCGCTTCGAGGTGCCTGCATGATTTCTCGAACATGTTTGATCTCCGACATATTCCATGCAACGATCATCAAAATCGCCGCCAAAGCCGCCAAAGGAACTTTTACGATCAGCGGGGAGAGGAGCAGCATAAAAAGAAACAACCATGCGGCATGCATCATCCCCGCTACCGGAGAACGCGCACCCGCTTTGATATTGGTTGCGGTTCGGGCAATGGCTCCGGTAGCGGGAAGACCGCCGAATATTCCCGAAGCGATATTAGCGATCCCTTGGCCTAAGAGTTCGGCATTGGGTTTATGGCGTGTGCCGGTCATTCCGTCGGCAACAACAGCAGAGAGGAGCGATTCGATAGCAGCGAGGGTTGCAATGGTGATAGCATCGGGGAGTATAAGGCGCAGTTTATCGAATGTTATGTCAGGCCATACCGGAGTGGGGAGCATAGAAGGGATAGCTCCGAAACGGCTCTCAATCGTATCGACGGGGAGATTAAGCCCCCACACGGCAAGCCCCGAGAGGGTGACAACTATGATAGGTCCTGGAATTTTCGGAAAATAGCGTTTGGAGAGGAGAATGATACCGATAGAAACGAGTGCAACGACGACCGCAACAAAGTTGGTTTCGTGAAGATGGGCGACATAAACGGTGAGCTTATCGATAAAATCGGGCGGAACGGTTGTGATGGAGAGACCGAAAAAATCGCGGATTTGCGAAAATGCGATGAGCAGAGCAATCCCGGAAGTAAATCCGATAACAACGGGATAGGGGATGAATTTGATCATCTCTCCCGCACGGACAAAAGCCATCACCATTAAGATCATCCCCGCCATGATGGTTGCGAGTACGAGTCCTTCATAGCCGTGTTTCATTGCGACGGTCGCCACGGTCACAATAAATGCCGCCGTTGGCCCGCCGATCTGATAACGGCTTCCCCCGTGTGCCGAGATCAAAAATCCGGCAACAATAGCGGTGAAAAGCCCGCGTTCAGGGGGTAGATTGGAAGCGATCGCAATTGCCATCGCGAGAGGGAGTGCAACGATAGCCACTGCAAGACCGGCAATCGCATCGGCACTGAAATCAGCCCATGAGTAGCCTTGTCGACGAAAGAGGGTAACAAGTTTTGGCTCTAGAGAGTCGTGAACCTTGCGTAGCATCGGAGATCATCCTTGGATAACGTGTGCGAAAGTGTAGCACTTGATTTCGGTCAAGTCAAATGGTTTGCTAAGAGTTTATAATCTGTTAATTTTTAAACATAGAAGGGAAAATATGAATACTCCTGCTTTTTTTAATCTTATACCATCGATCCGCATGTTTGATCCGTTGGCTGAAGTGTTAGGTGCGGCAGAAAACGGACTGATGGAATACAGCTATCAAGATACGGTGAAATTGGCAGGACATTCGTGTCCTACGGTTGCTGGTGCCTTTTTGATGGTACGATCCGGGCTGAAATCGTTGTATGAAGAGGAGATACCCGTGCGGGGTGAGATCAAAGTGCTGATGAAGGGCAAACTTGGAGAAGGCATCGTCGGGGTAGTCGCAAATGTTGCTTCAATGATTACGGGTGCAACTGAAAGCGGCGGTTTTCACGGATTGGGGAAAAAATTTGATCGACGCAATTTACTTAGTTATGATGCAGTCATAGAAGGTGAGATGGCTTTGGAACGTATCGATACAAATGAGCGTGTTATTTTGAGCTATGATCCCTCCATCGTAGCAGTTGATCCTCAGATGGGCACCTTGCTCCCGCTTATTTTATCCAATAGAGCCGATAAACAGGAATGTGATTTATTCGGGACACTTTGGCAAGAGAGGGTACGAAAATTATTGATCGATTTTATCGATGATGAACGACTTATTCAGTGTAAAAAAGGAAAGGGAGAAAATAAATGAAATTATTATGGATATTAGTATTAGCAGGATATACACTATGGGGAGCGGACGGATACCGTGTGTATCAAAAAAACTGTATGAAGTGCCATGTTGAGATGATGGAGAAACAAGAAGTCATGAAACATCTAGCCACTCTCAAAGCTCCTCCTATGGTCGAAGTTTCAAATCGTCTCAAAGAAAATGTCATTATCGCTGATGATGACAACGATGTTAAACGGCGGGTAATTGTCGCATTTATCAAAGACTACATTCAAAACCCGAGTGTTCAATACAGTATGTGTCATCCGATGGCGATCGAAAAATTCGGGATTATGCCTTCGCTCAAAGGGAAACTCTCCGAAAAAGAGCGTCAAGCTGTGGCAGAGTGGGTATATGATCGATACAGCGGAGTTACATTCAAATAACCGGTTATGGATTGATATGGAATGTCCCGATTACTTTGTCTTGAAATGCGTCCAATCCCCCCTCAAGCCATAGAACGGCAGTTTGATTAAACAGTTCGCTCTGCAGATTTGCTGTTTTGGCTTTAGCGGAAGCGAGATCCGCAATCGATCGGCTGAGTTCATCGGCACCGGCAAGCTGGTTCTCAAAACGACCGCGAGTGAGTTTGGCATATTCACCGGATGCTTTTACCTGCATCCGCGCACTTTTCAGTTTGCTTTGGGTGGCATGAATATCCAGATAGGCGTTGTCGATTTCGGTAATAATCCGCTTTTTATAATCATCCAGTGTGAGTGAAGATGCAAGCTTAGCCGCTTTTGCCGCTTCGGTTGTATGTATGTCGCTAAAACCGCTGAAAAGATTCCACGAAGCGGCGACTCCGGCATAGCTTTTGTTGCCGTTGGTGTAGCCATCACCGTCAAATTCCAACGAATCTCCCTGACCTTTGAGACTTCCGATAAGAGCTACACTCGGATAGTAGCGGCTTTGGGCAATCCTAATATCACTTTGCGCCATATCCATAGACTTTGCCAATGCGAGAATGTCTTCACGCTGCGATAATGCAATGGTGATCATGTCGTTTTCTTCTATCACCGGGAGTGTAGTTGCAGGGATATGCGCCGAGAGGATTTTTTCTCCGGTGAGATAGGAGAGCTGATTGAGGGCCTGCGATTTACGGTTTTGACTCTCTGTTATCTGTGCATCGATCTCAAATATTTTGGCTTCTATGGCATACAGCTCTGCGGGGGCTAACATACCGTTGTCGTAAAGTCCTTTGGCTTTAGCATACGATTCAGCGATCGCGATTTTCGCCTCTTCCTGTGCTGCGATAATCTCATCGGCAGCGGCAACGGCACTGTAAAGTTTCGTTGCATTGACATAGAGATTTCGTTTGAGGTCGGCAACTTCCAATACAGCTTTTTCATGGGAGAATTTTGACTTTTCGATAGAGGAACTGATGGCAAAACCGCTGAAGAGGGGGTAGGTCAGTGTAAGTGAGCCTTCCGTATGGTTTTTGGTTCCCATCGGAAGTTTTACCGATCCAAATGTGACGGTAGGAGTCTCTTGGAATTTAATAGCACTGACACTGGCATCCAACGTCGGCAAATTTTTCCCCTCCGCAGCACGGAAACTCTCTAAAGCGGCTGTCTCTAACTGCTGTGCGCTTTGAATCATCAGGGAATGATCCAGACCGGAAATTACCTCCGGATAGCTCTGCGCCCATATCAATGTTGGAAAAATAAAAGTAAGCAACCGTTTCACACGAGATCCTTGTATAGTTTGACTGCAAAAAAGAGAAGATCATTTTGTCTCAATTGTATTCGTGAAAAAATTAATTCATTCTTAGTTAAGGAAGAAGAATATAGTATAGCTACAATAAACTGTAATATGAAAAATAATGAATTGGAGTGACGGATAGTATGCTGCAGATTGCTAAAAAATATTGGCTGGGAGTTGCGGTTGCAGCCCTTTTTGCTTTTGCTGTTTTGCTGATCTACTTTAAACTTCATACAAAAGTGCTGCCGGATAATCTGGTGCAGGGGAGCGGACGAATCGATGGCGATTTGATTAATATGAATGCAAAATATCCCGGGCGTATTGCTAAAATGGATATTTCAGAGGGTGAAGCGATTCAAAAAGGCTCCATTATCGCAATCATCGACAGTGAAGAACAAAAAGCCCAAAAAGCTCAAATCGATGCGCAGATAGAAGCCCAGACTCAGCAACTCACCGCAAGAGAGATCGAACTATCAATCGCGCAAAAAAGTATCCCGGAATCTCTGGTTAAGGCCAAAGCAAACAACTCTATCAAAAATGCTCAGCGAGATGAGCTCGATAAAATGATCAATACTCAAAAAAGTGTTGTATCCCAAGATCAGCGGGATACTGAGCGCTTGAATAATCTTTTTACCAATCGTCTGATTGAAAAACATCAGCTGGAAATGGCTAAGTTGAAACTTCAAAGTGATAAAGATCAGCTCTCCTCGTTAATGGACAAACGTGAGCAGCTCAATAGTGCTATCGAGATAACACAAAGCGATCAGATTGAAGCATCCGCAGCACAGCAGAAAATTGCCGCTTTGCGTGAGGGGATCAAAGCCTCGGAATCTGGGATAAAAGCTTTGAAGGCTTCTCAAACACAGATGAGTGCTGTCCTGTCTGAAATGGAACTCCGTTCTCCCGTAGATGGGTTTGTTATGGAAAAAATTGCAAATAACGGTGAAGTTATCGGTTCGGGAATGGCGGTTGCGACCTTGATTGATCCTAAAAGTCTTTATCTGAAAATTTTTGTCGACACGCTGCAAAACGGGAAAATTAAAATCGGTGACCCGGCCGTAATCTTTTTGGATTCCGCCCCTGATCGAGCGATTGAGGCCAAAGTGGTTCGGATAGAGCAAAAAGCAGAATTTACCCCTAAAGAGGTGAGCGTAGCGAGTGATCGTATCCAGCGGGTTTTCGCCGTACACCTGCAGCCTCTGAAAGTAGATCCTCTTTTGAAATTAGGAATTCCGGCAATAGGAGTTATCTCATTGGATGGTAAAGGGCTGCCTACGAGCTTGCATGCAGTACCCGAGTAAAACGGATGCAAATGATGGGAATGCTGAAGATTGATAGGGTAAGTGTCACTCATAACAAACGTATTGCGATCAAAGAAGCCACTCTAAACGTTAATGAAGGTGAGATAATCGGCTTTATCGGTGCTGATGGTGCCGGAAAGAGTTCATTGATCCATGCTATTGCGGGAGTCATCCGATTTGAGGGGCAAATTACGTTTCAAAACAGTGTTTACCATTCACCTTCCGAAGCCGAAAAGCTAAAATCTCAGATAGGACTTATGCCTCAGGGGATAGGATTGGTTCTGTATGATCTGCTCACAGTCGGTGAACATCTCAGGTTTTTTGCCAATATTCGGAATATCACTCAGGATGATCGCTTCAATGAGTACAAAAGCAGGCTGCTTCGTATGGCAGGTTTGGATAAATTTGTTGACCGAAGAGCCGGAAACCTGAGCGGCGGGATGATGCAGAAACTCTCACTGATTTGTACGCTTCTTCATCGTCCGAAATTGCTGATTTTGGATGAACCGACTACGGGTGTCGATCCTCTGAGTCGGATTGAGTTATGGAAAATTCTCGATCAGATACGCCGTGATGAGGGGACCATTGTTCTGGTGAGTACAGCGTATATGCAAGAAGCGGCGCAAATGGATCGGGTATTGCTGTTTGATAGCGGAGAGATCATCGCACAGGGGAGTGCGAAAGAGTTGATTGAATCGGTGCGGGAGATGACGTATGTATTAACCCCTTCTGCGAATCTTCATTCGATGAGTACTTTGGATACGACCTATTCGCTGGAGCCTCTTGAGGCTGAACACATCTCCCCGACGCTGGAAGCGCTGTTTTTTGTCAACGCACTTCAAAAAAACCGTCTTCTCCCACCCGTCGAAATTACACCTCGTGACGGAGACAGCTCTTTTGCTTCGGTTGTAATGGAAGCTATTGGATTGACGAAGGTCTTTGGCGATTTTATTGCCAATGAGCATGTTGATATCCGACTTAATCGGGGTGAGATCTTGGGATTGCTGGGTGCCAACGGAGCCGGAAAAACGACTTTTATCAAAATGCTCTTGGGGCTTTTATCGATTGACGGGGGAGAGTTGAGTTTGCTGGGAAAACGGATTGAAACCGCCAAAGATCGTCAGGCACTTAAAAGTTCCATTGGGTATGTCTCTCAGCATTTTGCCCTCTATAACGATATGACGGTACGAGAAAATCTCCTCTATTTTGCTTTAATGCACCAAATACCGATGGATACAGCGATAAAACGAATCGCTCGTTATGCGGCAGAGCTCGGATTTGAGGAGTATATGGATGCTATCCCTACTGAACTTCCTTTGGGGATAAATCAGCGATTTTCGCTTGCCGCCGCACTGCTGCATGAACCGGTCATATTGTTTTTGGATGAGCCGACATCGGGGGTCGATGCGATAGCGCGTGCTCAGTTTTGGCAGTTGTTGGTGGCCTTGAAAGAGAAATGGAAAATTGCGATTTTGATTACAACACACTATATGAGCGAAGCGGAATTTTGCGATCGGATTGTCCTCATGCGTGAGGGGCAAAAAGTTGCAGACGACACGATTGCCAACCTCTATACGGCGCACCCGAATGCACAAACGTTTGAAGAGATCTTTTTGGAGTATTACCGATGAGAATAGGGATACTCAAAGCTTATATCCTAAAAGAAATGAACGAACTTGTACGTTCTCGTTTGATCATCATGGTCTATCTTTTGCCGACGATGCTTTTGCTGTTGTTCGGATATGGGATACGGATGGAGGTAACTCATGCGAGGATCGCGATTATCGATAACGATCAAAGCCATCTCTCCAATCTGTTGACGAGTAAATTTGAACACTCCAAATATTTTGATGCGACAACAACCTTTATGGATGAAGGCGAGGCGCTGAGAAAGATTAAACAAGCTCAAAGCGATGCGATTATTATTATCCCGGCAGCCTTTGAAAAACGCCTTTTGAAAGGTCAAACGACACAAATCGGTATCTATGTCGATGCGGCATTTCCGAGCCGCGGTTCGACGATGGAGAGCTATGTGCAGGGGGTGATCCTCAATGCGGCGTCAGGTTTGATTCCCAATGCGACGAATGGCTCAATCGTGATCAATCAGCGAACTCTCTTTAATCAAGCTATGCGGGATGAAGACGCGATTGTCCCAGGGCTGATCGGATTGGTTTTGCTCGTCGCCCCGGCAATTATTGCCGCACTGCTCATCGTTAAAGAGAAAGAGAGGGGGACAATTTTTAATTTTTATGCCTCTCCTCTTACAAAAGCGGAGTTTATAGCCGCCAAACTTATACCGGTTTTTTTACTCCATTCGCTTAATATTTTTATCCTTTTATTGTGGGCTCTGTATCTTTTTGAAGTTCCGTTTCGGGGGAGTTTCTGGCTTTATTGGGTGGCTTCTGAATTTTATATTCTCGTCAGTATTTCGATTGGAATTTTGATTTCAGTTATAACCAAAACCCAGATTGTCGCCGTAGTATTGACCGTTATGGTAACGATTATTCCGGGATTTATGTATTCGGGTATCATCATGCCGATATCCTCGATGGTCGGGATGTCACGTTATGAAGCCCATGTTTTTCCGGTGATGTATTACAACCATATCCTCTACGATGTTTTTTTGGTCGGTGAAGGTCTCGCGTCAGAGAAAACCCAGCTCTATTTAGTGATTTTAGCATTGTATGGGGTGATTTTGCTGGGTCTCGGGGCTCTATGGCTGCGTAAGGAGATCAAATGATCCGTATATTCTGGTCAATCGTCGGAAAAGAGCTAATCGGTTTTATACGCTCATGGCAGCTTGTATTGGTCGTGTTGTATATGTTCAGCGTCGAGGTATACATCGCGGGAAGCGGAATCGAGATCAATCCCCGAAACGTAGCCGTAGGGTATGTAGACGGTACAGCAGGGGGGTTGAGCCAAAAGATTCTGACCCATTTGCACGGCCCCGAATTTCTTGCACCGCGCCGATTTAACAGTCAAAGTGAACTCAGCCGAGCGATTTTCGATAAGGAGATCATTGTCGGAATCGTCTTTGATGAAGATTTTGAAAAAAAATGGCGACAAAACAAAAGGGCACAACTCGATATATTGATGGATGCTACAGCGGCATCCCAGGCCTATACCACACTAAACTACCTGCAGCATATCATTTTGGATATCTCAAAAATAAATATTCCCGTCGATATCGTTACTCACAAACTATTCAATCAAAATGCCGACAACCATACCTTTATGGCACTTACCGAATTGCTTTCTATTATAACCATGCTCTCTATTATACTGACCGCGGTGGTCTTTGTGCGTGAAAAAGAGCAGGGAACATGGGATTTAATGCTCCTTATGCCTGTGAATCCGAAGGTTATCATTCTGGCTAAATCGTTTTCGCAGATCATCGTTGTAATGACCGGTATTGTGATCTCTTTGGGATTCGTCGTATTGGGGATATTCAATGTACCGGTGAACGGTTCGCTCAGTGCTTTTTTACTGTTGAGCTTTTTCTTTGTTTTTGCCGGTTCGGGAATCGGTCTGTTTATCGCGGCGATCGCCCGTGATGTGATGCAGGTCGCACAGCTCTCTATCGTCATTATGATGCCGCTGATCTTTTTGAGCGGTGCATGGACACCCATCTATGCCATGCATCCGGTATTGCAGTATGTATCCTTTATCTCCCCTTTGCGTTATTACATCGAAGGGAGTGAGAGTATTTTTTATCGCGGAACGGAGTGGATCGATCTGTGGCCTTATTTTCTCGGTGTTATCGCGGTGGGAGGAGTGATGTATTGGATCGGTTTTCGAAAAATAGGGCGATTGTTCTGAGAACTAGGTGCGGTGATACTCTTTAAGCCTTTTGCGTTACAATCAATCAAAATATAAAGGAGCGGTAAAAGTGTGTTAAGTATTATCGTAACAACACTCTTATTGTCCTTATTGACGAATATTTTTCTCAGAAAAATTTATTTACCCACTATCATCGGATATATTTTTACCGGAACGATCATCGCCTATCTATTTGATTTGCATGATGCCGTACGTAATTACGAATTAAAAGAAATAGCCGAATTCGGTGTTGTCTTTTTGATGTTTACTATCGGATTGGAATTTTCATTGGCGCATTTAAAGCGAATGAAATATGAGGTATTCATCACCGGTACACTCCAAATTTTTCTGACATCTTCGGTAGTGTTTTTACTCACCTATTATAGTGCACATATAGAGCTTCGATCTTCCATCATTATCTCACTTGTTATAGCTCTCTCGTCAACTGCTATCGTACTCAAACTGCTCAATGAAAGCGGCGAGATAAACCGCAGGCATGGGCAGAGATCACTCGGAATATTGATTATGCAGGATATTGCCGTTATCCCTATTTTGCTTATTATCGGTTTTATGAGCAGCAGTACGAATGATATCTCTTCGGCACTGCAAAATATGGTGATCAGTGCAGCGGCATTATTGGCATTTTTGTGGATATTCGGAAAGTATATACTGGAGCCTTTTCTAACCCAGATTCTCAAAACAAATTCGGATGAGCTTTTTGTCGGAAGTGTTCTGTTCTTGGCGATAGGGGCATCCTATATTGCCCATTTCTTCGGATTTTCGTATTCATTGGGTGCTTTTATTGCAGGTATGCTAATCGCCGAAACAAGATACAAACATCAGGCGGAAGCAGATTTGATACCTTTTAGAGACCTGCTGCTCGGTATCTTTTTTATCACCGTCGGGATGCAAATCGATTTTTTCCTTTTGATTTCGAAACTGCATATTATTATGATGTTGCTGTTGGCTGTTATGGTGTTGAAGTTCATCATCATTTATGGATTAATCCGAATTAACGAAAGTAAAAGAGTAAGTCTGAAAACCGCTCTCAGTCTTGTACAGATCGGGGAGTTCTCATTGGCAATTTTGGAGTTGGCACGTTCAAATGAACTTATTGTCCCGCCGTACGGTCAAATATTGATTGCGACGATCGTTTTATCCATGATTATAACTCCGCTCATTTTGAAGTATTTAACTCCCTTGACGGATACGTTCTTAAAACAGGAGGATGATCAAACCGATTATCCTATAGATTCGGATACATTGAAAGATCACACCGTTATTCTGGGATTTGGAGAATTTGGTCGTAATGTCGCTTTGGCACTTAAAGAAAAAGGGGAATTTTATCTGGCTATTGAGAATAATATCAATACGTACCATACAATACAGAAAATGGGGGAACCGGCCATTTTCGGGAATGTATTGAAAAAAGAGGTGTTAAAAAAAGCAAATATACAATTGGCGAAGTATGTCATAGTCGCCATAGACAACCCAGCCAAACTTTATCATGTGTGTCAAACAATACAGCAGTTTATTGAAAGTTCAAAAATTATTGTAAAAGTGCATACTCAACATGAAAAAAACATCATATCCGAACTCGGTATTACCAACATAATAATTGAAAATGATGTCATGAGTCAGATGGTCTCTCAATTAATTATGAAAAACGGATAAAAGGGTCACATTTTAAATCGGTTTCGTATCGCAAATAAAATCCCTGACAGTATAAGTGCTGCGATCGATGCTATCGAAAATACGAGGGTGCTTCCATAATGATCCCAAAGCCATCCGGCACAGGTTAGCGAGGTGAGCGTCATAATACCCACGGCCGTATAATAGACGCCGTATGCGGTTGCTTTGAGCTCCTGCGGTGCGGTATCGGAGATAATCGCTTTGGCCAGTGCATTAAACCCTCCGGCAAAAAAACCGTATATAGCGAATCCGAACCAAACGCCCCAGATCGAACCGGAAGCCATGGCAAGCGCCCCCAACCCAAAAGCCAAGTAGATAAAGGAGAGCAATGCCGGTTTGCCGAAACGATCGGCTGCTTTTCCGATCGGTATGGCAAACGCCGATTGGGTGAGATTGTAGAGTGCATAGGCGAGGGGGATCATAACCAGAGCGACACCGTTGCTTTCTGCCTTGAGGAGCATAAACGAGTAATTCATGGCAAAAAGACTAAAAAGGCTCTGACATCCTACCAGATAGTAAAACGGTGCAGGAAGTGCTTCCGGGCGGAATCGGCGGATCGAAGCAGGGGTAAAGGGGACATCGGTAACCAAAAAAATGAGGATCATCATGGATACGAGACCGGGTATCAAACTGATGGCAAAAACAGTGCGAAAGGACGATTCACTCTCTCCCCAGAACCATAATACGCCAAAAGCGGTGAGTGAGCCTGCGAGTGCCCCGGCACCATCCATCATTTTGTGAAATCCGAAGACGAATCCGCTGATCTCTTTAGGGGTATAAGCACTGATAAGGGCATCTCTCGGAGCAACACGGACCCCTTTGGCCAAACGGTCACCAATACGGATCATGGCAATCATAGTGGCGCTTTGGGCAAAAAATGCGAGCGGTTTGATGAGGTTGGACATTCCGTACCCGAATACGGTGATCCCTTTTCGCTTACCGAGGCGATCAGAATAAAAGCCTGAGAGTGCTATCAGCATCGCGACTCCAAACTCCGCCATCCCCTCGATCAAGCCGATTTCGCTTTTGGTCGCGTGTAAAAAACGTTCCAAAAAAATGGGGAGCAGCGGGAGGATCATTTCGGTAGAGAAGTCGGTGAAGAAACTGTTTGCCCCAAGGGCAATAATATTACGGTTGAGTGATTTTATTTTCATATGCTTATGCCATCACAGTTGCATTTAGATGATCTCTTGATTCTGATATCGTCGAATCCGACCTTTACCGGATTGTTTCGCATCATACATTGCAATATCCGCATGCCGAACCAGCAAGTCAATATCACCACTGTCTTGCGGATACAGTGTATAACCAATACTCACCCCAACTTTTATCTCAAAAGAATGCAGAACGATTGGCTCAGAGACTTGGTCAATAAGCCGTTTAAAGGATAGTTCTGCCTCATTTTTTGTATCAATCGATGTGAGAAGGACGACAAATTCATCTCCTCCGAACCGGGCTATAATATCGGATTGGCGTAGTGTTGATTTAAATCGTTTTGCCACCTCTTGTAAAAGGATGTCTCCAACATCATGTCCATAGGTATCGTTGACTTGTTTAAACCCGTCCAAATCCAAAAATCCGATTGAAATCATTTTATTGTCCCGATTAGCTTGGGCAATTACTTGATCTGCCAAAATGGTAAAAAGTCTTCTATTGGGCAATGCAGTAAGCGTATCGTAGTTTGCAAATCCATCCAATATCGCCTGTTCTTCTTTTTGCACAGTAATGTCCTGAAATACGACAATGGATCTATCTGTCCCTAATGGAGCAACCGTTAAACTGACGGGAAATAATGTCCCATCTTTTCGGATAAACATCTCTTCAGAATGACGTATTTTACGATCCATTTCAGTGAGATGTATCGGACAATCTTCTTCCGGATAGATCGTTCCATCGGATCGATGATGATGAAATAAACGGTGTTGATTTACTCCAATTACTTCCTCTTCTAAAAATCCGAGCATATCCAGTGCGGATCGGTTGATAAAAGTACAGATTCCATTTGAATTGATTCCGTATACACCGTCTCCCAAAGCGGCAATCATTTCAGAACGTTCATTCTCTTTGGCCCGTATCGATTTGAAAGAGCGGAAAAGAATCATTATATTGGCAATAATAATAATAACAAGCAAGATGGCAGAGAACCCCATCAATGTATTTATTGCCATGATGATACGTTCTTGTTCTTCATTGATTTTTTGTCGCATCGATAAGAATGCCGTGTGTAGAGTTTGATATTTCTTGTGGCTTATATGATCAGCTATATGCCCTTCATCCAGCCGGTGCTCAAGAACCAAAGAGGTTGTCAAAACCGTCTGGCGAAAAAAATCGTAATAGTTTTCTGTGAGTGAACGGGTATCGAACCCGCTGTTAGAGAGACTCTGTAGATAATTCAAAGCATTATTGGATGACAGTGCCGCTTCTGTGAGATAATCAGAATTGTTTAACATGGCTGATTGGTAAAGATTAACAGAAACATGGTCGCATGAATGAATGAAAGATGTCATATTTTGGCGTTGCAGAGTGTTCTTTGCTAGCTGAAAATTTAAAAAGTTAAAAACGGTATAGAATGTCCCAAAAACCACTACAATAATAAGGGCATTGGCAACTATCAGCTTGAAAATAAAGTTTTTATTTTCCATGATCTATCCGGATATAGTTTGTATGGGAGACTGCCTGTTGCCCTGTTTCGGAGAGGATAAACGATGCAAATTTTTTTGCTTTCGGATTGTTTTTGGTGTAAATAATATTTAGTTCTCGTACTATAGGATAACGTTTAGAGAAAATGGTTTGTTCGCTAGGCATTACACCTTCATATGCAAGAATTTTGATCGGCATACCGTCTTGAATACTTCTGACGGCACTTCCGGATGAGACAAATCCGATTGCATCAAACAATCCGCCGACCCATACGATCGCATCGTTATTGGATCCTGAGTCCCATGTTTTACGAGAAATTTTTTTTGTTTCATCATTGTTTTTTGGATTAGACGGATGAAAAAGCCCTGTTTCCTCTTCAATGATCCGCATAGTTCCGCGATCTGGCTTTTTCGATATGAGAATGATAGGTCGATTGTTTCCTCCAATCTGACTCCAATTGGTGATTTTTCCTTTGTAGATATCAATCAATTGTCCTCGAGTTATGCCATTTACCGGATTGCTTTTATGGACGATGAATGCTGTTGCATCATATCCGATAGTGGTATAGTCCAAAGAAGCTTTTTCTTCGTTTGTAAGCGGACGGTTCACCATACCAATATCACTTTTACCGGAGAGTACGTTTTTGATCCCTTGATCGCTACCGCCACCTTCGATTGAAAGGGTATAACCATTTTTAATGGCATAATATGGAGCAATATATTCTATGATCGGTTGAATGGTCGTAGCTCCTGAAAATGCCAACCGTTCTCCTCCGTAGATAAGACACGGCAAAACTAAAAGCAGGAAAAACCTCATTCTTCTCTCTATTGTGTTGAATTTACTCTCTTATTAATTTATTCTATCACTTCAAAACCAAAATGGGCACTAAAGAAGGATGATTTTTCAATTTTACCCCGAGTTTAGGTCGTTTTGGTTAGAATTTCTACATCTAAATCTGCAAATTCTCTTTTCTCCTCCCCTTTTTTAGTGAGTTTTTGTAATTGTCACAAGGATTTGAATGTTATTGATGTCAAGCAAACAAGAGTGGTTCGGCAATATTCGCGGGGATATTCTCGCCGGTATCGTCGTTGCTCTGGCCCTTATTCCCGAATCGATCGCTTTTTCGATTATCGCCGGGGTTGATCCGAAAGTGGGGCTTTATGCCTCATTTTGTATTGCGGCGGTAATCGCCTTTGTCGGAGGACGTGCGGGGATGATTTCTGCGGCTACGGGTGCGATGGCACTGCTGATGGTGACGCTTGTCAGGGATCACGGCTTGCAGTATCTTCTTGCTGCGACGATTTTGACGGGTGTACTTCAGGTGGCGGCAGGGTATTTAAAACTCGGCTCGCTTATGAGTTTTGTCTCCCGAACGGTTGTGATCGGGTTTGTAAATGCATTGGCGATTTTGATTTTTATGGCGCAGCTGCCTGAACTCACCCATGTCACATGGCATGTTTATGCACTGACGGCGGCAGGGCTTGCGATTATTTATCTTTTTCCGTATATACCAAAAGTCGGTCAAATGATCCCATCGCCGCTGGTGAATATTGTCGTCTTGACACTCGTTGTTTTTTACATGGGAATCGATGTCCATACGGTAGGAGATATGGGAGCATTGCCTGATACTCTTCCGCTCTTTCTGTGGCCGCAGGTTCCGTTCAATTTTGAGACATTATCGATCATTCTTCCTTATTCGGCGGCATTGGCGGCAGTAGGTCTTTTGGAATCGTTTATGACGGCAACGATCGTGGATGATATGACCGATACGGACAGCGACAAAAACCGTGAGGCCAAAGGGCAGGGGATCGCCAATATCGCTACGGGATGTATCGGCGGAATGGCCGGATGCGGGATGATCGGACAATCCGTCATTAACATCAAATCGGGAGGTCGGGGACGTCTCTCAACCCTGATAGCAGGGGTATTGCTTCTGATCATGGTCGTTTTTATGAGCGATCTGATCAAAATCATTCCGATGGCGGCACTGGTAGCAGTGATGATCATGGTTTCGATCGGTACTTTTAACTGGGCATCGATCAAAGGGCTGGTAACGCTCCCTCTTTCAACCAATATCGTCATGCTGAGTACCGTTTTTGTAGTGGTAGGAACCCATAATCTGGCACTGGGTGTTTTTACGGGAGTTCTCCTGGCTTCACTCTTTTTTGCGAACAAAATAAGCCATTTGATGTATTGGGAAAAATCGTTTGAAGAGACGAGCAATACCCGAATTTATAAATTTTTCGGGCAGATTTTCTTTAACTCAGCTGATCGTTTTGCCGATGCCTTTGATTATAAAGAAGAGGTGAAACATATCGTGATCGATGTAACCGGTGCACATTTCTGGGATATATCAGCGGTGTATGCACTCGATAAAGCGGTAATCAAACTGCGCAATATGGGCAAAACGGTCGAAGTGATCGGTCATAATGAAGCGACTCAGACGATTATTGACCGCTTCGGTATCCACGATAAACCTGATGAAATCAAAAAAATGATGGGCGTGCATTAACAGTATCTAATCTCACGTTCTCGTTTCACTTCTGCTCTTACGGCTATGATGAGAACGATCATGAAAAACACCGATGAGCCGATTGTCCCGAGGTCGAGTCCCCTTGCTCATGGGTTTTGGTCAACAGATCGCCGAATGTCGCTCCAAAAGGGCGTGTTAATACAAATGCGAGCCAAAACAGCAGAACTTTCGATACAGTGCTCTGGTAATGAAGCAAAGCGATGAGAGCCAGTATGGTGCTGATCAGCATGGCACTTTGAGCGAATCCCATCCCCAACTCATCGGCTAAAAAATCACCTGCTGCAGTCCCCAGCGTATTGGCGACCAAAAATGCCATCCAGTAAAAAATTTCAGCTCCGGTAGTGGTTATGCATTCTACACTGATACTTTTTTCTTTGATATACCATCCCCATAGAATGAGGATTAAAAGAGATACGAGGAGAAGAGAACCCATGGTATAACCCAGTCCGAGTGTACGGTCGATAAAATCCGAAATAGCCGTTCCGGCGATAGCGGTTGCGGTAAACGTCAGCCAATAGATGATGGGTTCATACCGCTTCACCCTGAGTTTAATCGATAAGAGAATGACAAACAGCCCCATAAAGAGAACGATTGTATTGCCGTATCCGATGTCATAGGTCATGGAGAACATATCGGCACCCGTCTCGCCCAGAGTGGTAGAAGCGATTTTGATGACCCAATACAAAAAAAGTATATGGGGGACACGGTCAACAAATGTTTGGGTCTGCATTGTATAAAGGCCTAGGAAATAGATTGTAAAAGTCTATCGTTTAAAAAACAACAAATATCTCCTCTATTACGTGTTATGCATGAAATACTACCCTGTTTCTTCCCTGATGTTTTGCCGTGTACAAAGCTTCATCGCATTTTTTGATCAATGTCATCATTTCATCATTGTTATCGTATGTGGAAACACCCAAGCTGATGGTAAGGTGCTTAACCGTATCAAAGGTGTAATTTTCAATAGTATGTCTGATTTGCTCAGCAAGTGTCATAGCCCCTTCTTTTGATGTTTCAGGGCACATGATGAGGAACTCTTCACCGCCGTATCGTGCACAACAATCGATTTTCCGTGTATTATTGCTGATGAGTTCAGCAACTTCTTGTAAAACGGCATCTCCTGTTTGATGCCCATAGGTGTCATTGACTTTTTTGAAATAATCAATATCGATCATAATGAGGGATAGAGCTTTGTTGTAGCGTTTCGATTTTTCTACTTCGATATAGAGGCATTCGTCCATTTTTCTTCTGTTATAGAGATGGGTTAATTTATCGACCATTGCGAGGGCTTCCAGCTCTTTTTTTGCAGTGTGATCCGTTCCTACCGACATAAAAGAGGTGATCGAACCGTTTTCATCTTTGATTGGAACGATTCGCTGTTCGAGCCAATAAGCCTCACCGTTTTTTGCTCTGTTTTGAATCTCACCTTCCCATTGGTTTCCCTTTAAAATAGTGTTCCACAAATCTTGGAACACTGTTTTGGGAGTATTGGGATGACGGATGAGATTCATCTTTTCTCCGATCATCTCTTCTTTGGAGAAGCCGCTAATATTGGCAAATGCGGTGCTGATACTGGTGATGATTCCACTTGTTTTAGTGGTGGTACTGATCACATATTGATCAATAATATCCGAAAAACGTTTGAGTTCACTATTGGAGTTTTGCAAAGCACGTTGAAGTTTAATCGGTGAACGTGCAGCGTATATTGCCAAAGGGATACTGATCATCAGACTTAACAGTGCAACAATGATCGTTGCAGTCCTATTGCTGCTCTTTAATGAATCGATCATATTCGCTTTTGGTTTCAGTATTAAAATTGCTTTATCGTCATTGTTCAAAATAGAATTCAACGGGTAGGCAAAAAACTTAGCACCGGATGCTCTCCCTGCAAGGATGGAGGATGCATCTTCAGGAAAATCTTCATAAAGTTCCCTCTTGGTTCCGGTATATTTGTTCCATGAATATTTATTGTTGGGATGGAGAATATAGTTTCCCTCTTTGTCGATGATAAAAAGATCAAAAGAGGTAGAATTTTCTACAGATGTGAATAATTCGCTGGAAAGCATGTTACAGATGACCATTCCTGCAAATTTTTTATCAATAAAAAGGGGAACGGCAATACGGATAGTGGGACGATACGGTACCTCTATCTTCCCGTTTTCGATATTCAGGTCGAGTTTTGAGTGCCATATTGTTGATGTGTTCATCTTGCTGACAGTTTGAAAATAGTCTCGGCCGCTTTTATTTTGAAGATCAGATTCTTTGACAATATAGGGAAGACTCTGTCCATTGTCCCGATTGATTCTGATAACCTCTTTTCCGCTTGCATCGATAAAGCGTGTCTGCATGATTGATTTATCAGAGTTCGTCAGAGTTAAAAAGAGATTTTGAAGTTCATGTTTTTTGATTGAGCTCCCTGACTTGATAAAATCTCTCAAGGTTTTGTCATTGGCAATCGAGATGACAATATCATCCATTTGATCGATGTGGGGTTTTATAATATAATTTTTTCTGCTGAGGGAGACTTCTTGGGCGTATTTTTTTACAGAACCCTCTATATCGATCATATGAATTTTGTAACTGATAAGAGAACTTAGGATAGTGATGAATATCCCAAAGATAATGAAATAGCTCAGAAAATAGAATTTATAATTTTTATTCATGCATTTGTATCACTGCTTTTTAGAATAATTATAACATAATACTATCAACAAATAATCACAGAGTTAAAAATAATGATTTCTATTTTTCTTAGATTTTATGCTTGGCTAAAAACTGTTTTAGAGCCTCTGTTGTAAACCCGCCGATATGACGGTCGATTTCACGGCCCTGCCAATCATAGACGATCTGTGTTGGGATCATCTGGATTTTCATGGCACGCGCCGCGCTACGCTCTTCACCGACGTTTACAAAAAAGATCTTACGTTTGGGGTTAAGTTCCATTTCACGGTAAAGCAGTTCTCCCATCTCTTTGCAGGCACTGCATTTGGTAGAACCCGTTTCGACCATAACCGTTTGCCCTTTGCCTATCTCTTGCAAAACTAGGGCATACGGGCGCGGTTGCAGTTCGGCAGAGAACAACGATGCACAAAGGGTAAGTAGTGAAATGAATTTAAACATGATAATCCTTTAAAATTGCTCGTAGGCAAGGGTGAAAAAATAGACGCCGATAGCGATCAGGGCGAAGGAGAAGAATTTGGTGATCCATCCTGTGATCAACGCTATTTTGGAGCTGGAGGCTACACTTTGGGCAAATCCCACCGATACCCCCGCTGCCAGCAGCAAGAGCGAATGCCCCAGTGCGAAGGTGAGGACAAGGGCATACGCGTACCAATCGGGGGCATTGGAAGCTACCGTGATGATGGCCACCAGCGGAGCCGAGGCACATGGGGTAG
This sequence comes from Sulfuricurvum sp., assembly GCF_028712165.1. Classification (GTDB taxonomy): domain Bacteria; phylum Campylobacterota; class Campylobacteria; order Campylobacterales; family Sulfurimonadaceae; genus Sulfuricurvum. Next base: position 7,622 of record NZ_JAQTQR010000021.1, on the reverse strand, counting down.
AGACGAGACCAAAAAGCATCCCAATCAAAAATGCCCCCACATAGCGCAGGGTGATGAGGCGGCTCATCCAGCGCGATTTATCGATAACCTCAGGGAGTATCCCCAGAGAATACAGACCGATCGTAATAGCCGCAATCGCCCCAGCAATATACGCTTCCAGCGGTGCGATGGAGAAAAAATACCCCATTTTCGCCACCATGTATGCCAAAATCGAAAAACTCACCGTCACGCCGAATGCAAACAGCAAGGAGAAGAGATAGGTAAACGTTACCCGTTCGCGGGGAGTGAGATGCGAACTCATACCCAACGCGCTTCCCACCAGCAGCGGGACAGAGATGATGGAACAAGGTGCAAGTGAGGTTAGGGCTCCGACACTGAATGCTCCGACGAATACTAAAGCTCCGTGCGTATCAAGAAGTCCTAATAAAAAACTTTCCATCTAATGTGCTTTGATCAGCTCTACAATCTCATTAACGCTTAATACTTTTCCGGTACTGACGACTTTTCCGTCAATGACCAGTCCGGGTGTACTCATGACACCATAACCCATGATTTTTTGTAAGTCAGAGACTTTTTCGATTTGGACGAATATACCGCTCTGCGCCACTGCCTGTTTGACTTTCATCTCCAGTTCGTTGCATTTTGAACAGCCTGTACCGAGTATTTCTATTTTCATATTAATTCCTATAAAATGGTGTTAAAGATAAAGCCTATTCCCATGATTCCTGCAGTTATGATAGCAAAAAAGAGGGCGATAAGACGGATATGGAGAATCTGTTTGAGAATAATCGCTTCGGGGAGCGAGAGGGCGGTGACCGCCATCATAAATGACAGTGCCGAACCCAGCAGCATCCCTTTCTGGGTCAATACTTCAACCAAAGGCATGACCCCTGCGGCGGATGAATACATCGGTATTCCCATTAACACAGCTACTGGAACCGTATACCATGCGCTGCCGCCGGCATACTGCGCGATAAATTCTGCAGGGACATAACCGTGGAACCATGCACCGACACCGACACCGACCATGACCCACAGATAGATTTTATGGAAAATATCTCTGGTATTGCCCCATGCATCGTTTAAACGTTCACTAAATTTGGGACGATACGTCGGTATTTCAATATCTCCTGATAGAGGCGGTACCGAAATTAGAACGTATTTTTCGACATTAAAGCGTCCGATGACCCATCCTCCCAAAATGGCGACAAAAAGACCGAATCCGATATAGATTGCGGTGATTTTCCATCCAAATAATCCAAAGAGCATTGCGATAGCGATCTCATTGTTCAGCGGAGCGCTGATAAGAAAACTGAACGTCACACCGATCGGGATACGCGCCTGCAAAAATCCTAAAAACAGCGGTATTGCCGAGCAGGTGCAAAACGGGGTGATGATCCCAAACAGCGCCGCGAGGATATTTCCCGTAAATTCACGTTTTCCCGCCAGATAGGCACGCACTTTTTCAGTATTGAACCATGTTCGTAAAAACGAAACGGCGAAGATGATTGACAGGAGCAAGAACCATATTTTGATCGTGTCATAGAGGAAAAAATGGAGTGCCTCACCGAGTTTTCCGGAAAATCCGAGCCATTGAAGGATGATCGTCCCGCTGAATTCCTGCCACATCAGCCGCAGAGCTCCGCCTGAATGATCGGTAAGAGTGTCGCTTCGATAAGATCGAGTGTTTTTGCATACTCTTCTATTTCTTTTCCGCTCGGGTCTTCGAATGCGACATGGATCGTCTTGACCGCTTTTGGGAACATCGGACAGGTCTCATGGGCGTGATCGCATACGGTAACGACAAGATCAAAAGGGGTATTGATGACGGTATCGATCACTTTGGAATGATACGAGTCTCTCCAGTACCCTTTTTCTTCCAGAAGTGCCTTAGCGTGAGGGTTAACTGTACCGCTGGCTTTCACTCCGGAACTTTGAGCAAAGACACACTCGCCCATTTTAGCGTTGATCAGTGCTTCGCCCATGATAGATCGGCAGCTGTTGCCGGTGCAGAGGATTAAAACATTTTTCATAGAGTACAACCTTCGTTTTGAGATAATTTGACCAGTGGAGGGAGTTCGATTCCCAGACAGCGGATTTCGGCGAGCGCTTCGCTTCGGAAACGATCCAACGGGCTACGAATAGAGTAATACGCCCATGTTCCGCACCGTTCTACCCGTAAAAATCCTCCGTCTTTGAGGATTTTGAGGTGACGTGAGAGGCGAGATTGGATCATCCCGAAACTCTCTTGCAGATCACAGACGCATGACGCTCCGTGTATATCTAAAAATGCGAGAAGCTTGATGCGGGTTTCATCATTGAGCGCCGACACAGTTTCCAAAAAAACATCCATAGTATACCTCCGATTTGTGACAGTGTAACAAAATAAAAATAATATATCAAGATATATTGATATATATTCTAAAATACGCTACCATACCGTCAAAATATACATAAGGGTAATTGAGTGTTAAGAATATTGTTTGTTTGCAGCCATAACAGTGCGCGAGGTCAAATGGCCGAAGCCTTTTTTAATAAATATGCGCATGAAGATGAGAGCGCCGAAAGTGCGGGAATCGAACCGGGCGAACTGAATCCGTATGTTGTTCGTGCTATGGCGGAAAAAGGATTTGATCTTTCGAATAATCAAACCAAATGTATTTTTGAACTCTATAAAGAAGGGCACCACTTTACCCATGTCATATCGGTTTGTGATGAGACAGTAGCGGAACAATGTCCCGTATTCCCGGGTGTGATGAAAAACGAGCATTGGAGTTTGAAAGACCCATCCACATTTGTCGGAAGCGATGAGGAGATCATGGAACAGGTTCGTGCTGTCCGTGATTCGATCGAAGAAAACGTTAAAGCATTTTTAGCGGATTAAATAAAAAAGGAAATTTCATGATCACTGCCATAGGGCTTTTTTTAGCAACGCTCATTTTTGTCATATGGCAGCCACGAGGGCTGCAGATCGGTACAACTGCTGTTATCGGTGCCATCGCAGCCGTAGTTTTGGGGGTTGTGAGTATCGCCGATGTTTGGACGGTCACCTCTATCGTCTGGGATGCGACACTGGCATTTATCGGGATTATTTTGCTCTCGATGGTGCTCGATGAGATCGGTTTTTTCGAGTGGGCAGCTCTGAAAATGGCCCGTTTGAGTGGCGGTAACGGTCATCTGATGTTTGTTTATATCCTCATTCTCGGTGCACTCGTATCGGCATTGTTCGCCAACGACGGCGCGGCACTGATCCTCACTCCGATCGTACTCGCCAAAATGAAACATCTCAAGATGAACCCTATTGCCGTCTTTGCCTTTTTGATGGCGGGTGGATTTATCGGCGACAGTGCCAGCAATCCGTTGGTCATCAGCAATCTTACCAATATCGTAACGGCAGGGTATTTCCATATCGGGTTTTGGGAATATGCCAAAACGATGTTTCTGCCGAATCTGCTCAGTATTATTGCTTCTATCTCCGTATTATGGATCTACTTTCGAAAAGACATTCCGACCCGTATCGATATCACCCAATTAGCGACTCCGGAATCCGCGATTAAAAATATGACGATGTTTCGTCTCAGCTGGTGGTTCTTGGCTCTGCTGATGGGTGGGTATTTCATCGGAGACCATTATCATCTCCCCGTATCGGTATTCGCTCTCGGCGGTGCATTGGTATTTTTAGCTATCGCAACCTATTTCAAAGCGACCAAACCGATCATGACGATCAAAGCGGCACCGTGGCAGGTTGTGTGGTTTAGTATCGGGTTGTACGTTGTCGTCTACGGTCTCAAAAATGGCGGATTGACGACCTATTTAGCCGGATTGATCACACAGATGCAGGCGATGGGAAATGTCTACGCTGTCATCGGAACAGGCTTTTTGTCCGCACTTCTCAGCTCGGTAATGAACAACATGCCGACCATTATGGTGATGGATATCGCCATCGGCGAAGCGGGAAATCATGCATTGGCATATGCGAACATCATCGGGTGTAACCTCGGACCAAAGATGACACCGATCGGTTCGCTCGCTACCTTGTTATGGCTTCATGTTTTGGCGCAAAAAGGGGTCAAAATCGGATGGGGCGAATATATGAAAGTAGGGTTGGTGATTACACCGCCGGTGTTGTTGGTGGCGTTGATAGGGCTATTATAAAAAACAATAATTCAGTAAAATAGCAAACTTATTTACTGTCAGGATCAATATGGCTTCATCAAAATACGCTGCACAACAATTAGTAAGATTGATGATTTTCGCTGTAATGAGCGTTTCTGGTAGTGCAGACAACCTTGAAGATGTGTTCAAAAACGGAAAAGTGAGTGGTCAACTTCGAGCCTTTTGGTATGACGGAGAACGCGATCTAAGAATCGACCGTACAGCATTGACCGTGGGGGGAATACTCTCCTACCAAACAGCGCCAATATCGGGGTTAAATGGAGGAATCTCTTTCTTTTCGAGTAATGGGGCATTACCTGTGACGCGAATGCCTTATTCGGGGCAGACCCATAATCTCAATCTTGATGGCAGTTCCATTAATACCCTTGGCGAAGCGTACCTACAGTACAAAGCGGGGGAGACATCGATTAAATTCGGACGCCAGCGTCTCGATCTGCCGCTGGCGAATGACTATTACAACCGTATGCTCCCCAACAGTTTTGAAGCGCTATACAGTGAGAACCGCTCTATGAAAAACACTGTTTTCAAAGCTTCCTACATCACGGGCTGGAAGTATAAAGCTGATGACACGTTCCGCTCCCCGACCTACACTCTAGGAATCGATCGTGATATTGCCGTTTTGGGAGCGGTCTATGCTCCTGAACCTTCTTTTAAACTCGAACTGTACGACACCTACGTGCGTGATGTAATGAACGCTCCGTATGTGCAGATTATTGACAATTCGATTTGGAAATCATCCGAAGGAATAACATTCTCAGGAGCACTGCAGTATTTGAGTGAAAATAGTATCGGATTGCATGCAGCGGGAGAAACAAATACGTATTTACTGGGAGTTAGAGGCACCGTATCTAAAGGAGCGTGGAGTCTGAGCGCTCTGTATACTCAAATCGGCGATCAAAGCCTGCTGGGGACAGGTGGACGATATGAGAAAATGGGGTGGGGAGGGTTTATCACCTACACCGATCTCCAAATCGACGGAGAGAGTGAAAACGCTGCTGCAAAAGCCTACGGATCAATCCTAGTTTACCGTCCTTTATCAAATTTTGAGGTTTCCGCCAAATACGTGCGTATCAATCAAAACGATAGCAAACAGTCGAATTCTGCATCGCTTACCCTCAATCCTCGTCCCGATTCGGACGAATACAACATTGATGCGACCTATCAACCGCGTAAAGAGTTTCGTATTCGAACACGACTCGCACGGATCAATTATGACAGCAGCAGCACGGAGCTTTATCAGAACAAAGCATACGATGAGACGAACGTCCGCATCATCGCCGATTATTTGTTCAGTATATAAAGTTTAGTTTACTAATCTGATTAGTGTAACCGAATCCTAAAACAATTCATTCCAGCAAGGTAGTGATATTCGAGTTTAAATCCATGCTTTAGTAAGATCGCATTGGTGATATAAAGACCTAACCCCAATCCGTTCATAGAGCTTTCATATGTGCGATTAAAGGGTTTACTAAAGGTTCGGTTCTCATCAGGCAATGGCTCGCCGAGTGAGCATAGCTCTATCGAATGCGATAATATCAGAAGCGTCGGTCGGGAACGGGAATATTTGAATGCGTTGTCGAGGAGATTTTTCAGCGCGATTGCAAATAACTCAAAATCGACTTTTACGATGAGAGCGGAATCTTCCCCTTTGACTGTGATATCTTTTTTGTCGCACAACAATACATCGCAGGTATGATCGAGAATATCAACAAAGCGGTACTCCTGAAGATTGAGATACCATTCTCCGCTGCTAAATTGCTCCATTTTGGAAAATTCGTTTAACAAATAATCCATTCGGTTGAATATTCGTTTGAGTCTCTCTTTGTCTTCAGAAGAATCGAGACAATCTGCACTCAAAGAGCCTTTCATGATCGGTGTTTTAAGCTCATGCAAAACATTCCTCAAAAACAAGCTCCGCGCCTCTTTCATCGAAGCGATTTTTTGAAGTACGAGATTGAACTCTTGGGTTATTTGGGCGATTTCATCCTGTCCGTTTATAGCCATTTTGAGATGGGTATCGCCCTCTTTAAAATGGATAATTGCATCTTTAAGGCGCTGAAGAGGGAGCAGTTTACGGACCAAATAGGCAAAAAAGAGGAGAATCAACAGGTCGACAAGGATAATAATACTCCAAAACGGCAATGTGCTATACGGGGCCAAGTCTTCAATAACTACTTGGTTAAACTCGCGATGCGCTATAGGATGAGGCTCATATTTGTGTTCGTGATTCATTCGATCAAACAGCATTTTTGGAGGTGGGATTGTAACAAAATAGTGTTTTTGATGATACTCGATCATTTTTCCGAAAGGGAGGGTACGAACTGTTGTCCCCTCATTTAAGAGTATATTAGGGCTATGGAATGAGACCCGGATCATGAGCTGTTGTAACTCATGGTCAAAATTTCCGCTTCTGAGGTGAATGAGTCCTTCAGCGAGCAGAAAACGTCGCAGCTGTTCTTCTTGATGCTGCTCAAGAAAATACTGGTGTGCGATCCAAAATAGGGCATTGATAAGGGCAAAAATAAAAAGGAAAAAGAGACTAATGAGCCTCAATATAGAGTGTTTATTCATTGACAAATTTGTATCCTACCCCTCGTACAGAAACAATAAATCGAGGATTTTTAGGATCATCACCGATTTTCTGACGTACACGTCCCATAATAACATCGATACTTTTTAGGCTGCTCTCGTATTTAATCGATCCGATATTGAGCAGCAGCTCTTCTCGTGAGATTGCGTAGCGGTCTTTTTTGATCATATAGGAAACGATATCGTATTCGGCTTGGGTCAGCCGTAAAATCGATCCGTTTTTACTGATTTCATGCCGTTCATCATCAACGATAAACGGAGTGGCTTTTTGAACCATAGCAGGGTGGAGACGGCGCATAATGGCATCGATGCGAAAAATCAGTTCTTGCGGGTCATATGGTTTTGGGAGATAATCATCGGCACCGCGCGAAAATCCCATCATCTTATCCCGTATATCGGAACGTGCGGATGAGATGATGATGGGAACGTCACTCTCTTGTCGGATCAGGCGGCAAATTTCTATTCCGTCCATTTGCGGCAGGGAGAGATCGAGTACCAACAAATCAAAAGAACATTTTTGAAACAGACTTAAACCTTCCAGCGGAGTCGATGCTGCGGTAACCTCAATATCATCTTTTAGGAGGCGCGTTTTCAACAACTGCGCCAGTTCAATATCATCTTCAATCATTAGTACGTTAATCATAAAAGCGATTATATCGGTGAGAAAGTAAATAAAAAGTATCAATTACCTGTGGGGATACCAGCAGGGAATTCTCCCTTTTTTAAGATTCTGAAACGAAAAGGGTACCTCTTTTGTGAACACCGTCTAACAGGTAGCTTTTAACATCACTCAAATCATATCCGCTGCATAAAAACATTTTGCCTCCCCGTTCCAAAAGAAACTGTGCTGCCATCAG
>NZ_JAQTQR010000095.1 GCF_028712165.1 Sulfuricurvum sp. | reverse complement strand
ATTGTGACTAAACCCAACTTCATGCTGATAAAAAAAACGGGTACTGTGGTAAATAGTATATATCATTGGCTACTCATCATAATGGGCAAAATAGGTTTTAGATAGTTCTCCGGAAGCCAATAATAACCGGGTAGAGAGTCCTGAAAGAAGTATTTCGAGTTCATTGCGTATATATTTATCCTTCGGTACAGAACAGAGTGTATCGATTTTACTGAGACGCATCATTGAGAAAGCTTCAAAAATAGGTTCTTCATATCGGCTAAGATAGGTTGCATTTTTAAATTTCGGCAATTGTGGAAAGAGTTTCATCAACCCTCCAATTTCACTAATCAGCGATTTCGGAAAATTGACATCAAGCAACATGAATTCGATCACATTGTGCATTTCAAACGAAGTCCGATATCGGGCACGATAGGCATTTAGACTCTCACACGTCGTCAAAAGTGTCTCTAAAATTTCATATTCGCTTACAACATCGTGTACAGGGATCAGCAATGCTCTAGCTTTGGAAATCAGCAATTGAGCACGTTCAATACGTGCACCGATGTCGTATAAAACGGACCCTTGATCGGCGAACAGACTCTCTTGAATCAACTCTTTATAGGCCATCAGCTGCATGAGCAATTTATCCAGATTATGAATCATTAACCGAGGATGCGGTTTTGTTTCTAAACAAAAGCCATTCCATTCACGACTCATTCGTTCAAAAATACGGGATGCTTCAAGCGGCAAAAGATTTTTGGCGTACGTGTTAGTATTGGAGAGCATGGCAATAATCTGAGCCAAACTCCCTACACGCATTGCATTAAAACTGACGGAAGCAATTTCATCAAACGCATCCATTTTCCCCTCATCATCCAAAAAACCCGGATAGGTCATCGTAACATGAGTAAGGGCTTTAGTAAGCATCTCTTGCGTTTGTCGGTTTGAAGCTTTATCGTAGCGCGATGCATTCGTCATATATTTAAGAGTAGTCCGAATCATCCGTGCGGTAAGGATAGAGCGCGTTAGATAACGTCCCAGCCAAAAAAGGTTTTCGGCTCTGAGACTCGGTATATTTTCAAGAGAATTTTCAACAACGGTTTTGGATTGAAACAGCGGATTTAAGGGCACAATTTTAGATTCTCCCAGAACCCACAAGTCTTTACTGCTTCCTCCGAATTGGTTCGATACCATCAAAGAATCGTTGCTCATTCCTACACGAACCAAGGCTCCCGGCATCAACGTATATTCATCGTTCTGTACAATCGTATAGGCACGGATAACCACCTTTCTCGGCTCAATTGAATCATTGACTAGTGTTGGGCAGCTTGCAAACTCGACTTCTTCCTGCCCGACATAGCGATGCGGTTGATCAAGTATTTCCAGACGAAGGGCATTAAGCTCTTTTTTTGTCAAGTTTTTTCCCACAAAGGTATGCTTTTCTCCAATCCGGTCTATCGTTTTGATAATAAGACGCTCCATATTATTCAAAACAAATTTTTGCTCTTTAGCCTGACCGCACCACCATGTAGCAATTTGAGGAAGGATAAGTTCTTCGTCTAAAAAATAGCGTGCTAATTGGAGCATAAACGGATTTAAACCGACATTTTCCAATATTCCGCTCCCTAAAGGGTTGAGCATCCCTACTCCTCCGGATCTGATCGACTGGACAAGCCCCGCAACACCGAGCTGTGAATCTTGACGCAGTTCCAAAGGATCACAATAAGTCTCGTCCACACGACGCAAAATACTGTTTACCCGACGAAGTCCTTTCAAGCTTTTAAGCCATACCGCTCCGTTTTTAGCAAGCAAATCCTGTCCCTGAACCAGCGTAAGTCCCAAAAAGGAGCTTAAATAGGCATGTTCAAAGTAGGTTTCGTTGTGCGGCCCCGGAGAAAGGAGGACATTAAGCGGATCACTGTTGCGTCCCAAACTATCGTTTTGAAAAATTGATTTGAACGTTTCAAAAAAATCATAAAGCCGTTGAACCGAAATTCCCTCAAATAAATCTTGCATCGCGCTGTTCATTGTGAGACGATTTTCAATGGCGTATCCAATACCGGATGGAGCTTGGGTACGATCATTTACAACCCAAACTTTTCCGTCCGGTCCCCGCGCCATGTCTGCGGCATAAATGACCAGAGGAATTTTCATCCCATGCATTTCCCGCATAAAACCGCCGTGGGCGTAGATAACTTCCATCGGAATTATCCCGTCTTTAATCGTTTTTTGCTCGCCGTAAATATCTTGCAACAATAAATTGAACAGTTTGCACCGCTGTTTTAACCCTCGCTCAATTGCAGTCCATTGCGCTTCTTCGATAATCAACGGGATAGGATCGAGTTTCCATGGACGGTTAAGCCCTCCCGGGTCATTATAAACATTATAGGTAACCCCATTATCTTCGAGACGCCAGTCAATCTCTTTTTGCTTGAAACGCAGCTGCTCCAAACCTATTTTCTCAAGATTATCCCTTAATGTTTTCCAATGAGGGCGAATATTTTTTGCTTCATCAAACATCTCATCATGCGATGAATTGAGATGATAATTTTCAAACATCGAATTCAAATCGCTGCCTTAATGGATAAATACAGATGTTTATTGAGCATTTGGACTCCACTTTCGGCGTAAGTCAAGCGTATGCGGATATTCCAAAGATCCAGGGAGTTCCTGATATGAGAATGTTTTTTTCATCGGATGGTCCAAAACAACCCGTGAAGCAACTTCATCACCTGATATTCCTTGAGGTTTGATTATCGGTTCATGCACCTCTTCAATCTCCCCTTGGGTATGCCCGAATCCCCAGAAACGGCTAATACGACGAGATTGTGCCTCGAGCGTATTGATAGGGAACGTATCATACGAACGTCCGCCCGGATGAGAAACAAAATAGGTGAAGCCCCCCATAGAACGCCGATTCCATGTATCCACAAGATCAAATACCAACGGCGTATCGACGCCGATCGTCGGATGAAGTGCAGACCACGGCTGCCATGCGCGGAAACGGACACCGGAGACGTATTCGCCCTCAACTCCGGTTGAGACGAGAGGGACGCGGACCCCGTTACAGGTAAGAACATACCGTTCGTCTACAAAATTGGATACTTTTACCTGCACTCTCTCAAGCGATGAATCTACATAACGGGCTGTCCCCTGGGAACTTGACTCTTCTCCCAATACATTCCACGGTTCGATTCCGCCTCGGAGTTCACAATGAACCCCTTCGACCGTACTCATACCGAGTAGTGGAAAACGGAATTCGAAAAACGGGTTAAACCAATCATTTTCAAATGCATACCCTTCAGAACGCAAAAACTCGACGATATCCCGAATATCTTCCCGCACATAATGCTCAAGCAAAAATTTATCATGCAGCTGGGTACTCCAGCGTACCAGTTTGTGTTTATACGGTTTACGCCAAAACAATGCAACAAGGGTACGAACGAGCAGCATCTGCATAAGAGACATCTGTGCATGAGGCGGCATCTCAAAACCGCGAAGCTCTAAAATACCGAGCCGTCCGGTAGAAGAGTCGGGCGAATAGAGTTTATCGATACAGAATTCACTGCGATGGGTATTTCCCGTCAAATCGGTCAGCATATGCCGAAATAACCGGTCAGTAAGCCAAAACGGGACTTCTCCCTCTTCCGGAATTTGGTTAAATGCGATTTCAAGCTCATACAGGTTTTCAAGCCGTCCCTCATCCACACGCGGAGCCTGCGATGTGGGTCCGATAAACTGCCCCGAAAAGAGATAGGACAGACTCGGATGATGCTGCCAAAATGTAATCAACGATCGCAGAAGCTCAGGATTCCGAAGCAACGGACTGTCACTTGGGGTAAGGCCTCCGATGGTGACATGATTTCCTCCCCCGGTCCCTGATTGTTTTCCGTCTTGCATAAATTTCAACGTTCCGAGACGGGATTGATGGGCTTCTTCATACAAAGTATCGATGACACTCGTAAGCTCTGCCCAACTCGACGTCGGATGAATATTGACTTCAATGACCCCTGGATCGGGAGTGACACGCATTTTTTCGATTCGTAAATCGTGCGGAGGCTCATACCCTTCAATCATAACTGCCATTTTAAGCGCTTCAGCTGCCTCTTCGATCGATGCGATCAAATCCAAGAAAGCTTCGGTATTCATGATCGGCGGAAGAAAAATGAAGAGTTTACCCTCCCGGATCTCGACACTGATGGCCGTGCGGACAAACAGATCATAATCGGTTGACTCTTTGGTCGTTTTTGTCACTTTCGCGGCACGTGCTTTTACCGCACTGTGATACTCTCCTAACGAAGGAAATGCCCCGAATAAATCCGGTTCAAAGCTCTGTTCCAATTCGATATGGGGCTTATGCGTCAATGAGTCCAACGGCAGACGTAATCCCACCGGAGAAGTTCCCGGAGCAAGAAACAGCTGTGCTCGACGGAATTTCCAGCGGCACGTGACCCATCGGGTACTTCCCCAGTTAAGAGGAAGAACAAAGCCGACAGGTTTGTCAATCCCTTTGGAAAGATTTTCAGCCAATGCACGTCGTTCTAACGAATCTTTCATACTTGTTTTCATCGGATCAACATCTATCGGCAAAAGAGACTCTTGCAGTAATGCGACGAGCGGATCATTATAAGCATCATGTATATTCTGGTCACTGATTCCCAAATTCAGACACAGCTGCGACAAAAACTTACGGGCATCTTCGGTTGTATAATCAAATGTCTGATCCAAACTCGCCAACAAATCGGGATTGTTCCAAATCGGCTGACCGTCTTTACGCCAGATAATCGTTGACATCCATCGCGGTAACGGCTCTCCGGGGTACCATTTCCCCTGTGCGTGATGGAGCATTCCCCCTTTGCCAAATGTCTTAAGCAATCGACGTGAAAGTACATTGGCCAATTCCCGCTTATGCGGTCCGTCGGCTTCGGTATTCCATTCGGGCGATTCCATATCGTCGATGGAGACGAAGGTCGGCTCTCCTCCCATCGTAAGACGGACATCATTTTCTACTAACTCTTTATCTACCTGATATCCGAGCGCATCAATCGCTTCCCATTGTTCTTCACGGTACGGTTTTGTGACACGCGGCGATTCAAATACTCTCGTTACCGTGTTTGAGTAGGTAAACTCTACCTCACACTTATCCATTGCCCCCTCTACCGGTGCGGCACTTTCAGGGTTCGGTGTACATGCCAGGGGAATATGCCCCTCGGCAGCGAACAGTCCGCTCGTAGCATCCAGTCCAATCCATCCGGCACCCGGTATATAGACCTCCGTCCATGCATGCAAGTCGGTAAAATCTTCGGCAGGACCACTCGGACCGTCGAGCGATTTGACATCTGCCGCAAGTTGTACGAGATACCCCGAGACAAAACGTGCGGCAAGCCCAAGATGGCGAAGGACCTGAACAAAAAGCCATGCAAAATCGCGGCATGAACCCGTTTTGCCTTTGAGCGTCACAGCACACGTTTGGACTCCCGGTTCCATTCTGAGTGTATAACTTAAATACTGATGGATCTTCATATTCAGCTCTACCAAGAAATCGTTGATAGGGCGAGGAGTCACATCTATGGAGTCGATGAATGCTTTAAGCCGCTTCCCTTTTTCGCTGATCTTTAAATACGGTGTGAGCTCTTTTTTTAATGTTTTACTGTAGGTAAAAGGATACTTTTCTGCGCTCTCTTCCACAAAAAAGTCAAAAGGATTAATGCTCACCAATTCCGCTAAAACTTCGACATCGATTTCTAGCTCAGTTGTTTTGTCCGGAAAAACAATACGGGCAAGATAATTCCCAAACGGGTCTTGCTGCCAGTTTATAAAATGGTCTTCCGGTTTAATATTTAATGAATAAGCCTCAATAGGGGTTCGGCTATGAGGGGCAGGCCGAAGACGGATGACATGGGGAGAAAGGTTGATCGGTTTATCGAATGCATAATGGGTTTTGTGAGAGAGAACGACTTTGAGCGACATCGGATTCCTTTGCGCAACTGTTGTATAAAATATTGGTAAGGATAACACAAGTTGCTCCAAAATGACGAACATTGGATGCCTATAAATCGATCAGTCATATTTAAAACGCAAATTAGCATATTTTGTAATATAATTTAATTTCATATGTAAGGGTGAGCAAATGGACTGTATTGAATTTTTAGGAACCGGCGGGACACGAACACCCACACAAGGGACTACCTGCCTGCGCGTAAGCAACCACTGTGTCATTGATGCCGGCAATCTTATCAATACGTTTGGAGATGATGTATTTACGATAGAACATATTTTTCTCACCCATTCGCACCTTGATCACATCATCGATATCCCTTTCCTCGCCGACCTTTTCGTTACCCAAAAAAAAGTCTCTCTGAAAATCTACGGTTTGAAGTCAACCCTTGATGATTTGAGACAATTTATCTTTAACCATCGGGTCTGGCCGAACTTTGAAGAGATCACATTGATCGGCCATACGGAAAAAACTATCGAACTAATCGAGTTGGAACTCGAAACTCCTTGTACAGTGGATGATGTAACGCTCACTCCCTTCAAAACGAATCACACGGAAGGAAGCTGCGGCTATATCATCGAAAAAAACGGTGCAGGGATCATGTTTACCGCAGATACCTATCGGTGTGATCGTGTTTGGGAACTGCTCAATGAGCGTCCTAATATCCATACACTTGTTACAGAAGTTTCTTTTCCTTCGGAATTCGCAAAATTGGCTTATGACAGCAAACACCTTACCCCGGCAATTCTCGCCGATGAACTGAATAAATGCAAAAGAGATGATTTTGCAATCTCCGTTATGCATCTCAAAGCCCTCTTTGTAGCCCCTATAATCGATGAATTAAACGCAATGAAGCTGCTCCGTAACAGAGGAAAAGTCCTTGTCGATGGGGATCGGATACAATACTCACACTAGCAATACGCTATAATGCGCTTATTAATTAAGTAAGGTGTTATTATGAGTATTGAACAAACATTACAAGAGAGAAGCGGAAATATCTGTGAATTGTGCGGGGCTACGGAAGGGTTAATTACTTATGAAGTCGCTCCGAGCGACGCTTCTGCGGAACAATCGATCTATATCTGCGAAACGTGCAAAAGTCAAATCGAAAACCCTCAAAACCTCGATACCGATCACTGGCGCTGCCTTTCAGACAGTATGTGGAGTCAGGTTCCCGCTGTACAGGTAATGGCATATCGCCTCTTATCAGCACTCGGCGATCAAGACCAACTCGACATGATGTATCTCGAAGACGACGTCAAAGCATGGGCGCAAGCAGGAATGCTCAACACTGCCGCAAACGATGACGGCGGAGCGGTCGTTCAACGCGACAGCAACGGAACTATCCTCGCAGAAGGTGATACCGTAACCCTCATCAAAGACCTCGAAGTAAAAGGGGCAGGATTTACCGCAAAACGCGGAACCATTGTAAAAAACATCCGTCTTACCGATGATGCACGATACATTGAGGGAAAAATCAACGGCAGTACGATCGTACTTGTCGCTGCATTTATGAAAAAAGCTTAATTCTTTTCCTTCGCAGAGGCGTTTTTCGCTTCTGTCTTTACTGCTCCAACTGCATCGCCAACTCTGAATAAATCCGTGCTTTTGCAATGTTAAATCGATGCGTTTGACCGCTCTTTTCCAGTGATGCGATTTTTTGATTGAGTTGAATCATGCGTGCATTGATCGAATTGCGATTTTGTGCCACTTTAGACTTATCATCCCCGTTGGGTTGTGAAAGACCCACAAAGTTTTTCGCCTGATTGACATAATTACCCGTCGTATCGAGTGCATCAGAGATACTCTGTGTCGTTGCCGCCATCATTGCCGTTGATGACGAAATCTCTTTCAAAGATGCCTCAAGATCATTCGCATCATTGAGCAATTTGGTATCGGCATACACTGCCAGTCGTGATACATCCGCCGCTTTTACATTGGATCGATCCAGTTTGTCAAATCCCGCCAAAAATGCGTCCGTACTGGATTTATATCGGTTTAACGCACTTGCGGCACCGCCGAGGTTGAGTACGGTTTTTGAAATCAGTTTGGTTGTGTTGGAAACCTCTCCGGCATAGGGAATCGGTAAAAATCGGACAACATTGCTGATATAGACACTTGATTTGACCATTTCGGAATAGTTATCAACTGTCCCTTTCATCGTGTTAATAAACCCTTCAAACGACTCAATATTTTTTTTGTCCTCGCGAAGCAGTTTGGCCACTCGTGCAAGATAATCATATCCGTATGCATCAAGCTGTTCAGCACTCATACATGGTTTTTGCGGTTGTTGCGGAGTAGGTTCAGGTACACATCCGCCCAACATAAGCATCGCTGCTCCTAACATTATCGATCGTTTCATTATTATCCCTTTCATATCATTCCCATCTCTTTAAGTGCTCTTCGGATTGCTCCGGCGATCGATTCACCGGTGCGTGCCGTGTGTTCATCGAGTTTTGCTTTCTCTTGTTTTGTGAGTGTCAAAAATACCTTTTCGCTCTGTTTGATCTCTTCCGTTTTTTTCGGACGTCCGCCCGGATGTTTAGCGGTTTGGATCTCTTTGTGCGTTGAAAGTTCCCGCTGGGTCACCCGCGCAGCGAATTTGTTTTCTTTTACTTTTTCCATCTCTTTTGTCCCTTTAGACGTTTTCATATTCGCGGATTTTCTCGTGAAGATTTCGGATTAAATTGGAACTTTTTTTATACGCATACGCCTTAATCCCGCCCTGCTGCGAGAGATCAACAATCGATCGGTTTTCATTGATTGCCGTCTGCAATGCAACGCTCATAGGTATCGGAAACATCTCGATCTCAAATCCGAGAGTCTCTTCAAACACAAATTTCGCATCCTTGATATCATTCTCTT
>NZ_JAQTQR010000094.1 GCF_028712165.1 Sulfuricurvum sp. | reverse complement strand
TGAAAATATCATGATACATCTACAGTTATTGGAAATTAAGAATGTAAGTAGATTATTCAGCAGATTTTTTTTCGAGACACGCTTTTTCCATGCAATTAATTTTTGGCATTGCTTCAACGTAACGTTCCAATAGTTCAGAAACTCTCTTCTCATCAAATCCGCATAGTTTTTCTGTCCCGATGACCATCAATGGACGGCGAATGAGAATCGGATCATTCATGAGTAGCTCTAGGGCTTCAGCCTCATTGAGCCCATCTGGATTGATTTCTCCGTTTTTAATAGAGGGAGCAGCTGGATTAAACCATTCAGGTACCCTCTTCTCTCCCAAAAAAGTACGCAGTTCATCGACACTCAACCCGTGTTCTAGAAGATTACGTTCAATCAAAGTACACCCGCTTGATCGGAGAATTTGCTTTTGTTTTGCGTTTGCGGCACAAAAGGGTTTTTCATAAAAGACGACAAGTTTCACCATCACTCTATTCCAATCAGGGCTCGCCCTTTTTTATTGAGATAAAAGGTCTCGTATCCGTCATCGCCAATACTCATGCACTCACCTAAATACCCTTCGTCATAGAGTTCGGAGATAATATTTTTTACTTCAGTTTTATCTAATTGAGCATACTCGGCGATGTCGTCCGATTCATAAATGTTGTATTCCCACTCATCACTGAGGTTAAAGATAGTTTTCATCACTTTGAGTTTTGTCTCAGACATGCGATTCCTTTAGGTGGGTTATTTGTTTTTGTAAAACAATAGCCTGAAGCGGATGAAGTTTCTCACGTTCAAGCCACTTTTCAAATTCGTTGACATAATGTTCCTTAATTGTTTCATGCAATTTTTGTGCCTGCGTACTCAGTTCAACCAAAAGATCTTTTGCCTCGTCATAATTGTAGGTATTTAGCGGTTTAAGTCGGCGAATAACCCCTTCGATTAATTTATCGTTGATATGTTCTGACGCAATCTCAAGAAAATGCGATGCACGAAATGCAGTTGCATAGTTTTCATTCCAAATACGCCCATTGATCATCTGATCGCATGCTTGATCGATAAAAACGGGGAAAAGTCTCAAAACATCTAATAGCTCTGTGAAATCATTATCGACCAGAGCACGAAAGAGCATACGGCTACGGTTACGAATATGACGACGTAAATCAGGATCAGCTATAACAGTAGGATTAAGGCGGGTAAAACGATCATACGCCCGCAAACGGGAGTGATTAAAGGCCATAATAGCTACGTCAGTATTACGATCACCTACTTGAAGTGGATGCGAGCCACTGGGACGATGAAAAGCCCAGAGTAACCGCGCTTCATCATCCTCATGATTAAGATAGATTGAGTCCCCCTGCTCTTCAAAATCCAAATCATCTTTTAGAATTTCAATATGTTCTCTATAAGTCAAAGTAGACGACGTCTCCATAGCGTTCAAACCTTGTTAAATTTTTTTTCTCACTCAGCAAAAAGAGTGTCTGCATGGCAGGAGCTTTTTCAACTAAAAAGTAGCCGTCACTCAATATGACGGCAAGATTCTTTTCACCTGAATGGGTATTGAGATACTCCAATACAGGCTCAAACTGTGTTCCTCCATTGCCTTTTGCAAAACTAATATTAGGTAATATTGATTGCGCATCGTAGCTTTTTTTTTCTTCTATATATACGCGTTCGTCAAATGGGATAACACTCACCTCAAAATCGTGACTCATACGGACAATGGAGTCGATGATTCCTAAAAAACGGGAAAATACTTCCCCTGTAATACTCATAGATCGATCCAAAAAGATAAAAAAACTCAACCGATTGCGGTCATAGCGGTATCCCGGCAGATAAAGTCCCTGATGGATAAAACGGCGATTCGGATGGGAAAAGTCTGACTCTTTATCGAAAAAACTCTCTGACATATACGCATGAAGCAGCGTGTGGAGATCGATTGATGGTTTGGTTATTTCATCAAACATTTCCAATAATGAGGCAGGAATGTTCCCCTGCTTCCGTGCAGCTCCCATCGCTTGGATAATGAGTGCATCGATCTCTTCTTCAGCTACTTTTGTATCGCCTTCATGCTCGATAATATCCATTTTTTGTTGTGTTGGATTCGTATCGCTTTGCTGGCCCTCTCCGTCATCGCTTTCACGATAGAGAGTGTTGTATACCTCCTCGACACTTTTGTCGCGAAATGATTCGATGACTATTGCATCTTCATCAGCATTTCCTACACGCTGAAAATCATTTAATAATAGACCTATTACAATATCACAGCTTCGGTTCCATGTGGGTTTGTCACGGCCCTGCATACGAAACGGGTGTTTGAGGAGAATATGCAGCAAAGCATGAGCGTAAAGATATTTAAGTCGTCCGTCGTCATACCCCAGAGCTTTACTCTCATCCACACGTATGCTGACACCGTCTGTTTCAAACAACATATGCGGGTTATTTTGAAATTTATGAGGTATCGATAAGGCCAAAACACTTAAAAACGGATGATCGAAGAGAAATTGGACCCGTATTTTTTCAAGCTGCTCGCTAAAGGATGTAGTCGCCATAGCGCTCAATCCATGCGTCAAATTCAGAACATTCGGCAATAGAAGCATCTTTTACGATAGCATCCTTTATGAGCATGACTCCAAATTCCGTAGGGAGGATTTGTGCAAATGCGAAAAGATGTTTGGATGCGTCTTCTCCGCCGCGGTAGAGTTCCACCATGGCCGAAACCAATGCATACAGCAGTGCCGGTTCGCTTTTATCGATGCTCGGATACTCGCCTCGATAGATTGCCTGTACATCCGGAAGTTTTTCATAGACTTTGACATAGGATAAAAACTCGATTCCCGCACCGTATCCGATCAATCCATAGATAATGGGAGCGATACGAGAGGTATCGTTACTGGTTTTGAGTACATTTGAGAGCATATGATAACTGCGCGGTGTGGCAAATGCCGGATTGCTGTCATCCTCACTGACCGGCTCGGAGGTAAGTAAATCGGGTCGAAAACCTAAAAATCCTATTACAAATTGGTGGAGTGCTTCGCGGATAGCGAAAAGTTTGAAATCTTCGAAACGGGCTTCTACACTTAAATGTACCATCCGATTGGCAAGAGGAGTCGGGAGTCTAAAAACAACACCTCTGTCACTGATTCGGTTCCCGGCACAGATGATACGCCATCCGTGCGGTAGCTCATATTCACCCATTTTACGGTTTAGTACCAGTTGGTAGATTGCTGCTTGCACCGATGGTGGAGCGGAGTTTAATTCATCAAGGAACAAAATACCACTTGATTCTTTGTCACGAGGAAAAAACACAGGCGCCATCCAAACGGTCTGTTCGTCGCGAATTGCCGGAACGCCGCGCAAGTCGACAGGATCCATTTGTGAGAGACGTACATCTACCAATGTCAGAGAGTGTTTTTTAGCAACCTCAGCGACGATGTAGGATTTTCCTATCCCCGGTGAACCGTGAATAAAAACAGGAATGTCAGCGCTGATAAGAGTGTCAAGATGGGTATAGAGCTCGGTGGTCGTTATCGAAGGTGTCTTCATGCACTTGCCTCAGCGAGTAGACATGTAAAACAATGCTCCTGATCATTGCAGGTAGCACATGCGGGTGCCACTTTTCCGATAGCATCATAAAGAAATTTTTTCCAAAGTTTGTCTTTTGGTTTTATTTGGGCAAGCTGAGGAAAATACTGGGACATATAGGCACCCATTTGAATGCGGTTTTTAAAACCGAGATCCTGATAAAGATGGTTCATTTCCAATGATTTTTTGGCGATCAATGGTGCTATTACATATCGGGCTTCATCATTTATGGCATATTTTTTTAGATAGTTTTCAATCTCATTACGCATTATTTCGTGTTCAGTCATGACATTCCTCCCAAATTATATACACCAAATGCATTTTCTATTCGTGGATAACTATTGGGCTTTTTAAAAAAAATGATTAAAAGTTAATCATTAGTATGATGTAATTTTATCTCATATGCTGGTTGATTTCTGTTATATTTATAATAGTGAATTGTTTAAAAAATTAGTGTTATCAAAGGTACATACAATACATGGTCAATAATGAAAAATATTAATTATTTGGAACTTTTTCCTTTTATCAGTCAAAGTGTTAAACTTTTCGATAATCAAAATCGATTTTTAAAAAAAATTATTCTCACCGGTAAAATTTCCGCTCTAGAAAAAGCGGCCAATCTTTTCTCATTTACTGAAAAAACAATAGTAACTTTCTCTGAACTAAAAGAAGAACTTATACCCCTTTTGATTCATGAAAATATAAAAAAATTCACCGAAGAGCTTCGATCCAAAGCGCAGATCAGTATTGATATTCTAATTCGGAATCTGTTTGAGCGTACTGCTGACGTGGGATTTCTAGCTACCGATGCTGTTATAATCGATTTTCTAAATGGAAAAGAATCGAGTGATCGTCTTCAAAAACGACTCATTGAATACACAATGAAATATACCGTATACAATGAGATTATTATTACAGATATAGATGGCAATGTAAAGATTAATATTCACAGTGATAATGCTGTTCACGTTACATCTGACCCTATTATCCAAAATGCTATCAATACGAACGGATATGTTGAACAATACGGACATAGCGACTTGTTTTCTTCACAGACCAAGACACTTATGTTCGCTCAAAAAATTGTTGACAATAATAAAACGATCGGTGTGTTGGTGTTATGTTTTCGTTTTGAAGATGAGATGAAACGAATATTTCACTCTCTGATAAATTCGACCGAACAGATTTATTTTTCCGATGGGAAAGAGATTATTGCCTCCTCATCCGGTGAATCCAAGGAATTAAAAATCAGTCGGAATGAATTTAAAGGCGATACGGATTACAGCTACCGTGACGGAAAAATTTTTGTTTCGGCTAAGACAAAAGGATATGAAGGATACTTTGGTGCACCATGGAACAGTATATCGTTTATTGATGTACGAAAATGTACCAAAAAACCTCCTGTCGAAGATGCTGTAAGTGAAAAATGTACATTGGATGGAAACATTAAAGCGATCATCCGTAAAGCTGACGATGTGATTGAGGATTTGAGTGATGTCATTATCAATGGTGAACTGATCGCATCAAAAGAACGCGTTTATGTTCTAACTCCAGTACTTGATAATCTTCGTACCGTGAGTTCTGCAATATTGGGGACTATTAAAGAAACGGTTACGAATCTAGAAAATACCATAATGGAAGGGTTAATCTACGATGTTCAGACCTCAGCAAAACTGGCTATCGATATAATGGACAGAAATCTGTATGAACGTGCCAATGATTGCAGATGGTGGGCAATCACACCGGTTTTTGAAGAAGAACTGGTAAGCACTCATCCGGATACAAAACGCATTAGCGATGTATTGCAGTATATTAATGGTCTTTACACCGTCTATACGAATCTTTTCATTTACGATTCCCATGCAAACATTATCGCTTCTTCGAACAATCCTTCAATAATTGGTCGAAAAGTATCAGGTGATTTCATAACAAAAACACTTAACAATCAGAATTCTCAAAACTATTTTGTCAGTAATTTTGAGCAGAGTAGTTTTTACAATGATGAGGCTACCTATATATACAATGCTTCTATTACTTCAAACGGAAAAATGATCGGCGGCATAGGGATTGTTTTTGATTCCACACCGCAATTTAAAGCAATTTTACAAGACAGTTTTCCCTCATCAAAAAATGGATTCGGATGTTTTATCGACCGTAAAGGGATGATTATCTCTACGACTCATCCAGTTCTACAACCAATGGAACGCATTGAATTGGATGATGAAATTATGCGATTTAATTCCGAAAAAGCGATTCATCGTTTCATTGATTTTCAGGGAAAAAGATATTTGGTCGGGATCGCCCTCTCACATGGATATCGTGAGTATAAAGTGCAAGACAATTATAAAAACGATGTACTTTCTCTAACGTTTATTGAATACTGATTTAGAGAACCATCTCCACCATTTTACCCATTGCAATCTCTGACGCTTCGCGTCCGAATGAAACACATGCTTCGAGTTCTTCTTCCGTAGGGATCAGTTTTACTTTGAGTGGTTTGAGCGGAAGACGGAACTTAAGCCCTTTTAACCGTTCATGAAGCATCTCTGGCGCTTCGCCCGTCCATCCGTAGGATCCGAACGTTGCACCGATCTTTCCTGTACGTTCCAAATAGGCCATGCATGAGAGCAAATCCCATGCGGGTTTCACCGCATCACCGTTAATTGTCGGTGAACCGATCAAAATAGCATCCGACTCTTCTAGCAGTGTGATCATATTGGATTCATCCAACGATGCCAAATCATACATACTGGCTCGTATCCCCACTACACTGTCCGCTCCTTCCGTAATTTTCTCCGCCATTTTGTGCGTGTTGTCATAACTGGAGATATAAAAAACGGAGAGCATCTTGGTGTTGAACTCATTTTTCCGAAAACGGGTTTCAGAACTCCAAGATGCATATTTGTTAATGTAGCTTTGCGGATTGCTACGAAGTATCGGACCATGAAGCGGGGCAATAAGTTCGATATCAAAGTTATTATAGAGTTCGAGGGCTTGGAGGACGAACTGTTTAAACGGTCGCATAATATGATCGTAATAGTAATGAAAAGCGTATGAAAAATCTCCGACAAGATCATCAAACAAACGCTCGTCATAATAGTGGCTTCCAAACACATCTCCACTAAAGAGGAGTTTTTCTTCGTGAAGATAGCTACTCATTGTATCCGGCCAATGAAGGAAGGGTGTCATGATAAACTCAATCGTTTTATCTCCTAAAGAGATGATTTTTCCTGCAGTGGCTATTTCATAAGGGATGTCGGTTTTGACTATGCCTTTAAGCATCATTACTGCACGTCCTGAAATAATGAGCTTGGCTTCAGGAGCACGCTGCATAAGCTCAATCAGCGCACCGGAATGATCGGGTTCAAGATGATGCAATACGATATATCGAATCTCATCATACGTACATACTCGCTCTAATCGGGCAAAAAAGTCATTGCTGAACTCTTTTTTGACCGTATCCATAACCGCTACACCCTCGCTGCCACGTACAACATAACTGTTGTAAGAACTCCCGTTTGCGGTTTTCATAATAATATCAAAGGTACGGATTTTGGGGTCAAAGGCGCCTGTAAAGTAGACGTCGGGTTTTATTTCGACGATAGGTGGAAGCATACGCATCCTTCTGAAATCTTTTTAACTATGTATGCATAAAATATTCGAGTTGGTGTTCGAGTGAATTTTATCAAAATACAATCTAAGCTATAATTCGCATAATAAAAGAGAATATTCTATGTAACCGAGGAAGAACCATTGCAGAGCGAAGAATTGATTCTAAAAGCGCAGGAGTACCTGAAAACTCTTCTGATCGAAGCGTTTCATCATACCGACAATGAGAATGCCGTCGTGGTATATGATACACGGTGTCTCATTGCAACCATTCTGATGGAAGGGTATAAGGGTGCCTTGCCTCATGCACAATTAATCGATTTTGATGCGTATCAGCCTGAAGAAGTGCGGGCTAAATTAGAGGCTCTCAATCCCTCAGATTTGGTAATCTTGATCCAATCCACTAATTTTCGCCTCGATGCGTTTCGCTTGCGTGTAGAGCTGTTTAAACTCAAATTAAAAGTGATTGAACATCCTCATCTCAGTCGTATGTCGGATGAGGAAGCACCCTACTTCATTGATTCATTGGAATACGATAAAGCATATTACCGTCATGTCGGTCGTACGCTTCAGTCTAAAATTGACAACGCACTGATGGGTGTACTGGACAGCGGCGGAGAACAGTTGATTTACGCTTCCCCCTTCGAGCCGGCAAAAGTCAATATCGGTGATTATACGGGTATGACAAATTGGGGCGGTCAGTTCCCGTTGGGTGAAGTGTTTACCGAAGCACAGGATCTTAGAGCGGTTCACGGACGGGTTAAAATTTATTGTTTCGGTGATGTTACATACAAAATCAATACCCCTGAAATTCCTATCACCCTCATTATCGAAGAAGGCCAAGTAGTCGCATGCGAAAATTCAACACCGGCATTCGATCTTATTCTCTCCAACATACGTAGAGACGAAGGGGGTGTTGTTTGGATACGTGAACTCGGATTCGGACTCAATAGAGCCTTTAGCAAGACGCGTACGGTTGCTGATACCGGAACCTATGAGCGTATGTGCGGTGTTCATATATCATTGGGTGCTAAACACGGTACCTACGGCAAACCGGGCTTTAAACGCCGAGACGGGCTTTATCATGTCGATGTATTCGCAGATACCCGTACTTTTTCTTTGGGCGATGAGGTAGTTTACAAAGATGGGGCTTTTGTAGTTTGAATAAGACTCAATTCACCCGCAGTTTGGTACGCCCGGTAAACAGTTTCAAAAAGTCATAAATATCGCTGAGAAAAAAAGCGCGGGTATCCTGATGCTCAAACCGTTGCAGCCAGGCACGCTCTTTGTTCAGTATTCCTCGACACGGGATGACAAATTCTTCATGGGGCAGAAGAGGTTTGAGCATTCCGCAGTCATTGATCGCCATGACAACCGCATCAAACAGCTCATCGAGTCTGTCATCTTCGTCATAGTGGTAGAGTTTACCGTCCATCTTGTAAAAACGGTAAATTTCTAGTATCTCATGTGCTTTATCTATTTCATTCATCTTATATAGCCTTATAATTCATTCCGTGTGCTAGTGCGACCGCTTCGTTGGTAACCTCTCCAGCATAGGTGTTGAGTGCACCGAGGTAAATTTCATCTTTTAATAACACATCCAACGGTGTAGATGCGATTTTGATTGCATACGACAAGGTTGCATTGGTCAGAGCAATCGTAGATGTACGCGGATACATTCCAGGCATATTCGCAA
>NZ_JAQTQR010000020.1 GCF_028712165.1 Sulfuricurvum sp. | reverse complement strand
GGCAATAAGGACAAGGAAGACAATCAGTGTGCTGCCAAGCAGCATCGGACTTATATCTAACATACCACCTCCTAAAAGTTGCGTGATTATACAACTTATAAATTGAAGGGACAGTTAAACGTCAAAAAATATTAAGAAAGTAGGTCTAAAAATGACTCAATTTGATCATTATCTTCAAAATCAATGGTCATTTTGTAACCTTTTGTGCCGCATTTATAACCAAGCGATTGTAAATGTTTTTTTAGTGCAGTAAAATTCAACCCATCGGCTGTATAGGTTTCTTGATGAATTGTTGAAGGGAGCTTAATTTTTTTTACCATACTCTCGACATCACGAACACTCAATTTTTGACCGATAATGGAATCAATCATCATAGTTTGTTCATTTGGTTCCAAACCAATGATTACTTTTGCGTGGCCGGCAGTAATTTTTCCCTCTACCAACGCTTTACGTCCTTTTTCACTCAGCTGCAAAAGACGTAAGGTATTCGTAATCTGTGTACGGCTTTTGTGAACCGTTTGGGAAAGTTGTTCATGGGTTAATTCATGGATATCAATCAACTCTTGATAGGCTTGTGCCAAATCGATTGCATTCAGTTCATCACGCTGAATATTTTCGATCAATGCCTGCTGACGCATTTGTTCATCGCTGACATTAACAACAATCGCTTTGATGGTTTTATTTTTGGCAAGCTTACTTGCACGTAAACGTCTCTCACCCGCTATTAAAATGAAACCGTCTAAATCTTCTTTGATAACAATAGGCTGGAGTAATCCGTGTGTTTTAATCGATTCGGCAAGCTCTGCCAAAGATTCAGGATCAAAATGTTTGCGAGGCTGATAAGGATTGGGACGAATTTTGCTCAAAGATATTTCTTCGACTCCGCCTCTTTTTGGAAGTTCATTATCATAGGCCTCTTCGATTTCACTGAGAAGTGCCCCTAGCCCTCTTCCTAATGCTGATGCTTTCGCCATACTTTTCCTTTAGGCGATAATAGCGTGTGCCAAATCTTGGTACGCCATAGAGCCGCTCGATTTTACATCATACAAAATTGCCGGCTTTCCAAAACTCGGAGATTCTGCTAATTTAACGTTTCTCGGAATAACAATAAACTCATCATTTCCACCCGATTTGAAAAGTTTTGCCTGAAAATGTTGACGCAAATCGGCAAAGACCTGTCGGGAAAGATTATTTTGTGCACTGTACATCGTCGGTAAAAAACCTTTAATCGTCAATTTCGGATTAATCGTTTTACGAACCAATTTAACAGTATTAAGAAGCTGTGCTAAACCTTCCAATGCAAAAAATTCACATTGAATCGGGATAATAACGGAATTTGACGCCGAAAGTGCATTGATCGTCATTGGCCCAAGAGCAGGAGGTGAATCGATAATAACATAATCGTATTCATCTTTGACCTGAGCAATCGCACGCTTCAAAATAAGTTCACGCCCTTTTGCATTGTCCGCGTCGTAATACTCTTTTTCAACTCCGACCAAACCGATATTCGAAGGTGCGATAAACAGTTTAGGTAATGCTGTCTTTAAAATAATTTCTCTAAGTTTTTTTGCACCGATCAGTACATGATAAATATTAAACTCATAATTGTTGCGATGATACCCTAATGAGGTCGTTGCGTTTGCTTGCGGATCGGCATCGATCAGCAATACTCTTTTTTCAGCAACGGCTAGGGATGCGGCTAAGTTGACGGCGGTTGTGGTTTTACCCACTCCCCCTTTTTGATTGGCGATAACAATAACTTCACTCATCGTAAACTAAATATCCTTTGGCCATCACATTCTAACGATCCGTCTTCAAGTAAAACGGCACGCTCTAATGCAACTTTTTCATTATTGTTGTGGGTAAAAAAATCTCTACTGTTTTCAAATTCTACACGGTAATTACTAAAAATCTGCTTCCACGATGGTAAATTTTTAAACAATGCACTATATGCTTTTGTTAAATCGTATGCACTGATCGTGATATCAATTTTTTCAAATTCATCAGGAGCAGCTATCAGATTTATCCCAATACCGCATACCAGTGTATCACCCATCAAATTTGTGATCACCCCACCGATTTTTTTATTTCCCAAATAAAAATCATTGGGCCATTTAAGCCATGTCTTTGACCCGTATGAATATAAAAGTTCTTTCATCAAAAATGCCATATATATTGATGAAGACTCCAATCTTAAATCTTTAGGAAGGATCGAACGAGGCAGTGCTAAAGAAATAAAAAGATTTCCTTTGACACCAATCCAACTATTGCCTCGTGAACCTTTTCCTAATGTTTGCGATAATGCGCCCACACATACGGGAGGAAGTAAACGTGAAGCTTTAAGCTCTTCCAAAAGAAAGCTTTGAGTCGACTCAAGCGACTCAAACCAATGAATGTCCACACCCTATCCGTTTTCCGTTCAGATAATCAATAACGGATGTTTCTTGTTTAGAAGGGGCCTGTACTCGGATAATTCGTAAAGAACCTTTTACGCACTGTACTCTAATACTCTCTTTATCTATATGTGTGATTGTCCCTGCCACACCTACAGAATCTTCATCTTCTAATCGCATCTCTTTAATTTTTAATCCGGATTCAGTGAATATCCCCGGCCAAGGCGTGAAAGCACGGTAACGATTATAAATTTCACGGGCATTACCAAAATCAATCAAACCGTCTGATTTGAGTATTTTTGTACAATGGGTTGCTTCGGAATCATTTTGTGACACCGCACTTTTACAATCCCAGGTGCGAATAACATCGAGAGTAAGTTTCACAGCGGCAACTGTCAATCGTTCATACAAAGAAGAGACCATTTCATCCGCACCGATGGAGAGAGTCTCAATTTTTATAATTGCTCCGGTATCGAGTCCTTCATCCATCCACATCGCTGTAACACCACTTTGGGCATCGTTATTCAGTAAGCTTTGTTGAATCGGACTAGCACCACGGTATTGGGGAAGAATTGAAGCATGTAGATTGACGCATGGTGCATGATCTAAAATCGCTCTAGGCAAAATCTGCCCGTAAGCCGCAACAATAATCATATCACAGGGAATTGCCACAAGCTCACTAACTACTGCTTCATCTCGTAATCTATTCGGTTGAATGACCCGAAGATTTGCTTTTTCTGCCAAAACTTTGACAATAGGGGGAGTCAAAATTCCTTTGCGCCCCACCGGTTTATCCGGTTGAGTATAGACGGCAACAATTTCTATGTCATTGGCTTGAATTAAAGCTTCTAAAATGGTTCCCGCGTACTCGGGTGTTCCCATAAATATAATACGGGTCAATTAAAGTTCCTCTTGAGCTTTAAACAAACTGCCGCCACGATGTTCTCCGTTTAACAAGAAACTGCGTGCATCGCTTAGATCAAATCCGCTTGCTAAGAACATTGCACCGCCACGTTTGAGAAGAAAATCAGCCGCTTTAAGTTTGGTAACTATCCCACCCGTCGCAAAATTATGATTGGGAGTTACTTCCATTAAAAGTTCTTCTTGTGTAATGGTTTCTATGCGTGTTCGCACCATTGCATCGTCATAAGTTCGGGGATCTTTATCGTAATAAGCGTCGATATCTGATAAGATAATCAGCAAATCTGCCCCGAAATGATATGCTGCATAAGCGGATAGCTGATCATTATCACCCAAAACAAGTTCTTCCGTTGCTGTTGCATCGTTTTCATTAATGATTGGAATGACATTATGCTTGAGGAGCGTTTCAATAGTATCTTTAGCTTTTTGAGATTGTTCATCCGTATTAAAGTTGGCAGCTGTTACCAATACCTGAGAAGGGAGGATATTATGCTGTTCAAACATCTTACGATATTTGTTCATCAATATTGGTTGACCGATCGAGGCAAGGGCCTGCTTATTTGCTAAAATCTTTTTATCAAGTTTAAGTTCTGTATAGCCTGCAGCCACTGCACCGGAAGAGACAAGAATCACTTCATAGCTTTTTTTAAGTTCGGCAATAAAATCGACAAGATTTTGCATCCGATCTTTTGCGATGCGGTTTTGTTCGCTTAAAACCGCACTGCCGACTTTAACGACGATCCGCTTCATTTACGCTCCGTTACAACCATTTGATAAAGTGCGTAGGTTAATGGTTTGATATTGAGATTAATTGCTGATGAGATTGGTGCAATGAATGCCGGTTTTGAACGCTCATAAAATGCTTTGTCGAAATCTTCTTGCTCATAGACCGGATACTCATCGCTGAAAGCAAATCGGCTTTTTTTAACCGGGGCAAGGTTGACAAGTTTCAAGAATGCGTTGGTTTTTTCAATCGCTTCTTCCGGACTCATCGCATCGGCACGGGTCAAGGCAATTGCAAAATTACGTTCAGCCAAAAGAGGTGAAAATTTTTCCAGTTCTTGTTTAAGAGTTTCATACTGATATTCAAGCTCATGGTACGATGCCAAATCGATCATAAATAACAATGTCTTTGTGCGCTCAATATGACGCAGGAATTTAAGTCCAAGACCTTTGCCCTCTGATGCCCCACCGATAATACCGGGAATGTCAGCCATAATATACGAATCGAACTCACCGATATTGATCTGTCCTAGTTTCGGTGTCAATGTTGTAAATTCATAGTTCGCTACTTCAGGACGAGCATTGGAAACGGTAGAAATAAGGGTTGATTTTCCAACATTCGGGAAACCGACCAGTCCGACATCGGCGATCAGTTTCAGATCAAGCCGAACAATGCGGGTAACAGCCGGTTCACCCGGTTGAGCGTACATCGGTTTTTGATTGGTTGAGGATTTAAAATGAACATTTCCAAGTCCGCCGCGTCCCCCTTCTAAAAAGAGAACTTCTTTACCGTCTTCTAACAAATCAAGTAATACTTCGCCCGTTTCGACATCTACAACTTGAGTTCCTGGAGGAACGACTACTACGAGACGCTTGCCCGCTTTACCTGCCATATTGGAACCTGAACCCGGCTGACCTTTGTCAGCTTTTAAGTTTTTGTTTCCTTGGAAATGGGCGAGTGTATGGGTATTGTTATCAACTCTAAAATAGACGTCACCGCCACGTCCGCCGTCACCGCCGTTCGGACCACCTTGAAGGACGTATTTTTCCCGTCTGAAAGCAACACACCCTGCTCCCCCTTTTCCGGATGAGACGGTAATTTCTACACTATCACTAAACATGGATATCCTTAAAGTTGTTTTGAACATTTGCCTCGAGACGAGACAACTATTATTTGCTTAACACTATACTTCATCATAAAAGTACACAATTAAAAAGATAATTTCGGAAATTGTATCAAAAATCGGGCGAAAGCCCGACGTGAGTCTATGAGAAAATTAAGCGGCAGGGATGATAGAGACTTGTTTGCGTTTTTTGTCTTTACGTTCAAATGCAACGACACCGTCAACCAATGCATACAATGTGTGGTCTTTACCCATACCCATGTTTTTACCCGGGTGAACTTTTGTTCCGCGTTGGCGGATAACGATGTTACCTGCTCTTACGAATTCACCACCGTATTTTTTGACACCGAGTCTACGTCCCGCTGAGTCGCGGTTATTCTGTGTACTACCCTGACCTTTCTTATGAGCCATGCTGTCCTCCTGCTTTTAATTATGCGTTGATCGCAGTGATACGAACACGCGTGTGATCTCTACGGAAACCACGTTTCAATTTACTGTCTTTACGACGACGTTTTTTGTAGATCACGACTTTACGGTCACGACCTTCATTGATCACTTCAGCCATAACAACAGCACCCTCTACAAATGGAGTACCTGTGCGAAGTTCACCGTTATTAACGGCAAGAACTTCTTTGATTTCGATGGCAGTTTTAGGATCGAGTCCCATTTTATCGAACAAAAGGATATCACCCTCTTGAACTTTGTACTGTTTACCACCATTTTTAATGATTGCGTACATTAGCATTCCTTACCTATAAGTCTACAAAAAGTGGCGAATTATAGCCAACGTTTATTTAAGCTTAAATTAAAGCGATCGCATCGATCTCAACAAGTGCATTTTTCGGTAACGTTTTAACAGCAACTGTAGAGCGTGCAGGCTTATGATTTCCGAATGCTTCTCCATAGATTGCATTCACTGCCCCGAAGTCATCCATATTATCGAGAAAAATAGTCGTTTTAATCACTTTCTCCAATGAACTTCCCGCTGCTTCCAAAACTGCTTTTAGATTGGAGAGAACTTGAACACATTGTGAGCTGACATCACCACTTAGCATCTCTCCTGCAGGGGTCAGTGCGATTTGGCCGGAAGTAAAAACCATTCCGTTGGCGATCATCGCTTGTGAATACGGTCCGATAGCCGCAGGAGCGTTTGGAGTCTGTACAGGTGTCATCATAAGTTTCCTTTGAGTAGTTATTCAATTATTTTTTGTATTTTACCAAAGCATCATCAAGAATAGATTGATAATCCTCTACCGGCCAATATCCCGGCATCGAATAAATCACGCTCCCGTTATTGTCTAAAAAATAATTCATTGGCACCATTTTTGCGCTCAACTTTTTCGGGTAGACGCTTTTATCACGTGTCACATGAACGGCTACGAATTTCGAATTCACTTTAGTAATCACATCCTCGTCTTGGAGCGTTGTTGCCTCAAATTTACGGCACCATCGGCATTGTTCGCTTGTGATAAGAACCAATAACGGCTTATTCTCTTTTTTTGCTTTAGCCTGTGCTTGCTCAAAAGTGTCATTCCAAGTAATTTCCGCAGCAAAGAGATTAGCCATTAAAAATGCTAACAAAACTATTTTTTTCATTTTTGGCCTTTTTTCTAAAACAGAATTTTATCGAAAATTATCGATCAACTTTGTAAAAACAATATAAAGATTTTGAACTTCATCAATTGATGTCCGCTCATTCGGAGCATGAATTGTGTCATTAATGACACCAAATTCAATCACATCGATTCCATACGCGGCGATAAAACGGGCATCCGACGTCCCTCCTGCCGTAGAATTTTTAGGAGTGATGTTACATACTTCGCGAATCGAATCTGATAATGCTCTCACTATTGGTGTATTTGCGTCCGTTACAAACGGCTCAGCTGACTGATCGAGTCGGAGAGTATAGTCCAACCCTTTCAAATGCTCTGCGATAAATACTTCAATCAATCCTTTATCCGTACGAGTGGAGTTACGGACGTTGAACATCATTTTTAATTTTCCTGGAGATACGTTCGTCGTCTCGATTCCCGCACGGATATCAGTAATGACAATCTGACTCGGAGCAAAATATTCATCTCCATTGTCCAAAAAGGCACCTGCAATTTTGGACAGAAGCGGAGCAATTTGATGAACCGGATTAATCGCTTTTTCCGGATAAGCAGCATGGCCTTGTTTGCCGACAAGCTCTATAACGCCGTTAATCGATCCCCGACGCCCTACTTTGATCGCATCACCGAAGATCGTTTCGCATGTCGGTTCTGCAACAACAACGGCATCCGGCAATAAATGGTGCTCTTTTAGATATTTCAATACCTCAACCGTTCCAAATTTTGCCGGACCTTCTTCATCCGAAGTAAGAAGAATCGAGAGTGTTCCGTTAAAATTTTCAGCCTCACTCAAAGCTTGGGTAAATGCCGCTACACCGCTTTTCATATCCTGAGCACCACGGGCGTAGATATAGCCCTCTTTTTCAGTTGCGATAAACGGATCGGTATTCCAGCCGTCTCCTACAGGAACGACATCAACGTGCCCCGCAAAGCACAGATGTTTTCCTTCCCCGAAAGTACGATAAGCAAAAAAGTTTTTAACCCCTTCTTTATCAATACGAATAACCTTAAAATCGCTCAAATAATCTGATAAAAATTCAAAAATACCGCCATCTTCAGGAGTAACACTACGTGATTCCAAAAGGTGTTTAAATAATTCAATAACGTTCACACGATTCCTTTAAACGCCAAAGGAATACATCCCTTTGACTACGCTTGCCGCTATGGCACTAAAGCTTGCCTCATTACGAGGCAGATTTTATTCTAATTGTTTCTCATATTCCAATCGTAAACCTTGAGACGTCATTATAAAACCTCTGAGTTTGATTTTGCCTTGTGAAATCTCTCGAGAATGGGTTTCACATAATGCTATAAGATGGTGATGTTCTTTCGCCGTACTGTTTTTTTGACGGTTTCGTACCAATGCCCCGCAGATAACACATTCACAAGCAACCACTTCGCGATACCGTTTAATATACTCTTTTTGATTACCCAATTCCAATACATCATACTCTTTTGCCAAATTTTCCCGTAACCGTTTGGCATTTTGTAAAAAATGGGGATTCATATGAAGTGACTCGGCAAACTCTAAACCATATACGCTGCTACCACGCCCCGGTTTAAGGATTCGATCATAAATTAAACGATCACTCTCTGCATTGTAATGAACGCTCAAATGTAAATTGACCACTTCACGCAAACGGCTAAGCTCACTAATCATGGAGAGCTGATGCAAATGGGTAGTCATAAGAAAAAGAGAGCCTTTTCGAGAAAGCTCCATTATCGTACTGGCAACTATAGAGACAGCAGAGAGCGTTTCTGTACCATGACTGATTTCATCTCCTAAAATAAGCGAACGAGACGTTGCACTACTAAAGATAGCGTTGAGTTCCAACATCTCTACTCCAAAAGTTGAGAGTGATTTGGCAACATTATCACGTGATTGTATCCGGGTATAGACTCCATCAAAGAGTGAAAACTTCATCGCTTTTGCGGGAACGAAGAATCCGGATTGAGCTAACGACACGGCAATCCCGATACTTTTCATTAGTGAAGATTTCCCGCTGGAATTTATACCATACAGCAACACTCCGCGGATGTTTGCACCGTCGTGCACTTTTGAATCCAACATAACCGTATCCGGATACGGCAAATCTAGATGGTCACGATCTCCCATAACAATATCATTAGGAACATACGCTATCCCCTGTGCTTCTACCAATAGATGACGTAATCCACTTATCTGCAAAAAATTTTCTTTTGAGGACTCAATAATAGTTGGACGAACAAGTGCATATTTTTGTGCATTTACTGCCGAAGCAACGGCGACATCGATTTGTGCGACCCAATCAATCGTAAGCCGAATCAGGGAAATTTGTGATTCTATCCACTGACGTTCGCGAAAGTGATTTTTAAGCTCGATATCCCATCCATCCAAAAGTGTTTCCGAAGGGAGTAAGTGTATTAGTTTGTGTTTTACACAATACGACTGAATTTCGAGCACCGAATTTAATGATAGAAGAAAAGACCCTATTTCATTTTCACGACGACTTTGAAGTTGCCACCATAAAAGTTCAATATCTCCAATTTTTTCTAAATGCTCTTTTAGCCAAGAAGTATGTGGGTTGAGCGCTTCTATCCAATCCAACCGTCGATTGAGTTCGCGAGAATCTTTGATCGGCAAAAAAAGACGGAGACGGCCTAAACGCTGTCCCATAGGGGTTGACATTGTCAAAAAAAGTTTTGTAATACTGGGAACTCTAAAATCTATTGCCGTCATTTCAAGCTGTTCAAGTGCATTATTACCCAATTCCATCAGTTCAGTTGTCAGCAATAAAACAGGATGCGCATATGCGGTTGTATCCGTGTCTTGTAAATGATGAGCGAGTAATGCCAATGCATCTGCACACAGCGGTCTTCTTTCAAGATTTAAATGCTCGATAGGTGTCAGAAGTGAATGTACATTAAATACATTTTTAAAAAGAGTATTTTGTTCTACATTGTCAAAGGTTCTATGATCATATATAACCTCAAACATAGCAAAATTACTTGCAATCTGTTCAAATAACTGTTTAGAAGATGCTCCTATGATTAGACGACGACTGTCTGTAACAAATAGCAAATGTAATACTTTATCAATTGCACCGTAAGGATGTGAAGGCTCTGCTTCAATTTCAGACATCCATCCTTTTAGCCCAAAAGGTTCAAACATTACCAAACCGATTGAATATCCGTCACCGTTATGACTGATAAACAGTGCAGCCTGAGGTTCTTTAATCATACAATCACCATGCCGGTTTTAATTTCTGAGAGTTATTATATCTATAATAAAAAAAACAAAATAAGAAATTTAACTTTTATTTTTGTAATAATCGCGTTATAATCGCAAGCTTATATTCTAATCTAAGTTTAGGACATGCATTATGAAACGACCTACCCCGGTAAACGAAGAAGTTTTATTTGACGGAAGAAGTTTGATATCCGAAACCGATACTAAAGGTATTATCACCTATGTCAACCGTAAATTTACGGAGATGACAGGATATACAGCTCTCGAAGCGGTCGGACAGCCTCACAGTCTTTTACGCCATCCGGATATGCCGAAAGCAGGCTTTGAGGGGATGTGGAAAATCATCGAAAGCGGTAAAATTTGGGAAGGATACGTTAAAAACCTCCGTAAAGACGGCAAATTTTATTGGGTAGTTGTTCATATCGTCCCTAAACTCGATGAAGAAGGGAAGATTATCGGCTACATAGCTTCACGGAAGATGCCGGATCGCAATCGTCTTAAAATCGTTGAACAACAATATGCCGAACTGCTCGCAGCAGAAAAAGCGGAAAAACAAGGTTAAATCTTATGATTTAGCCACTCTTTTTTCTGATAAACTTTCCAAAACAACCATCCTTTAATGAATGTTTCAATTGTCATCGCAACATAAACTCCCAAAATTCCGCCTCCCAGCTTTAGGACTGCATAGGATGGAATAATACGGAAAAGCCATAACGAACCTATTGAAATTTGCATACTCATTTTTGTCGCACCGGAACCCCGTAATGCCCCACTTAAAACAAATGTCATTGCAAGCGGTATTTGAGAAATCCCGACAAGCCTCAGATACAATGCCGCTTGATCCATCGTCGCGGGATCTTTGGTAAAAAACTGAATCATAAGTTCTGGAATAACAACTAAAACTACTCCTACACCACCCATGAAAATCATTGCTATTTTAGTACTTAGGACACCTGATGCATAAGCATAATCATATTGTCGCGCACCGATGTATTGCCCTGCAAGTACCATTGCTGCTACTGAAAAACCAAAACCTGGCATAAAGGCTAAAGCCTCAATACGAAGCCCAATCTGATATCCAGCCAGCGCGTCAGTTCCCTGAGAAGCAATCATCTTAACAAAAAGCAAGAATGACGTTACTCCGATAACACGTTCTACAGCAGCCGGAGTACCGATTGAAATCATTCTTTTAAAATCGCTAAAAGAAAAAATCGGATATATGCCTAAGACTCCGCCTTTACGCACTAAAAGCCATCCATACAACAGTACATTAAATCCATAGGCACAAACAGTAGCATATGCAGCACCCTCTACTCCCATCGCATCAAATCCGGCATGTCCGAAGATAAAAAGATAATTCAAGCCGCCATTAAGAAATGCTGAAAAAATTTTGATGGCTAAAGACGTTCGGGTATCCCCTGCTGCAGAAAGGGCATTGTAAGCTAAATTATCGAGAAAAATAAGCCCCATTCCTAATGAGAGAATTCCAAAATATCCACTGCCGAGTTTTATGACTTCAACACTTGAACCCATCCAGCAAAAAATATCAGCCGAAAATATCCATCCGATAATTCCAATTATCAAAGACCCGGCTAAAGCAACCCACATGCCGATAAATACAACAGAGGAGGCACGATGACGTCGTCCGCTTCCGATATATCGGGAAATCATTGCACTCGAACCGACAGCATAAACGCTCATCAAAGCCTGAATCACCATCAAAAACTGCATCGACAGTCCGACAGCCGCTAAAGCTGCGACTCCCAGTGCACCTACCATCAGCATATCAATGAGTATTTGTACAATATCGAGCAAGTGCTTCAATGCAGCCGGAATTGCCAGCCGAAGCACCCGTTGTTGCATCATAAATGTATTCAGTCTTGTAACTTCTGTGAAATTTCATGCATAACACGGAACAACTCGTCTTTTGTTTCGTAACGCAGTTCTACTCTATTAACCGGTACCTCACCTACCGGATCAAAATCACATATCAAGACATAAGCTTCCAATACAATCACATCTGCCTTTAATTCCGCCCATTCTAACGAAACTGACGCTGTTTCCCCTGCAGCATGGATTAATGCCGCCGGATATAAACGGGTCACTTTGGATAAATCAATCTTATGTTCATTTGACTCAAACCAAATCTCTTTATTCATCCTATCTCCTTAAGTATAAATGTCCGTCGAATCCATCCGTAATAAAATGCTGCCAATGCAAATACACTTCCCAAAATCAGCGTAATTATCCCTAATGCAACTCCTTGCTGAGCCAAAAAGCCGATTAAAAGGGATACCGCTGCCCCGACTCCTAAAAAAATCATATCGTTATACGCAATGACACGACCATAGAAATCACTATTGGTATGATGTTGCAAGAGCGTATAGGTATACGACCATAATGTCGTCGTCACAAAACCGACTCCAATCGAAGCAATCACGGAAAAATAGAAATCTTCAATCGCCAATGCCCATAAAGCTATACTCAACGCTTCTGCAAACAACAACCATCCCAGTCTAGAATTATTGATCCAATGTCCAAGTATCATCGGACCGATAACCAGTCCAAGTGCCCGAGCAGCATTAATTAATCCAATCCCTAATGAAACTGCAATAATTTGCGCATAAAAATGCTTAGCAGCTAGTGCAACCAATGCATCAAATGCCGTAAAACCTACCACTGCATGTAAAATCATCAGATGCAAGACAATACGGTTATCACGGATATACCCAAAAGTTTCCCGCATCATTTTTACAAAGTGATCCTCATTTGTCGATAATTCGATATTCATGCGAAGGCCCAAAACTAATATCAATACCAACATAAATAATCCGGCGTCCAATACAAATGCCGCAGTCGTCCCCGCCCAATAAACAAACAATCCGCTCAATGCCATCCCGACGGTATAAGAGAGTGACCATATTATCGAATGTATTTCGTTTGCGACTTGAAGTGATTTCCCCTCCAGAATTCTGGGAAGGAGCGACATTTCTACCGTAAAATGAAAACTGGATGCCCCCATACGAATAAATACCAAAAGATATAAAAACCATAGCATTCCGATATTGTCAATACTAATCAAGAAAAGGGTACAAACGATTTCGATAAGAGTAAGAATAATCATGAGCCGTTTAGGATGTATCCGATCGAGAATGACTCCGCTCAAAGGTGCCTGAAAGACTCCAGGTAAAAAATGTATTGCTGCCACTAATGCAATAATAGATGCACTGACATCCATCTGAATCAACAATGTATAAATTGCGACATTACTAAACCAAGCACCAAAATAGGCAATCAGTTGGATTATAGAGAGGCGGCGAAGCAGCGGTTCGTTCCGTAAAAGGGTTAAATAGCGTTTCATAAGCGGAAGGTTATCATAGTTCGTTAAAGTTTTTATTTTCATTGACGATTTAGCAATTATAAAATGTCTCGAACTTATTCGACAAGGAGAAGCAAAATGGAAATCTTGCAAACCACTGCCAAGATGCAACAAAGCCAGAGCGTTGCACCAAAAACAAGTGCAGACCTAAATCTTACGCAGAGCGTTCAACAAATACAAAAAGCTCAGATCAATCAAGATAAAGTCGCACAAATCAGTAATGATCAAAAAACTTCTAAAACCGGTTCACAGGAACAAATGAATAAATTGATCGATCAGCTGAATCAGTCACTAAATCCATTTAATACTTCTCTGCGTTTTGGATTTGATAATTCATCAGAAGATTTTTATGTCTCTGTTATTGATACAAAAAGCAATCGTATGCTTAGACGCTTTCCTGTCGAACAAGCGCAACAGCTTTTACCAAAAATGCAAGAAGTAAATGGTTTATTATTCGATCAAAAAGGGTAACAGAATACCTCAACACAAAAAATAAAATTTTATTCGAATAAACAAACAAGGATTTTTTATGTTCAACAATCTCGCGTATAATACTTATAATCAAAACAACATTGGTGTTGAATCACCTGAAAAATTAATTCAAATGATGTACGAAGGGATCTTGCGCTTTAATATGCAAGCAAAACGTTCAATTGCTGATGGTGATATTGAAAGACGGACGTATTGGATCAACCGATCAAATGCCGTTCTTATGGAACTTATTAATATTTTAGATTACAAACACGGCGATATTGCCCATTATCTCTCAGGTCTCTACACCTACCAACTTCGCCTTCTTTTAGAAGCAAACATTTACAATGACTCAACAAAATTGGATGAAGTGAGCCAAGTATTTAAAGGGCTTTTGGAAGCATGGAAAGAGAGCACTGATGTGGCTAACCAAGCTTAAAACGGCTCTTGTATTAGAAGAGATCGATCATATCTCTTCGCTGCTCGATGAGATGCCAACCTTTTCTTCTCTCGCAGAGATGGAAGAAGCAAGTTATCTTCTCTCACAGACCAAAACGCTTATAGAACGTAACAAAGTTGAGACAGCACATACACTACAACAACTCAAAAGTACCATCGATTTTCTCAATTCCACGCAAATAAACCCACCCTCTTCATTAAATCTAAAATTTTAACGCTATTCTCACCCTTTTTTTGATAAAATCGCGACATTCACTCCATTAACACTATGGAGTAAGGGTATCAATGATAAGGATGCAGTTATGAAAAAAGAGGTTAAAAAAGTTGTTCTCGCCTATTCCGGCGGTTTAGATACAAGTGTCATTTTAAAATGGCTCCAAGATGAATATAACTGTGAGGTTGTCACTTTTACTGCCGATATCGGACAAGGGGAAGAGGTAGAACCTGCTCGTGCCAAAGCAATCAGTCTTGGGATCAAACCTGAAAACATCTATATCGAAGACCTTCGTGAAGAGTTCGTACGTGATTATGTTTTCCCAATGTTTCGTGCCAATGCGATTTATGAAGGAGAATATCTTTTAGGAACATCTATAGCTCGTCCGCTTATTGCAAAAAGACAAGCAGAAATCGCTCGTATCACCGGT
Source organism: Sulfuricurvum sp. (assembly GCF_028712165.1). GTDB lineage: Bacteria > Campylobacterota > Campylobacteria > Campylobacterales > Sulfurimonadaceae > Sulfuricurvum. The sequence goes on along the minus strand of NZ_JAQTQR010000020.1, from coordinate 24,548 downwards.
GCTGATGCTGTGAGCCACGGTGCAACGGGAAAAGGAAATGACCAAGTCCGTTTTGAAATGGGATATTTAGGACAAAACAGTGCATTGACCATTATTGCTCCGTGGCGGGAATGGGATCTAAACTCTCGTGAAAAGCTTCTTGCCTATGCTGCCGAGCATGGAATTAAAATCGAAATGAGCGGTAAAAAATCCCCATATTCGATGGATGCCAATCTTTTACACATCTCTTATGAGGGAGGAATCCTCGAAGATCCTGCCGCTGAACCTGAAGAGAGTATGTGGCGCTGGACAGTTTCTCCTCAGAATGCACCGGATGAACCTGAATATATCGAAATCGGCTATGAGAAAGGGGACCCTGTCAGTCTTAACGGCAAAGCCCTTTCACCTGCAGTTATGCTAGAACAACTCAATATTATTGCCGGCCGTCACGGTATCGGACGTGCCGATATCGTCGAAAACCGCTTTGTCGGTATGAAAAGCCGAGGATGCTATGAAACTCCGGGCGGTACTATTATGATTAAAGCTCATCGTGCAATCGAATCATTGACGTTGGATCGTGAAGAAGCTCATCTGAAAGATGAATTGATGCCACGTTACGCGAAACTGATCTATAACGGATTTTGGTTTGCTCCGGAACGTGAAATGCTCCAGGCAGCAATCGATAAAACCCAACAAAATGTTTGCGGAAGTGTTCGTTTGAAACTGTATAAAGGAAATGTTATGGTTGTCGGACGCAGTTCGGAACTTTCACTATTCAATCCTGAGTATTGTACATTTGAAGAAGACTCGGTTTATGATCAAAAAGATGCCGGTGGGTTTATTAAACTCAATGCACTTCGTTTTATTATTGCCGGTAAAGCTCGAAAAAATAAATAAATACAAGGAATAAAGTATGAGTATTATTAAGATCGACATGAACTCACCTGAATTTCAGGCTGAACTCGAAAAAACAATCAAATTTACGGATAAAGTAGTCAATCAGTTTAATTGGGCTTATAATCCGCAAGAAGAGATCAATGAGGGTGTTCAGCTTGGGCTTGCTCGAAATAAAATGATGTATAACAAACGATTTTGCCCTTGTTATATGGTAGAAGAAGTCGACGGTAAATACCAAAGTTCTGATAACAGACTATGTCCTTGTACCCCTGCAATTGAAAAAGAGATACCTGAAGAAGGTGTATGTCACTGCCAGATTTTCTGCACACCTGAATTTGCGGCAGCCAAACGCATGGAAATGGGAATTGAAGAAGTTACCCATCAACATTCTCGCGGATTAACCAAAGAAGAGTGTGAAATGTTATTGACGAAGAGTGATATCGACAGTGATGAATTGACATCACTTTTCGAAGCCAGAGAACTTGGAATGGTCAATTTCAAAGTAGTAGACGTTCGAGAATGGATGGAATGGAAAATGGGACGCATCGCAGGTGCCGATGTACTTGTACCGACCAGCAGTTTCTTCCAAACATTGACAGAGTCAAAATTGGATAAAAACGAACACATTATCGTTTACTGTCATGTCGGAAGCCGAAGTGCGCATTGCCAACGTATTCTTCATGACATGGGATACACTAAAGTATCCAATCTTGCACATGGTATCGTCTCTTATAGCGGTCAAATTGTCCGAGGATAAAAAAGGAATTATATGAAAGTTTTATTGACAAAAGATGTCAAAGGAGTCGGTAAGACCGGCGAAATCAAAGAGGTAGCGGACGGTTACGGTAAAAACTTTTTGATCGGCAAAGGGTTAGCTCTTGCAGCTACTCATGAAGTATTAAAAAAATATGAGTCGGAACAAAAGAAAAAAGCAGCTAACGAAGCTGCCGAAATCGAACGACTTACAGGAATAAAAAGCCAACTTGCTGATATAAAAGTGGTAATTACGAAAAAGTTAGGCAATACCGGACATCTTTTTGGTGCGGTAACCAAAGAAGAAATTTCCGATGCCCTTAAATCGCAACATAATATCGAAATTGATAAAAAAGAACTCGATGCAAAACATGGAATCAAAACAACCGGATTGCATGATTTAGACCTTAAACTCGGGCATGGAATACATGCGACTCTTCACTTAGAGATCAAAGGTGAATAAAGCAGGTTTTGTTGCCCTAGTTGGACGTCCCAATGCCGGGAAAAGCACACTGATGAACTGGATTTTGGGTGAGAAAATTGCCCTTGTCAGCCAAAAAGCAAATGCAACTCGAAGACGTTCCAATGCAATTGTTATGCATAAAGACGATCAAATTATATTTGTTGACACTCCCGGATTGCATCAAGCTGAGAAACTTCTCAACCAATACATGCTTGAAGAAGCATTGAAAGCGATCGGTGATTGTGATATTGTTGTTTATCTTGCTCCGGCATCCGATAAAACCATTCATTATGAAAAATTTCTTGAAATTAATTCCGATAAACGCAAACATATTATTGTTTTGAGTAAAATCGATCAAATCTCCCAAGCGGAACTCCTCAAAAAAATCGGGGAGTACAACCGTTTCAGTGAACATTTCCTCGCTCTTATTCCGATGTCTGTAACGAAAAATGTCGGTAAAAATGACCTCTTAGATACCATTGTCAAACATTTGGATGAATCCCCATATTTGTATGATCCTGAAGATATGACAACCGAAAAGATGCGCGATATCTATAAAGAGTTCATTCGAGAAGCTATTTTTGACAACATCAGTGATGAAATACCATATGAATCCGATGTCATTATCGATAAAATCGATGAAGATGCTCCCGTAGAACACATTCGAGCCACCATTATCGTAGAAAAAGATTCCCAAAAAGGGATCATTATTGGCAAAGGTGGAGCTGCTATTAAGCGTATAGGTAAAAACGCACGTGAAAAAATTGAGCGTCTAGCCTCTAAACCAGTCTATTTAGAACTTTTTGTTTCCGTTAAAAAAGGGTGGACTACCGATAAAAAATTCTTAAGTGATTTAGGATACGAGTGGTAAGAAAAACCTCTTTTCTCTCCTTATTATCGGCACTTAAATCTCTGCCGATACTTTCATAACTTCCAACTTATTCAAAATATATCTACAAAAATACTAGTATTGTACGATGATGTAACGATAAACAATAATTTTTATCTAAGTAAAGATGATTTAAAAAACAGTTTAAGTTTGATTCCGCTACAATCGAAACGTAACGAATTTTCAATTTCCCCGTATACGGGGGAATATACAAGAAAACAAGTAAGGGCATCATCTTTTTATCGGCGATTGAAAACTCAAAAAAACTTCATTCGCTACAGTTTTTTTTGTAACTGCCGATTTTAAGGTTATCAAAGAGTAAAAGTTAATCGAATAGCGTTTTATGGACAAAGCCGCTTTGGCGGAAGAGTTCTCGCACATTTTAAATAGGATAGAGGATGAGTAAAAGCAAACAACAAACCTATTCAACCATCGTATCAGCCAACCCTTATAGAGGGGATTACTTTAGCAGTACATATGATACGATCTCTGAAACCACTTCTCCTTCGTTTAAAAAAGAACAATATGCTGTTTCTTTTTTAAATACAAAAGGATTTATTACAACCCTTATTGGAATAAGTAAAAATATTCCGGACGACGATATATATGATGCTTTAGAAAATAAAGTGTACGAAGAGCTTGCACTTGATATGGCGGTGGAATATCATATAAAATATATTGAAGCTATTCATCGCAGCAGTGAAGGCGATCGTTTTTTTCATGTATTTGTTGTAGATCCACTGACATTAGAGCAAGACTATACTCAAGTTGTCAATTCAATTAAGTATATTGATCAAATCGTTCCTGTACCATTACTTATAAAGTCTCTTTATGTTAAAGAGATTATTGATTCATCGGATGTTCACTGCTTTATCTATTTTCAAGAAAATGATGCCTTCTTTTGTATTTATAATGAACAAGAATTTGTTTATGCTAAATCATTAAAATTTTCCCTGAAACAAATGCATGAACGATTTTGTGAACTTCTAGGTGAACAAATTGATCTCAATTCATTTGAAAGAATTATAGCTAATGAAGGTTTGAATACATCGAGCCCTGATTATCAAAAAAACTTTATAAAGCTATTTGGAGAAATTTTCCTCCATATCAGTGATGTTATGACCTATGCAAAAAGAGCCTACGAAATCAAAAAATTTGATGAAATTTTTATTGGTACAGGTGCAGGCAGTGTTACAGGCTTAGATGAATATGCGCAAACCTATTTAGGTTTAAAAACAACCCCTTTTGATTTTAATTATGGATTTAATACAAATGGTGTTAAAGTAGATCAAATTCATCAGCTAATGCACTTGTATGGCCGATTAGAGTCAGATGAGCGATATGATTGTAATTTTACAATATACCATCGGCCACCTCCCTTTGCAAAACGCGATAGTGGAAGACTTATTCTGGTCATCGCTGCCTCGTTAGCTGCTGCACTTCTTTATCCAGGAGTTTATTGGGGTCTTTCATATGCTGAAGAGTTTCACCATGCTGTATTAACAAAAGAATATGAAACGGTTCATAAAGATAAAACGGAACGAGAAGCAATTATTAATCTTAAGATAGCAAATAAAAATGCGGCACAAGCCCTTTTAGATGAACAGAGAAACGCATACAAGCAAAAACAAGACACTCTAGTTCAGGTTCATGAGAAAAAAGTTAACTATCCAATGAAATCCAAGATAATGTCGGATTTCACAAGAAGTTTTAACCAATATCGTGTTCAACTAAAAAATGTGTCATATGAAGAAAATAATAATAGCAAAACATTTACGTTTGGATTGACATCTTCAAATACACAAGATATTACAGCTCTGCTAAAACATTTAACAGACATTAAGCGCGATAAATATGATTTCAATCTTGAACTCATTTCTTACAATGAAGAAGAAAAATCATATTTAAGTGAATTAAAGGCGGTAATCAAATGAAATTACAGATCGAAGACTACCTTTACTCGTTAGATCAGTCTCTAGGGCAAAAAAGTGATCGTGACAAAATGATGTTATATGTCATGATATTTGCTGCTTTGTTTGCTTTCTCTTATCTTCTTTTTTGGGAGAGTTCAGAAGCAAGTTTCAAAGTTTCTCATGAAAAAGCGCAAAAAGTTGAAAGCGACCTTAACGTTGACAAACAGTATTTGGCAGCAAATCCACCAGAGCGTATCACTCAATTAGAACAAGAAACCGTAGAAATAGAGCGTCAACATACTCTTTATGTTCAGTACAATGCATATATTAAAGAACAATTGGAACAGATTTCTTCTTTATATTATGATAAAAAAGTTTGGGGTTCTTATCTTGATTCAATATCACGATATGCACGAGCTTATAACATAAAATTGGCCCAATTTGGAAATACACTTCAAACAGACAACAGTTCATTCGGGCATGTTTTAGATATAAGTATCTCTTCAGAGGGTCCATATAAAAATACTCTCAAGTTTATAAATGCACTTGAACAAAGTCAATTGGTCGTTGATCTTCATGATTTTAATATAACTGCTAATGAAAAACTTCAAGGGGATCTCAATATCTCAGTATGGGGGATTGTAAGACAATGAAAAAATATCTACTCTTAGGACTCATAAGCTTTACATCACTCATGGCTTCAACAGTACCTGTTGTTAATCCAACTGATTCTGTTGCTACAATGCAGCCTCAAGGAGACAAAGAGTTAGCTTGGGTTGATGAACAAATTCAGGCAATCCTTCCAGCACGTGTCGGTATCCCTGATAGTTTCATCAACTCATTACGTGATCCGATGAAAATGAAAAAGCCTCTTGCTAATACGATTGGTGGGTCTAAGCTTCTTGCTCCGCCTAAATTAGGTGGTCTGGGGCTTTTAACTCCGCCAAAAGTTATTGAAGAACCTTTGCGACTTCAAGCTATTATAAACAAATCGGTCTTAATCAGCGGAAAATGGTACAAAGCAGGTGACCCAATCCGGAATTACACACTCCTAGAAATTAAGGCAAATTCTGCCTTATTAACAGACAAAAAAGACCAAAAGCTTATTTTGTTTTTAACAAAACAAAATAATAATATTAAAATCATCACGAAATAGGAAAGTATCATGACATCAGTAATTAAACACCATGCGCGAGCGTTTATGTTATCCGTTGCCACGGCTGCCCTTCTCACACCTACACTGCAGGCAGATTGTACGTATGAGCTTTTCAATATCTCTTCAGTGAAAGGGACAACTGTAGGAGAATTTATTGACCAGCTGAGCGATGAGTGTGGAATGAGTCTTATTGTTACAGATGAGCAAGCAGAGGGTATTCTAAAAAAACCTATGAATAAAACCTTCTTGAAGAACTTGACCATCAATGAAGTATTAGACTTAATTATTAAAGAAAATAATCTTCAGTATACATTGCAAAACAATGTCCTTAAAATCTCTTATCTGACAACAAAAACCTACAATATTGATTATATTGCAAGTGGCCGTAAAGGAACGGGAAGCACTAATATTCGATTAAGTTCTAACTCTGGTACAGCCGCAGGTGCAACAGGTACAACAGGTACAACAGGTACAACAGGTACAACCGGTACAACAGGTTCAACTGGAACTAGTTCAAATATGAAAGCTAATGGTGCTTCATCAGAATCAGGAACCAATATATCTACTGTTGATGAAGTAAAATTTTGGGATGATTTGAAACAAGAAATAACAAATGTTCTTAGTCGTCCAGAAGATGACTATAGACAAAGAAAACCTGAACTAACAGCTGAAACAAAAGATACTGATTCATCTGAAAAAGAAGATGCTATACACAATATATACATTAATAGAAGTGCGGGTTTAGTCACTGTTACCGGAACAGGTAAACAGATTCAACGCTTAGATGCATACATTGATGATTTGCAAAAGAGAATGCAGACTCAAGTATTGATTGATGTTAAGATGTATAGTGTTGTATTTAATGATGGTTCAACAACAGGTATCGATTGGTCACAAATTTATAATTTGCAAAATTTCAATGTCGGATATAATAGAATCAATTTTCAAAATGTAGACACATTCACTGACAGTAAAATTACGAAAGCCACGACTGGTGACCAAATACAAGTATTAGGTCAAAATGGTGGAACTACCGATGCTACTACAGGTATGATGCTACCAACGTACGGAATGCTAGATGTTGCCGGTGCTAGAGCAGCAGTTGCAACAACATCTAAACTCTTTAACCTCAGCAATAGTATCAGTATCAATAATCTGATTATGTTTTTGAAATCGCAGGGGGATGTATACGCTATCTCAAATCCTAAAATTTTAACGCTTAATAATCAGCCGGCACTAATTACTGCTGGGACTGAGCTTTTTTATAAAACAATTAATACTTCAACATTAGCGGGTGGCACTACAGGAACGCAAGCACAAACTGAAATCGTAAGTTCTGTTTTCTCCGGTGTTTTGCTCGATATTACACCTGAAATTTCAAATGATGGTACGATTACCCTTCGTATTAATCCTTCCGTTTCTGAAACAGCCAGTACCATTTCAGCAGACAACTCTACTCGTACAATGCCACCTGACTTAAGCCGTCGGCAAATTTCTACCGTTGTTACGGTAAAAGACGGAAATCGTATCGTTCTAGGTGGTTTGATCAATCGTAAGTCATCGAACACTTCTACTAAACTACCATTGCTTGGAGATATACCTTTCTTAGGCTATCTCTTTAAACAAGATGGTATGACTGAAAAAGTAGAAGAACTTGTCATTATCATCGAACCTCATATCGTCAAAAAAGAGAATGACAAATTAAGTCTTTCAGACCTAGGCTATTCACGAGTTAATAAAGCAATGGACAATGAAACCGAAAAAGCCTCTCAAGAGGATAAAAAGTAACGAATGGAGAATTCTCTTTTCTCAAAACCTCGCGATCTGTTTTTAGACGTAGTCAATCCTCGTGACTACGTACAGATCGACAGTGTTTCCCACATGTATCAATCGCTCAAAAATTCGGTACAAAAGCCATTAAAAATGATTTTGCTCTATGGCAGACCAGGCACCGGCAAAAGTATGCTATTGCACAAACTACATCATGATTTGTCAAAACATCAAAAAGTACTAATGATATCCACTCCGATTGTTGATGAGGATGACTTTCTCCGTGTATTGGCACAAAATATTTTTGGTCATGCACCTCGAGAAGTAATGACATTAAATCGCTTTTTAGAAATAGCCGATGCCCTTTCTTTAAGTGATGTTCCTATCGTTTTACTTGATGAAGCACAACTTTATACTCCATCATTAATGGAAAAAATTCGACTTATCTCAGATGCAAGAGCCATCAAATTTGTAATTACTTTACATAAAACGGATAAAGAAGATATCATAGCAAAAGAGCATTTTCAAACGCGTATATGGGAAAGTATCGAACTACAAAATGCAACGTCTGAAGAACTAAAAATTTATGTTCAGAAAAAACTTCTAAAATCCAATTGTTTTGACGTTGCGAATATGTTTAACGACAAAAACATGAAGTTAATTGCCAATCTAACCAGAGGTAATTATCGTGAAACTAACAAACTGCTTTTTTCACTTTTCAGTCTCTATTGTTGGTATGAAGAAAACAATCCAACTGCGATCAAATATAATTCTATCAAACCGAAATGGATTGAAATGGCCGCTATTCATACTGGACTAATCCATGCTTAATATTAAAAATTTAGAACGCCGCTGGCTGAAATACAAAGTTTTATCTTATTTACCTTATGTTTCAGCATTTATTGCATTTATTGCATTAACTATTGGACTTTCAATTTGGTTATATAAAGATAAATCTGAAAAAGAAACTATCACTAAACAAACAAAATCTTTAACACCAATTGCCGTTGTAAAACCTGCAACGCAACCAGCCCCTGTAGAAAATACCACTTTTATAGAGCCTTCGATGGAATTTGTGCAGTCATTTCAAAACATCCCACAGCATACGGAAACGACTGTTCAGCCAAAACCTGCGACTATAAAACCTACACAGCAAAATATTCCACCCGTACAAATACCTAAAGTATTAACTGTTCCAGAATATTCACCTCCTAAAATAACACCTGCTATCACAAAAATAGCCCCTACAACCCAAGAGGTAACTATTAAAGAAGAGACAAAGCTTGATATTGACAGTTTGGTACGACGATTTAAAGAAACTTCTAATGCCAATTTAGGTCTTTTCATTGCGCGATACTATTATGCGCAAGGGAATTACAATGAAGCTTATAATTATGCTTTAAAAACCAATAATATAAATAATCGAATCGATGAAAGTTGGATTATTTTTTCAAAGACCCTTGTAAAACTCGGGAAAGTTGATCAAGCAAAGAAAACACTTCAGCTTTATATATCTCAATCTAATTCTGAAAATGCAAAGGGATTGTTAGATTCAATCGAAAACGGAACTTTTAAATGAAATTTATATTTATTTTTTTACTTTTGTTGTCACATCATTTATATGCTGATGTAAATCAGAAACTTTTTGAACTTTACCAAAAAGGAATGTATACTGAAGCGTGTAATTACGGTTACAATTTTTTTGCACAAAATGAGCATAATGAACCTTTTGTATCATTGGTCGGCTTTGCATGTTTAAAAGCCGATCAGATTGACCGGCTTTCTCCTGTTATGTCAATATTATCTCAAACTCCGGATGCAAGATCAAACAGTGCCTATCTCGCGCTTATTGTAATGCAAAAGAAACTTTTGATGCGTGCTTTGTATGATAATCAGCCCCTACAAAATTTAAAATTTCCTACTAGCAGTTATATTCTTTCAAAAGTATTTGATCTGTATGTACAAAATCCGAAAAAAAATGATATTATTAAAGAATATCCAGACCCTATCAATTCACGACAAGCCTATAAACTCTATACAACCGAAGTCAATGGTAAGAAAAGCATTGCTATAGATGAATATTATGATAAAATATTAACGAATCACCACGTATACTAGGAAGGAAAAAGATATGGATCGTATTACCCATGATTTGTTAGAAAAACGCCATATCACGCAACAGCAAATTGATCGATTAACCTCACGCGGTGTTCAAGATGATACAGTATTAGAAACACTTACCAAAGTTGGAGCAGTATCGATTAACTTTATTAAGCGTTTTATTGTTGAACAAATACGCCTTGGTCGGTATGAACTCTCAATTATCAAAAACTATCATTTTATCGATGAAACGTCCATTTTAACACACTTAGCAGAAGTCATTGAAGTACCGTTTATCGATTTAGACTCAATCGATATGGATTACCGTTTAGTTGAAAAAATCCCTACTACTCAACTAAAACGGTATAACGCACTCCCTATTTCACAAGATGATATGTATGTAGTCGTCGCATTTGCTGACCCACTCAATATAGAAGCCCAAGAATCAATTCAACGTCTTTTTCCGCGTAAATCACTCAAAATCGCAGTATCTACAGAAAAACAAATTCAAGCGTATCTATTTAAAATGGAGCTCAAAGATAGCGTAAAAGAACTTGTCACAAATATACGTAATGAATTGCGCAATATTGGAACATTGGAAGAACAGCAAGAAGCCTCTTCTATTTTGCAACTCATTGATGTTATTCTGAAAGCTTGTATCAAAGGAAGAGCTAGCGATATTCATATTGAACCAACAGAGAGAAACTGTGTTGTTCGAGGACGTGTCGATGGAAAACTAGCTGAAATTTTTATATTTGATCGAGATATTTATCCTCCGTTAGCTTCGCGTATTAAACTTTTGGCAAACCTCGATATTGCTGAACGACGCAAGCCTCAAGACGGCCGTTTTTCGGCAATGGTAATGGATGCAGAATTTGATTTTCGTCTATCCACACTACCAATTATTTATGGTGAATCGATTGTAATGCGTATTTTGGATAAAACTAAAGCATTAGTAAAACTTGAAGATTCCGGTATGGATACAATGAGCTATCAAAAATTGATAAAAGGGCTTCAGTCACCTTTTGGTATTATACTTGTAACAGGACCAACCGGAAGTGGTAAAACAACCACACTATACGGTGCCCTCAATGAACTCCGTAATGTAGAAGACAAAGTTATTACGGTAGAAGATCCTGTTGAATATCGAATGAATTTGATTCAACAAGTTCAAGTAAATCCTAAAGTTGGTCTTTCATTTGCCGATGCTCTCCGCTCAATACTTCGTCAGGACCCTGATAAAATCATGATTGGGGAAATCCGCGATCATGAAACACTGGAAATCGCAATTAAAGCGGCACTCACAGGGCATCTGGTTATTTCTACACTCCATACAAATGATGCTATTAGTGCTATTCCCCGTATGTCAGATATGGGGATCGAACCATACCTCATCAGTGGGGCTCTTGTAGCGGTTCAAGCTCAGCGACTTGTTCGTCGTATTTGCACTCATTGTAAAAAAGAAGTGGATATTCCTCAAAATTTACTGCAAGAATACAGCGCATTTATACCACCTCACACTGTTTTTTATGAAGGAGCGGGGTGCAAAGAGTGTAATGGGTCTGGCTATATGGGACGTGAAATGATCTGTGAGGTTCTTCCTATTACAGAAGAATTAGCCAGTATGATAGCTCGTGGGGCATCTAAGGATGACTTGACCAAGGAAGCTAAAAGAGAGGGGTTTATCGGTATGTTTGAAAATGGTATGGCAAAAGCAGTTCACGGAATCACAACATTAGATGAAATATTAAGGGTGGCAAAAGGATGAAATATTTTCTTGTAACAATTCTTAGCAAAGGAAAAAAGACTGAACAAAGTCTTTATGCCGAAAACAAAAAAGAAGCTCATTATTTAGCTAAAATTAAATATTCTGGAATGATTTTAAAAGTTGCGGAATCCTCTCCACCTCTCGAAGATCAATTACGTCGTTTTAAAGAGAGTTTGTTTTCAAATATCAAAAAACGTAAACTTAAGCAAGATGCATTAATTGCGGCAATTCGTCAACTTGCTGTTATGACAAATGCCGGTATCTCTATTCATGATTCATTAAAAGAAATTGCTGATTCCACAAATGATAAAGTACTCCAAGATGTATTGGGAACAATGGCAGAAGATATTAATGCTGGACATAGTCTTTCCCAGTCAGCAAATAAATTTGCATATGAACTTGGAAATCTGTCACTAGCTATGATCGAGTTGGGAGAAAAAACCGGTAATATGGCTGAAGCACTCCACAAGCTCGGAGATATGCTAGAAGAAATTCGACGCAATATTATAAAATTTAAGAAAGCGATGGCATATCCTCGTAACGTAATGATTGCTATGGCAATAGCATTTACAATTCTCATTTCATATGTTGTTCCAAAATTTAAAACAATGTTTGATAAGTTTCATGCTGAATTACCAGTTCCCACAAAAATTCTTTTGTTTCTTGAGCATCTTTTCAACACTTATGGTCTCTATGTCCTTGCCGGTATTTTTATCTTTTTATTTATCTTTACCTATTTAATTAATCACTATCGCAATATTCGCTACAAATGGCATCAAGTTTTATTACGTACATATTTAATTAAAAATATCATTTTGTATGCAACACTCAATCGATTTACGCTGGTCTTTTCTGAACTTGTTCGTGCAGGTATTCCTATTGCTGAAGCACTTGAAACTTCTATTGCGATGATTGACAATCTCCCATTGCAAGAGCGTTTGCTAACTGTTCGATCCACCGTTGAAAAAGGGGGAACACTCCATAATGGTTTAGCTGAAACGGGACTCTTTGAGAATATGATTATTCAAATGATCTCTGCCGGGGAATCAAGTGGACAGCTTGATGCTATGATGGAAAAAGTCATGGAGTATTATAAAATGCGGTTCGATGCAATCATTGATGGTCTTTCTGAAGCAGTTGAACCAATTATGCTGTTTGTTATAGCTATTTTAGTTACCTTGTTGGCTCTTGGTATATTCTTACCGATGTGGGACTTAGGAAATGCTGTTCAAAACAAACGTTAATAGAGAAATATTACTTTGTTTATTCAGTAGAAGATTCTTTAGCAACTAATGCTGTATAGGTTTCATCTTTAGGGATGAGACCGGCTTCAAATAAAAACTGTGAAGGGACAAAATTGTTCTTTTTGATTTTGTCATATTTTGCATAACTCAAAAAAAGACGGTCTTTTGCTCGGGTAACCGATACATAAAAAAGTCGTCTCTCCTCTTCAATACTTCCGCTTCGAGACATCAATTTTCTGTTTGGAAATCGTCCATCCATCAAATCGATCACATAGACCTCCTGATACTCCAAACCTTTTGAAGCATGGATACTGAGCAAATGTACCCCTTCACCCTGTGTCAAATCCTGTGAGCCTAAAACCATTGCATTTAAAAATCGCTCATGATCCTTGTATGGACGGGCGAGTTCAAATAAAATGGTGCATTTTCGTCGAATTCTCTCTTGAGACTCCGTTTTAGCACGCTCATCGATAGAACCGTTTTCTGTAGTAGCCCGCCGTGTGGATAGCATCTCTATAACATGTCCATAGAGAGCAGAAAGGGCAATTTTTTGAACGGCTGCTTTAGGCTCTTTAATATCCCGCAATTGCCGGAAAAGGATAAATAAATCATGTAAAAAAGTCGCCGAATCTTTAGTCAGTTTTGCATGTTTTAAGATCGGATTGCCCATAAAATTCGGATCCATTCCAAGCTTTGCAAACCGCCCTGCACTTCCAAGTTCTGCGTAATCATCAAATAAGCCTAACTGATGATTTAACCGTCGCTTCTCAAACGGGTTCGATATCTCAGAATCGGGTGAATACAATCCGCGTATAAATGAACCTCTTCCCAATTTTTGGAGTGCAACAAATAATTCTTTGGCAATCGCGCTCCCTACCCCTTTTGCATAATCGAACAAATGAATAAATGCCATCATATCCGATTCATTAACCAATAATGTATACATATCTAAAAGGGCTTTGATCTCTTTGGAATCAAAGAAACTGGTTCCGCCCCGCCGACGGCAGGCAATTCCCAGTTCCCTCAATGTTGCTTCAATTCCATCCGCTGAAGCATTGTTACGAAAAATCACGGCTATCTCTTCACGCGGTGTTGAGGAATCCCCTATCTTTTGTGCAATCCCGTGATATTGATCGAATAATTCATCATAAATAAGCAACGAGGGGCTTTGCGCTTCTGCTGTTCGGGTCACTTCCAGTGCTTTTGGATAGATCCGTTCATTATAGGCGATTACCGTATTGGCAAGTGAGAGAATCGGAACCGTTGAACGATAATTTTTATTAAGAGTATATACTTGTGCATCGGGAAAATTAGTGGTAAATGATCCGATAATAGAGATATCGGCACCATTAAAGGCATAAATGCTCTGATCATAATCCCCCACACAAAAAAGTGACGGTGGACGCATAGCGTTGATTAATGTCCCCTGTAGCGCATTGGTATCCTGATACTCATCGATCAATACCTCTTTGTACCCTAAATCACTTTCACGTGCCAAATCGCGCATATGAAGCAACAGGTCGTTAAAGTTTACAAAACCGTACTCTTTTTTTAACGCTTCAAATTCATCAATGATATCAGCATAGATTGCGGCATAGACCGCATGCTCATCCTGACGGGTTAAAATCCACTCTTCAAAATTTACGCTGAGTTCAGTATTTTGATAAAAAGAATAAACATCGTAAAGATAATTGGCTCCATAAGCCGATGTTGCACAATCAAGATGACTAAAGGTACGTTTTTCATAAACGCTGCGAAAAAGCGTTTTCAATTCGCGCGGCTGTTTAAGAACGACTTTCCCCTCTTTGCGCTTGAGCCATCGATAGCTCACCGCATGAAATGTCCCCGCATCAATTTTGGAAGCTATCTCCCGACCAAAAAATGCTGCTACACGCTCAACCATTTCCTGTGCCGCTTTATTGGTAAAAGTGAGAAGCAGTATTTCTTCAGGTTTCACATTTTGGGAGATCAGATAGGCAATACGCCCTACGATCGTTGAAGTTTTTCCGGTACCGGCCGAGGCAATAATAAGATTATGCCCATACGGAGCAGTTGCGGCAGTATATTGTTGATCGTTGAGGCGAGAGAGAGGCAAGAGGCTCCTTGAAGCCCCAAGATACAGGAGCTACATTATGATTTAAAATTTTTGATCGGCTCAGCCAATCCGAAATCAGGATGATTTTTCACATCCAATACCGCTTGAGCCATGGTCGCATTGTCTTGATTAAAAATAAGCGGGGCAATGAAGTTAATACATGATTCATCGAGCGGGTCTTGAATAACTGCGATATTATATACAACTACCTTGGAATTTTCATTAATATCCAATAATACACGAACGGTCGTAGGCAGATCAAACGAATATTCGCGTAAGGGATAAGGGTTCACCACCGTAAAACTGATCTCACCATCACAACTTCGAAGCGTTGCAAATAACTCATCAATTTCATTCAACTCAACGCATTCAATTTTCTCAAAGCCTAATATGGTCGATTTTACTTCGTATTGCATTGTCATCCTTTTAAACTATCATTATTCACAACTAAAGCAAATCGCGTTCCCCTGAATTTTGGTATAATTCGCGATATTTTTTGAACCCAAGGCCTTATTATGTCATCTACCCATTACGATCCCAAAAATATTGAAGAGACCTATTACCCTATTTGGGAAAACCGAGGCTATTTTGAAATCGACGGGAATCACGCAATTGCAAAACCGGATAAACATTTTGCGATTATGATGCCCCCTCCAAACGTCACCGGACGTTTGCATATCGGACACTCTCTCACATTTACTCTCCAAGATATTATTGTTCGTTATAAACGTATGGACGGATATATGACCCTCTGGCAGCCGGGAACCGATCATGCCGGAATCGCAACCCAAAACGTCGTTGAAAAACAACTTTTGGCTGAGGGGAAAACCAAAGAAGAATTGGGTCGTGAAGCATTTTTGGAACGTGTTTGGGCATGGAAAGAAGAGAGCGGCGGAATCATGGTCGGACAGCTCCGAAAACTCGGGGTCTCTCCCGCATGGAGTCGTGAGCGCTTTACGATGGATGAGGGGCTTAAATCGTCTGTCAAAGAGGCATTTGTCCACCTTTACAACCAAAACCTCATCGTTCGGGGCAACTACATGGTCAACTGGTGTACTCATGACGGTGCACTCAGCGACATCGAAGTAGAACACGAAGAGCACCAAGGGAACTTCTATCATATGCGATACCCTTTCAGTGACGGTAGCGGTCATATCGTTGTTGCGACGACCCGACCTGAAACCTATTTCGGGGATACTGCTGTTATGGTTCATCCGGATGACGAACGCTACCTTCATCTGATCGGCAAAAGCGTCACCCTTCCTCTCATCAATCGCGACATCAAAATCATCGCCGACAGCCATGTCGATCGTGAATTCGGAACGGGTGTCGTTAAAGTTACCCCTGCCCATGATACCAACGACTATGAAGTAGGCAAACGGCATGATCTCGAATTCATCACTGTATTCGATGAAAAAGGGATACTTAATCACCATGCCGGAGAATTTGAAGGGCTGGAGCGTCTCGAAGCGCGCGCCGTTATCGTCAAACGTCTCGAAGAAGCTGGATTCATCGAAAAAATCGAAGAACATACTCACCAAGTGGGACATTGTTACCGCTGTAAAAATATCGTTGAACCTTATATCTCAAAACAGTGGTTTGTCCGTAAAGAAGTGGCGCGCGGTTCGATCGACAAAACCAACGCGGGGCTGACTCAATTCTTCCCTCCGCACTGGATTAACAGCTACAACGCGTGGATGGGCGACCTACGCGACTGGTGTATCTCACGTCAGCTTTGGTGGGGACACCGTATTCCGGTATTTTACTGCGACGATTGCGGCCATGAATGGGCAAGCTTAGAAGAAGCGCCCTCTTCGTGTCCGCATTGTTCAAGTAAGTCATTTACACAAGACCCTGACGTTCTCGATACATGGTTTAGCTCTGCCCTTTGGCCGTTTTCCACTTTAGGCTGGGGTAACGGAGACACTGCAGGCGATCAACTCTTCCAAAGCGAAGATATGGCCCGTTTCTATCCAAACACCCTTCTTATCACCGGATTTGACATCCTTTTCTTCTGGGTTGCCCGTATGATGATGATGGGAGAGAGCTTTACGGGAGAATTACCGTTTAACCATATCTATCTTCATGCACTTGTACGGGATGAGCACGGTCAAAAAATGTCTAAATCTAAAGGGAATGTCATCGATCCACTCGATATGGTCGAAAAATACAGTGCCGATGCACTCCGCTTTACCTTAGCTGTACTCGCGGCTCAGGGTCGTGATATCCGTCTCAGTAACGATCGTTTGGAACAAAGCCGAAACTTTACGAACAAACTTTTCAATGCCTCTAAATTCTTGCAAATGAATGTTCCGACATTTAAAGATTTGGCAGACCAAGAAATTGTAACTCCGTTAGGACGTTATATGCTTTCTCGTTTTCACCGTGCAACGGCAGAGACCAGAGCGTTCTTGGACGAATACCGCTTTAACGATGCCGCAACAGTGCTCTACCGCTTCTTGTGGAACGAATTCTGTGACTGGGGTATTGAACTCGGCAAAGCGTCCAAAGAGAGTGTCAACGAGCTGGGAAGTATCTTTAAAGAATCGATGAAACTCCTCCATCCGTTTATGCCGTTCATCACGGAATACCTCTATCATGAGCTCTCAGGAACAACGCTCGAAGAGGGCAACTCGATTATGGTAATGTCGTATCCGGAAGATGTGACGGTTGATGAAGCTATCGAAGCAGAATTTGCAATCATTATGGATGCGATCGTCACGATCCGCCGTGCCAAAACGCTTGTCGATTTAGGAAACCAAAAAATCGATCTCGCCTACCTCAAATGCGGCGGTGATCAAGCAATGATGGCTCCCTTTATAACCCGTCTTGCAAAAGTCGAAACGCTTCACTTTACCGAATCAAAAATCGATAATGCCATCAGCGACATCGGGGAATCAGTCGAAGTTTATCTCCCTACCGATGCAATCGACCTCAGTCCGATCATCGATCGTCTGAGTAAGCAACGTGAAAAACTCCAGAAAGAGGCGGATAAACTACGCGGTATGCTCTCAAATGAGCGTTTCGTAGCCAATGCACCTGAAGCAGTCATTATCCAAAATCGTGAAGGTTTAGCCGATGCCGAGGATAAAATCTCCAAAATCGATGCACAACTCGGCGCGCTAGGAAACTAAATGCAGTTTCGGGAACTCTCATCTACCGAGCTGGATGAGGGGTATACCCTCCTCTCAACACTTCGAACCGAACTCACTTCCGAAGCATTTGACACTTTTATTACAGCCCAATACCCAAAAGATTACCGCCCTATCGGTGCCTATGAGCGTGGAGAGTTGCGGATTTATGCGGGGGTGAGCATAAGGGAGAATTTAGAGTTGGGTCGACACTTGATCGTCGATGATTTTGTAGCACATGACGGATATGAACATCTCAGCCTTGAAATGGTCGACTACTTGAGCGATTATGCCAAAATGTATAAATGTCAGTCTATTTTAGTTTGGGGAAAACAACGGGGAATTTCTATTGATGATTTGAAAGGATTCCGTCCCAAACGGGACGGGTTCATTAAGATTTTATAAACGCTTCCGGAGCAAAGCCCCGTTCAGCTACGCTAGCCGCTAAGGCACTAAAGCTTGCCTCATTTGAGGCAGAATTTTTCAAAGTTTATTCTTCAATACCTTCAACTTCAATAACGAGTTTTACATCATCACCGACAACGAAACCACCCGCTTCGATTGCTTTATTCCAGTTAAGACCGAAATCCTTACGATTGACTTTTCCGGTTAAAACAAATCCTGAGCGTTGATTACCCCATGGATCAGTGATTACTCCGCCCATCTCGATATTCAACACCTCTTTTTTCGTCACTCCACGAATCGTAAGGTTACCGGTCATTTTTGTTTTAGTTGCGCTTGTCATAGTAAACGTCATATCCGGATAATTTGCCGCATCAAAAAAATCGGCACTTCGTAAGTGATCATCACGTTTAGCAATCCCTGTGTCGACAGACGCTGTTTTAATATGACCGCTAAGCGATTTAAACATCCCTTTGTCCAAATCATAAGTCCCGTTAAAATCACTAAATTTTCCGCTTACGGTACTGATCATCATATGCTTAACGTTGAATCCAACGGTAGTATGTGCAGGGTCAACTTTATAAACTGCAGCTGAAGCCAAACCGGAACCAATCAACAATCCGGCCAACACTGTCATTAAAAAACTCTTTTTCATCGTCATTCCTTTGGAGTTAATCTGGGGATATTGTAAGCGGTTTTTCTCAATGAATAATTAACGCGGGAATAATGGATAATAAATTTAAGCTTCGTTATACTTTTACCACACTATTTCAAAGGTCTACTATGCAGCTTTGTGTCGCTCTCGATCTCCCAAGCCAAGAAGAAAATCTAGCTCTTATAGAAAAAATTAAAAACTATCCCGTCTGGCTCAAAGTGGGGCTCCGATCCTATATCCGCGATGGAAAACCGTTTATCGATGCGATCAAAACAATCAATCCCGAATTCAAAATTTTTCTGGATCTAAAACTTTATGATATCCCCAATACAATGGCGGATGCAGCAGAGTCGATCATGGGGCTGGGCGTTGATATGTTCAATGTCCATGCTTCCGCCGGACGTAAAGCAATGCGTGAAGTGATGAAGCGTCTTGAACCTTATGAAAATCGTCCTTTAGTACTTGCGGTAACCGCTTTGACATCCTTTGAAGAGAATGAGTTCACTCATGTTTATGGAGAGAGCATTGCACATAAAGCCGATCGTTTTGCACAGGATGCCCATGAAGCGGGATTGGACGGTGTTGTATGCAGTGCGTATGAAAGTGCGTCAATCAAATCCCTCACTTCAGATACCTTCATCACTCTTACTCCAGGAATACGACCTTTTGGCGAAGATGCAGGAGATCAGGAACGTGTTGCCACGATCGAAACGGCACACACCGAAAAAGTGGACTTTATCGTTGTCGGCCGTCCGATTTATAAAGCAGAAAATCCTGCCGAAGTGGTGGAAAAAATATTAAAAAACCTCTAATTACTCCGTAATATCTTTGTAATGACTTTCATCTAAACTTCCGTAAAAACATCATTTACGGAGGTCTACCCCTATGAAAAAATTTCTCCTTCTTATTCCTGTAGGACTGTTAGCTGCAACAGGAATTTTTTGGGTCACAACTGAGAAAAACATTGCTTCCATTCAAAATGCGCCCTCTACTGCTACACTTCCTCATGGTTCACAAGAACTTTTTACCGACAGTGAACGTTCCCTTCGTCAGATTGTCCGACACGGAGATGAACAATCTATCCGAAAACTCAATACTTCGCTTGATGCCATTAACACTGAACTTTTACAACGTCAGAAACAAGGATTCGCGGTTAAAGATATAGAAACGCTTTTATCGCAATACAAACACGACACGACACTGCTGAGTGATAAATTTACGCCTTATTTAAAACAACTGCGCCAATACGACCAATATGAAGAAACACACGAAAAAAGTTTCTTGACATCCGTCGAGCAAATCGGCCTTTATGAACTCAAAACATCCTATGAAGAGTTAAGTAAACTGCGTACTGACTATATAAAAGAGCCTTCTGATAAAACCAAAATGGCTTATGAGACTCAGTTAGATAAAGTAACCCAAATAATTACAGAACTCTATCTGGACAGTGCTATTGACAAGCCGCTCTTTGATTATTTGGTAAATCATAAACACTACTTTGAGACTATTGATACTGCCTATAATGAAATCGGGTTTGAGCGTATCCATCAATTACGGAAAAACGGCTATGCAATCAAAACCGGATTGCAACTTCTTCCTACACTCTAATTTTGGAATACTCCTTGCTTAAAAAGTGAAAATCACTCGAGGAGTACATATGAAATTTATGGATAAAATCGAACTTGTCGTTAAACTTAAAGAAAAAATTGCCGAAGCAAAAGCTTCCAATGAAGCACTAGCAACGCAATTGCAAGCACTTTTGGATCAAATTATCAGTACACCAAAAAACTCTCCTGCAATTTAATCCATCAAAGCACCTATTTAAGGTGCTTGTTATCTACAGGTACGTATAATTACGCCTCTTCAATCATATATGGACGAGTAGGAAAGCGGCTGAATCCACCTCCCTGCTAAGGAGACGTACTGGCAACGGTACCGAGAGTTCGAATCTCTCCTCGTCCGCCACCTATAGAACTTCCTGTTTTACTGACTTTTAGACCTGTTTTTAAAACACTTTTACTACAGCTTTTTACTACAATTTGAAAATTTTCTCTGTGAATGACCTATTATCTTTATTGTGGAATAATTTCGGTGTAACGCTAGAATAGCTCAAATAGCTTGACGATAAATCGCTCTTCAAATCGATTTAATAACCTTCTCGATGTGATGAGAGTAGAAGTACTTATAGAAACAAGGAAAGATTATGATAAAAAAAATTATTCTTAGCGCTTTAATCGGCACTTCTGTGTTTGCAGCACATCAAGCAGAATTCAATTTTAACGACAAAGAAGTTGAGGGACAATTACTTTTTGATTTGTCAAAAATGGGGGTTCCACTAGGGGGAGCTTACGCTGGAGCACGGATATTAAATGGTGATGAGAGAAACAGCGATAAAATCGAAAATATCAGTCAATTTAAAGAAGTATCATTTTTAATAATGCGTCCTATGGAGAGTGTCGCAGGTTTATCTTTAGGTCTTGGGATTAAAGGGGTATATACCAAATTTGACGGTGCACATTATGCCGCCATCCCTTTAGGATTAGAAGCAAATATGAAATTACCATTTGCAACTCTGTTTCCATTGCATCTTAACGGAGCTTTGTATTATGCCCCTTCCGATTTGACATTTCTTGACGGTGATAAATACCTGGAGGTTCGTACTTACCTTGATGCAGAGGTAATCCATAACAGACATATTGAAGTGGGATACCGTAATATTGACCCCGATCTTATAAGTCACCCTTTTAGCAGTCACAATGTTACCTACAATGAGGCATTCTACGCTGGACTTCGACTCGATTTCTAAACACTTACTGCAAATTTAAAGAAAATATTGGACGCAACATCGAAGTAACCTCTCTCGACAACTGAACTGTCCACTAAATGAGAGTCACTTCAGTGTCAAGTTACTTTTTTACCCATTTAACTACGTAAATGCAACGTTCCTCCCTTTTGTGCATAAACTAATAATGCGGCAATACTGACTCCGCGATCTGCAATCCGTTCGAGATTTTTAAGTGTACCGAGTAGGTTTATGTATTCCATAGAATGTTCTGAATTGGTCATAATCAATGAGAGAATATCTTTTTCAATAATGGAAAAAAGATCATCATTAATCGATTCTTCAATAAAAACTTTTCGGTAAAG
This sequence comes from Sulfuricurvum sp., assembly GCF_028712165.1. Lineage (GTDB taxonomy): Bacteria > Campylobacterota > Campylobacteria > Campylobacterales > Sulfurimonadaceae > Sulfuricurvum. Next base: position 2,186 of record NZ_JAQTQR010000020.1, on the reverse strand, counting down.
ATCATGTGCGTTTGAATGTTCGATATCCATAAAAAAATCATAAATGTATTCTAGTGTCGTCAGGGTTGTCTTATGAAGATGCACGATCGAATTTTCGAACGGGGTAAAATTGTATTCTTCAACAATATGGTCACTGAACCGTTTACAATATTTATCGATACTGTCAACAATACGATCAATTTCATTTGTCATTTTTAGATAAACGATCAAGTCTCTAAGTTCATTAGCCTCGGGGCCAAAAAGGGCGATCGTCTGGATAGTCTTTGTATCGATGGTATCTGTGACAACTTTTATAGTCTTTATCTTTGATCGGACGGATGTATATATCTCACGGTCATTCTTTTCAAAAGCTTCAAGAGATTGTTTGCTTGAAAGGAGGATATCGTGAAGCAGCGTAGAGATCATTTCGCGTATTTCAATCAATTTATACTCATGGTTTGGCAGCATCATATAAAGCCTTATTGGAAAAATTGTGTAACAGTATAAGTTCCAATAATCACACATATATTACAAATAGGCTTTTTAAGCGTAATCTTTATTTTATACAAACTAAAATGTATGGTATCACCAATATTTTATGACCATAAATAAAATAATAAATAAAATCCCAATTATAGAAATAAAAAAAAACTGATCGGCAATATTCTCAAGTTTTTCTTCTTTTTGTACATCTTGTGTCCTGATGGATAAAAATGAAAAAATAACAGAACCGACAAGCAACAAAGCAATAATCGAAGTAAACTCATCTATAAGATTATTTTTTGAAGCATTGTTTATATGGATGGATGTTATAACAAAAAGACAAAATCCGAGAAGATTTGCCGATGTGCTTAATATGTGTTGAGAAGTGCTATTAGCCATGTTATTCTACTTTCAGGAATCTCACATTCACCAATTATCATCACCGGAATCTGATATTGCTTCAGAAGAATTATCATCCCATGAAGAATTGTCTTCTAGTCCGAAATCATTTCCGCCCATATCATAAGAAGGCTCATTATTCACGATTGGAGTATTATTTATATTCTCATGTGTATTGTTTGATGATGAGCCATCCATGAAATGGTGCATCAGTTCTTCCCCTGCTACAAAACCGGCACCGGCAGCAGCTCCGGTTGCCAAACCAGACATTATTCCACCACCTAACCCGCTGCTTTGCGGAGGATAAGGCTGTCCATTTCCAAAGCCTGAAGTCGGCCCATAAGGATTATTTGGATTCGAATAGATACCGTTTCCTCCACTTGTACCGCTATTGTATTGAGCAGGGTATCCGTTGTTTCGCGAAGAAAAAGAACGTATAGCTAACCAGACCAAAACAAGAGCACCCAAAGCCAAGAGGATCATTGTCCATGGAATAGGATGATTATATGAGGGGGTGATTCCGATAGGGCTTGTATTCATTTGTACATTGGATGAGACTGCCAAATGGTGTTTTAAACTTTGAACGGCTTGCGGTTTTGCGAACGGCAAGCCAGGTGCAAGTTTTTCAGCAGTTGCAAATTCATTTTTGGCATCAGTCAGATTGCCTTGACGAACCAGTATTTCTGCATCAACATAATGTGCTTTAGCACTTTCTGGATGCACTTTTAAGACTTGTTCAACCATTCGGTGGGCGCCGTTCAAATCTCCTGATTCTGCGGCCTGGTATACTTGGTGAATAGTAGGAACAGTGTCAGCATATGCAAAAAAAACACTCACGAGCACTACAGCTGCAATTTTATAAAAAGACATTTATTTCCTTTCTTTTTTTAGACGTTTTATTTGAAGTAATTCTAAATAAGATATACAAATGAATACACAATGAATACAGTAATCAGAGGAAATTGCTCTTTCAATGTGACGAGTAAAGAAAGAGCTTAACTTAAGGAGTTGAAGAATGAAGCCCTTTTGATTTTTCCAAATCATTGGGTAAGAGAAGTATGAATCAGAATAGTAAATGGATAAGAATATTTTATTATTGATCTGCATTTATTACAGTCCGGTTACCTGAAATCCAAGCATTTACCATCATTTTGTACTATTCTCAAAATTGATAAAAAGGACTTTTTTGCCAACGAACAGATATATCATTTATACGACATTTGCCGTGCTGTTAAGTGCATGTTTTTCCTATTTTTTTGTAGACAGAACTCTTGCCCTTTATTTTCATAATTTGCACAGTTATTGGCTTGATCCCTTATTTCACG
>NZ_JAQTQR010000019.1 GCF_028712165.1 Sulfuricurvum sp. | reverse complement strand
GATTCGATGGAACAATTCCGTATCGAAGTCGCGTAAGGAAGGGGTGTATTATGGGTCCAGAAACACTAGAAGCTAAACAAAAAGCGGCCATTGAAGAGATCTTAAAAGCGTATCCTGAGAAAGCGGCAAAAAACCGTGAAAAACACTTAGGCGTTGGTTCTCCAAATGACGAAAATCAAAAAACGTGCGGTGATGTCCGTTCTAACAAAAAAACCGTCCCTGGTGTTATGAGTCAACGTGGTTGTGCTTATGCAGGTTCTAAAGGGGTTGTATGGGGTCCAGTTAAAGATATGATTCATATCTCTCACGGTCCTATCGGATGCGGTCAATACAGCCGTGCTGGTCGTCGTAACTATTATATCGGTGTAACCGGTGTTGATACATTCGTTACTATGAACTTTAGTACGGATTTCCAAGAAAACAACATCGTTTTCGGCGGAGACAAAAAATTGGGTATCGCTATTGATGAAATCAATAACCTTTTCCCTTTGAATAACGGTATCACTGTACAATCAGAATGTCCGATCGGTTTGATCGGGGATGATATCGGTGCTGTTGCGAAAGTAAAAGCAAAAGAGCTTGATAAAACAATCGTTCCTGTTAACTGTGAAGGTTTCCGTGGGGTTTCTCAATCATTGGGTCACCACATCGCAAATGACACGGTTCGTGACTATGTTTTTGATGCAAAAGTAAATGTTAATACAAGCGATGTAGAAACGACTGAGTATGACGTAGCAATCATCGGTGACTATAACATCGGTGGTGACGCTTGGTCAAGCCGTATTCTTTTGGAAGAAATGGGTCTTCGTGTTGTTGCACAATGGTCTGGAGATGCGACTCTTAAAGAGATGGCATTGACTCCAAAAGTTAAATTGAACTTGCTTCACTGCTACCGTTCAATGAACTACATCAGCCGACACATGGAAAAAGAGTACGGGATACCTTGGATTGAATATAACTTCTTCGGACCGTCACAAACTATCAAATCTCTCCGCAAAATCGCGGCGTTCTTTGATGAGAGCATCCAAGCAAAATGTGAAGAAGTTATCGCTAAATATCAACCGATGATCGATGCGGTTATCGCGAAATATAAACCACGTCTTAATGGTAAAACTGTAATGTTGTTCGTCGGTGGTCTCCGCCCTCGTCACGTTATCGGTGCTTACGAAGATTTGGGTATGGAAGTAATCGGAACCGGTTATGAGTTCGCTCATGATGACGACTACAAACGTACAAAAGAAGAGATTTTCCGTTCGACTGTAATCTATGATGATGTCAACGAGTATGAGCTTGAAGCGTTCGTTAAAAAACTTCAACCTGACCTAGTAGCTTCTGGGATCAAAGAGAAGTATGTATTCCAAAAAATGGGTCTTCCATACCGTCAAATGCACTCATGGGATTACAGCGGACCTTACCACGGGTACGATGGATTCGCTATTTTCGCCCAGGATATGGATCTTGCGATCAATTCTCCTGTATGGGCACATTCAAAAGCACCATGGGAACAAGAAGGCTGAAGCCTTCTTCCCTGCACTGAGCGAGCTTAGTCCGGCTCAGCTGCTTTAATTATACACACTGAGTTGGCTCTCGCAGCAGGCCCTTGCGCTTTTGGCGCTTTGAAAATTCCTTGCCTCGTATGAGGCAGAAAATTGTCTATACCAAGGAAAACACAATGCAAGAAGTAGAAAAAATCGTAAACGGGAAAGACCTGTTTAAACGACCTGAGTACCAAGATGTACTCAAAAACAAAAAACAATTTGAGTCGTCCATGCTCGCAATCAACCCTGCGAAAGTTGAAGAGATTGCTGAGTGGACTAAATCATGGGATTACCGTGAGAAAAACCTTGCTCGTGAAGCAATTACTGTTAACCCTGCGAAAGCATGCCAACCTCTTGGTGCGGTTATGGTTGCACTCGGGTTTGAAGGTACTATGCCTTACGTTCATGGTTCACATGGATGTGTTGCGTATTTCCGTTCATACTTTACTCGTCACTTCAAAGAGCCTACACCATGTGTATCTGACTCTATGACTGAAGATGCTGCGGTATTCGGTGGATTGGTAAATATGAAAGAGGGTCTTAAAAACTGTGCTGCAGTTTACAAACCTAAAATGATCGCTGTTTCTACTACTTGTATGGCGGAAGTTATCGGTGACGACTTGATGGCATTCATCATCGCTGCAAAAGAAGAAGATAAAGGTGAGTTTTTACCTGCTGAATATCCGATTCCATTTGCACACACTCCTTCATTCGTAGGAAGCCATATTACTGGATATGACAACATGATGCACGGTATCATGTCTCAACTTACTGAAGGTCAAAAAGGCGAAACAAAACAACGTATTAACATCATCCCTGGTTTTGAAACGTATATCGGAAGCCTTCGTTCAGTAAAAAGCATCGTAGAAGCATTCGACACTGACTATATCATGTTGGGTGACCACTCTGATCAATGGGATATGCCTGCTGGTCAATACGAAATGTTCCAAGGCGGAACAAAAATCGAAGACGCAAAAGATTGTATCAACTCTTCTGCTACTATCAGTCTTCAAAAATATGCAACGTCTAAAACTATGAAAATGGTAGAAAAACGTTGGAAACATGCTGGTGGAACAAGCAACCCAATCGGTCTTAAAGGGACTGATGAGTTTGTTATGAAACTTGCAGAATTGACAGGTAAAGAAGTTCCTGCAAAACTAAAAATCGAGCGCGGCCGTTTAGTTGATGCTATGCAAGACAGCTATCCGTACATGCACGGTAAAAAATTCGCTATCTGGGGTGATCCTGACTTCCTTCTAGGTGTTGTTTCATTCTTGTTAGAGATGGGTGCAGAGCCGACTCACGTTCTATGCCACAATGCACCGAACGGTTGGGAAGATGAAATGAGAGCATTGCTTGATACATCTCCGGCGAAAGATAGCCTAAATGTTTGGGCAGGAAAAGACTTGTGGGCAATGCGTTCACTCTTGTTCACTGAGCCTGTCGATTTCATGATCGGTAACAGCTATGGTAAAGAGTTGATGCGTGATACTGGTACTCCGTTGATCTACATCGGATTCCCAATCTTCGACCGTCATCACCTACACCGTTACTCTATCAGCGGATACGATGGAGCGTTGAACCTTCTTACTTGGATCACGAACAAAGTTCTTGACCAATTGGATGAAGATACCAAAGGTATCGCTACAACGGACTACTTCTTCGACCTCATTCGCTAAATCTTTGTCCCCTTGCGGGACAAAACTTCATTGTTTCTCGTCATTTTCCCCTTATGGGGATTTTTTTGGTTGAGTTTTTTTCGAAAGACTTAGTCAAACAAATAGGATGATTTATGGCCGGTGTACAAGATAAATTAAAAGCAGAATTAATGGTCGAAATCTATGCGAGTATCGATCGTATTTATGATTCAATCGAACAACATTTCGACCTTGATGAGACTCGACGAAGCAATGTCATTAAAAGTCTCAATACTCTAAAAGATGAACTTTATTTCGTCGTCCAAACTACTCCACTCTCCTAAAATACACCAGTACGGTGTATTGCTTTTTAATAATGATATTTCAGTCCGATAATCAATGAATGGTCGCTCGCCGAATCACTCAGACCATACCCGTAATCACCCCCGATTGACCAGTGTGAGCCGATATTTTGCATATATCCGGCATGAATACTCTTAACACTTTCAATATCTTGATAGATCGTATCGTTTTGGTTATATGAGATACTGAGTGTTGATTTGGGTGTTAACTGATATCCAAAGCCTGCTTGAAACATTTGCGTATTTTGATACGTTGCTTTTGCCACATCCTTATCATTTACCCATGTATGGCTGTATCCACCGAACAAATATTTTGTAGAATCGATTTCATACTGTAAATTTAATAATGCTGTATAGTCAACAGCCTCATTGCTATAACTGCTTTTATACGTCGGAAGAACGATACCTATGCCGGGATAGAGTGTAAGTTTTTCAGTTGGTGTGATTCGATATAAAACATTTATCAGTGTGTCATTCCAGCCGTTTGCCATTGCATCGGATAGATCGGAACGGTAGTAGGATGTGAATCCTTGAAATATCCAGTTTTTTAGATAGATATCAGCCTCAAATGATGTTGTCCACGTATCGCTGTATTCTTGTGAAGCGTAGTTTATTTTTGAATATTCTTCGGCAAAAATCAGATCAAAATGAAGTGAGTTTTGTGTGCTTTGTATCGTACAACCGTTTAGATCGACCAAATCACTAAACAGTGTTTGCGGACATTTGTCATACGCGTCTTCTACACCGTCCATATCGCTGTCGGTGTATCCAAATAGTGAAGTACTAATTAAAAGTGCAACAAGATAGCTCCGTTTCATGGATGTCCTTGCTGTTTTGGAGCGGAATTGATATTTTTATTATATAACGGTATCACTCCTGAACCGCCTACACCGCTTCCTTGTGTGAAACCGTTTTGAAATTTCCCACTTCCTCCCATACTGCTTTTGAGTGTTTCTAACGCATTGGAGCGTTCTTCTTCATTCATTGCGGCGATTTTCATTTTAAGAGCATTCATTAATTCTACTCTTTCCTGAGGATTGGCATGTTTGATCGCTTCAATCTGTTCGTTCAGTGATTGAGCGGCATCCAGTGATATAGCAGTTACGAGGACGAATAGTAAAGAGAGTTTAGTATTCATATGTATCCTTTTTTTTAAATAGTGTAAGTATGGTATAAAACCATTAGCGAACCGTTAGCGAAGCAAGCTGTAGTGTGAATAGACTCCCTTTGCCGGGTGAACTTTCTACCTCTATGGATATTTTTAGCATATCGCAGAATTTTTTTACGATATGCAGTCCGATTCCCATTCCACGTTCATGTTCTTTGTAAAAACGCTCAAAAATCTTTTCAGGATGGGCAATCCCTTTGCCTGTATCTTGTATAAAAAGAGATGCTTTGCGGCTATCAACATTGATGTTAACTGAGCCGCTTCGAATGTTGTATTTAGCGGCATTGCTAAGCAGATTGTCGATAATACGGACAAAAGCATCTCGATTTGTATCGATCAAGAGCGTTTCTTGATTGAGGGTAAACGTGATTTCAGGATAAAGCTTTTGAAACGCTATCAACCTCTCTTCCAATAGACCATGGAGGTCGAAACGTTCACGCTTGACATCATGTTCTTCGAGATATCCGCGTAAATTATCCCCTAATGAGACGATTGTATCGATGCTTTGTGTGATTCGTGCTATCTTTTTTTCATCCTTTTGTTCGACGCTTAATCGGCTGACATTCAGACGAAGGGTTGATAGAGGAGTATTTAGATCATGCAAAATATCACGACTGAACTCTTCGGTCAAACGCAGAGCCCGACGCAATGGATTGAGAGCATAGAGAGAAAAGAGGGCTGAGATGACTAATATGACTGCAAGTGCCCAGAGATAATGACCTATCACTTGATTTTGTGATTGTCGCAGCAGTTTTTGATAATGACTTTGCGACAAGCTAAGTTTCAGGGCATAGGTATCGTTTTTCGGTATTGAAAACAGCGCATACAGCTCTTGGTGTGATTCACTGAGCTGGTAGAGTTTTTTCGATTCCAGCGGGACAAAATCAAAGTCGTATTGGGTACATTTGAGATCGTAACTGCATAAACGCATTTCATTGTATACTTTTTCATGGATTTCGTGTTTGAGTTTGAAATATTCATAATACTCCAGTACTCCGCTCAAAAAGGCGAGAGAGAGAAAAAAGACTCCGAAACTTTTTAGAAACGATTCACGTTCAGCTCTTCTCAATGCGATATCCTATCCCCCGAACATTTTCGATGTTCCATCCGGTAGTATGTTTGAGTTTGTTGATTGCGACTCGTAATGCACTCTGACTAGGGTGTTCCATTAGATCGAATAAACTTTCTTTGCTGATAGTGCGGCCGATATTGGTTATAAAAAGGCGTAAGAATGGCAGCTGTACATCACCGAGTGACAAGAATTTTCCGTTTCGTTTTACTTCATCATTAATAGGATTATAGGTGACCTCTCCATATTGTACATCTTGTTTGATCTGACCGAATCGGGCCTCGATACGAACTAAAAGCTCTTCTGGATAAAAGGGTTTTTTTAGATAATCGTTTGCACCCACACCAAATCCTTTTGTGATGGAAGCAATATCGCTCATTGCACTGATAAAAATTGTAGGGGTTTGATCATCGGCACTGCGGAGACTTTCTACAAGATCGAAACCGTTGATCTCAGGGACATTGATATCAAAAATATAGAGATCATAGTGAGTGTTGAAGGCGGCTTCCGCCGCTGCTTCGCCATCGGAAACCCAGTCTGTCGCATATCCTGCTTCAGTGAGCATTTCGTGCAGAGTTTCACCTAGAACTGTATCGTCTTCCAACAAGAGGATAGTCAATGAAACTCCTTTTAAGTGTATTAATAATTATATCAGAGTTGTTTATTAAACGCTGCGAGATGGTTTTTGACGCAGAGTTCTTCTAAACTCATCGCATTCTTTGGTGCTGCATGCCTCCGCCTTGACCCATTTGTGATCTAGCACCATTTTGGTGATTAAATCTATTTTGAGTCATATCTCTTTGCATGATCTGTCGCTCTTCTTGGTTCATAGATTGCATACGGGTTTGCATTTGGGCTTGGTAGGCTGCGCGTTCTTCGATCGGTACTGATCCACGCATTGCTTTCATCTCTTCCATATTCATAGCACTGTAGTCTGTTGCAAACGCTGCAACACTTAATAATGCGATTAGACCTAACTTTTTCATGGGATGCTCCTGTGTTTTAGATGCTGAAAGTATTACGTAGTAGCATTAGTGAAGTGTTAGTGCGAAGTACAATGAATGCAATGTCATCCATACATTAGATATATTAAAGAGGGAGCTTACATGTTTAAGTATTTGTTTCATTTATACACAGTGTCGAAATCTTTTGTAAGTTTCAGTCAAAAAATATCATGATTCATGTCATAAAGTTTTATGATGGAATGTGAAATCAATTAAAGGTTTGATTGTGTTTCAGATGAAAAAAATGACTCTATTGCAACGAACAGTCGTCTGGTTGATCGCAATAGCTATGTTTTTTTTTCTTTTACTGCTTTCTATTATATGGGCATTAAAACAATCGGTTCAGGAAGGGTATGATCCCTCTCTAAGCTTAATAATTTTGTACTTTATCGGTGTTTCTATTGTTATCGGATTGATTATAAAGGTATTCAGATCGTTTTCAAAACCGATTACGGAATTGACCGAAAACGCTTTGAAAATAGCGGATGGTGATTATAATGTCCATTTTAACATTGAAGACTATGATGTTGAATGGAAGCTATTGATGAGCATATTTAACCAAATGTCCGTAGAAACGCGGCGCAAGATTGAGCAGCTTAATAATCAGAATGAAGTCTTGTTTATCTATAAAGAACAGATTGAAGAACTCAATCAACGTCTCGCTAAAAAGATTAAAATCAAATCAAAACAGCTTCAAGGTTATCTCGACATAATCGATAATTATGTTATCACTTCTCAAACCGATATAAACGGCACGATTACGTATGCATCAGAGGCATTTTGCCGGATCAGCGGCTATACGAAAGAGGACCTCATCGGAGAGAATCACCGTATTATTCGACATCCCGACATGCCTGCAACATTATTTGAAGAGTTATGGGCTACTATCAGCTCGGGGAAAATATGGCATGGCGAGATGAAAAATCGTAAATCCGATGGTGGTGAGTATTGGGTGGATACAACCATTACACCGAATATAGAAGAGGGTGTAATTACGGGCTATACAGCTGTACGACATGATATCACGGATCAAAAACTGATTGAAGAGATGGCCATTACCGATGCGATGACCGGTCTGTATAATCGCCGTTTTTATGCGAAAATAATTGATGATGAGCTCAACCGTGTCAAACAGCATCACTCCACTCTGGCATTGATGATGCTGGATGTTGATAATTTTAAACTTTACAACGACACCTATGGACATCACGCAGGAGATACTGTACTCAGTAAAATTGCCAATGTACTCAAATTTTATACATCAAGATTCGGTGAGTATGCATTTCGATTGGGTGGGGAAGAATTCGGGATTATCGTCAGCGATATGAATGAAGAAAAATACGGAGCTTTGGCTGAACACATTCGTACTTCAGTTGAAAAGTTGGCAATATTACATGAAAAAAACGATCCTGCTTCATGTGTAACCGTATCGATCGGAATTGCACTCTATTATCCTGATAGTGTCATGTCGTGTGATGAGCTCTATAAAGAGGCGGATATGCAACTCTATCGAGCAAAAGAGAATGGGAGAAATCGAGTCATATTAGGTGAAAAAGAGTAAAAATCTACCCTGAATAGGACGTAAACATAAACCCTTTTTTTTCAAAAAGTGTCAAACAAGCATCAACCACTGTAGAATCGTACCAAGTTCCCCGTCCGCGTCGAATCTCATCCAGTGACGGTTCGATCCCTAAGGATGCACGATACGGGCGATGAGACGACATGGCTTCGACTACGTCAGCAACACAGATAATTTTTGCCCCTATAAGAATATCTTCCCCTTTCAGCCCTTGCGGATAACCGGACCCATCAATTTTTTCATGATGCTGCAAAATTGTATCGGCTATGGGCCATGGAAATTTGACATCTTTGAGAATATTATATCCTTCCTGCGGATGGGTCTTGATAAGCATAAATTCGATTTCACTGAGTCTGCCGGGCTTGACTAGAATTTCGGCAGGGATATGAATTTTCCCCAGATCGTGGATAAGAGCGGCAAAATGGATTCCTTGGACTTCCTCTTCACTTAAACCGATTTCCTGTGCGATGGCGGATGCAAGTTCTGAAACACGGCGCTGATGACCGGCAGTGTAGGGATCTCTTGCTTCGACGGTAGCAGCAATAATCTGAATCGATTGCTCGAGACTTTGGCGTAGGGCTTTTGCCTGTTGGTCGTGTGCAATACGGGTACGCAAGGTAATTACTCCAAATGCGAGGTCACCGGAAAGCTCTTCTAAGAGTCGGATTTCATTGTCTTCAAAAGAGTTCTCTTTAGAAGAATAGATACACAAAGCACCAAATACTTTCTTCCCATCAAAGAGAGGTAATGCGATGTTAGAGGTGTAGTCTTTTATCTGTATACTTTCTCTCCATGTCTCACACCCGATTATACATTGGTTATTTCTGTAAACTTGTGTCATTCCGCTGCGTATCGCATGAGAAACAGGAAATTGGCCGTTTGACGTATCATCCCATGTGACTCGATTCAGCCATTCATAATCATCGTCTTCCATTCCGGAACTTGCCATCATCGTAATACTTTTTGTAGCATCATTATTAGCATATACGACAACAGCGAGGTTGTATCCGGCCTGTATTTTGATGATATCTGTAACTTGCTGGAGGAGTTCCTGTTCATCGTTTGCCCGTACGAGAGCCATATTTCCGGCAGAAAGCGTTTTTAGAGCACGGTTTGCATGCATTAAAGCATTTTGTTCTTTTTTTCGTTCGGTGATATCTCTAGTAATGGTAAAAGTCATCGGCTCACCATTGATTATTACCCCGCTGATACTCACTTCAGCATCGTAGAGGGTACCGTTTTTTCGGCGATGACGGGTTTCGATCGTGGTATTTACACTTCCTATATCGAGAAATTTGTTTCGGATCTCATGTTCATTCATTAAGGCTTCAAAATCCCATATATGCAAATCAAGTATTTCTTCAGGTGTATACCCGATCATATTTTCAAAACAGGCGTTGGCTTCTACTATTTTGAAATCTTTGTCAATGACAGCGATACCGTCATGGGAACTTTCCATCATAATACGACGGCGAGTGACTTCGTTTTTGAGGGTTTCTTCCGCAAGCTTTCGTTCAGTAATGACGTCAAAGACAGCAACAAAATATCCTGTCATCGGACAGTACAGAGAGATAAAAAACCACATGTTGAGCGATTTTACATAAGTTTCAAATTGCTCCGACTTACCTCCGGAAGCAACTCGTACATATCGTTCGAAAAGCTCCGGATCAGATTGTCGGATTCCTGGGACCACTTCGCTTAGACGTTTGCCAATGACATTTTTGAGGCCGGTCTGCTGCTCAAATGCTTTGTTGACCTCAAGATAGATAAAGTCTGCGGGGCGTCCTTCATCATAAATCATTTGGCAATAGGCAAAACCGTTAAGCATTGCCTCAAAAAGGGTACGGTATCGTATTTCACTTTCGCGTAGATGTTCTTCTGCATGTATGCGTGCGGTAACATCTCTGTCTATTCCACGATAGCCTAAAAAATCTCCTTGTTCGTTAAAAAAAGGGAGACCGCTGGTTTCCAAGATTTTGAGTGTGCCGTCTTTGCAGCGATTGACGTTCTGAAGTGTATTTAAAGGGGCGCAGTCAGCGATGATTTTTTGAAATTCGTCGCCGATTCGCTCTACTTCTTCAGGTGTCATGAAATCAAAAGGAGATTTCCCTAATACTTCCTCCGGAGTGTATCCAAGAAGCTCTTCGACCCTTGGACTGATATAGGTATAAAGGCCTTTAGCATTGATTTCCCATATCCAGTCACTGGTTGATTCGACCAATGCACGAAATTTTCCCTCACTCTCACGGAGTGCCTGCTCGATTTTTCGTTGTTCGGTGACATCTTTGAGAATATGCAAGGAATAAAGGTAATTGCCATTATCATCTTTGATAATAACTCCGCGAGAAAAGAAAAAGCGCTCATCCACCTGTATCTCTTCTTCGCTTCCTTCATCGTCAGAACACTCTAATGCTTCTAAACAGTGATGCATGGGGCCGTCATTTTTTGGGAAGAGTTCGTAGTAGGGACGACCTATGATCTCTTGAAACGGCAATTCTGCATGTAGTTGATACGCACGATTACAGCGTAAAATGCGAAATTCTCTGTCATGCATGAAAATAGGATACTCAATGGCATCTAATGCGTCTACCCATTCGTTAAGTGCTTTTTCGACTTCTTTGACGCCCATTATTTCTATCCTGGATTAGATCTTCATACTAAATCAATAAGTTATTCTACACCATCTATAACAATAATATCACATAATAGTTTGTAATAATATTTTTTACAGCTATCTAGAGTATCCTTCATCATTTGGCTCCCTATTCGCTAACGAAAAGATTATCAATCTTTTCAGCAACGATTATAGCATTTTCAAACACCTAACAATATCATCGGAATGGGTTGAATATTGATTATATAACCTCGATTCCCATATGTTTGCGGTAGTAGCGCAGTACCCCCATTTTTACAAGGTCATTGAAGACAAACCATACCAAAGCATATCCCCATGCAAAAGCTGCCCATCTCCATCCGATAGGGCTCATGAGCCCAAATCCGTATACTGCAATCACGGTACCGGCTATGGCGCTCCAAAAACTGGCGTTAATAAGTGTCCATGAAGGCCATGGTCGTTTCCAAAACCAGTCGTCGATTCGGGTATTATAGATCGTCCCATGACCGGCTACAATCAGTTTTACAAAAAAAAGCGACTGGATAAATGCAAGAGGGAGTTTCCATACGGACATCGCAAGCCAAAAAAGGAAAAACGATGAGATGACACCGGCTATCCCCAGCCACGAGGATAGGATTAAAATCTCTCTCATGTCCCATCTTACAGGGGCTTCTCGGACTTTTGTATTATCATAGGCGATGGCAAGAATCGGGATATCGTTGAGCAGCGCCAGGACGATGATCATCAGTGCCGTGACGGGATAAAATTTGAAAAAGACGATTGCCAGTGTCATAAATACGATAATACGGACGGTTTCGGCAATGCGGAAAATTGTATAGCTTTTCATCCGCTCGAAAGTAATACGGGCGATCATGATAGCATCGACGATGACATGAAGCCCCGGAGCCATAAGGACGATATCAGCGGATGCACGCGCCGCATCGGTTGCGCCGCTGACGGCAATACCGCAGTCGGCTTTTTTGAGTGCAGGGGCATCATTGACTCCATCACCTGTCATTCCGACAATGTGCCCCCCTTTTTGAAGTTCGTCTACTATGAAATATTTATCTTCGGGATAGACCTGTGCAAATCCGTCGGCTTGCTCGATCATTTCAATGATTTGCGATTCGTGTTTTTTGATGCTCCCTTTCGGAAGTTCAATAGCATAAAGCTGTTTTTTAACGTCTGATACGATCCCTGCAACCAGTGCTGCTATCTCATCTTCTGAATCAGCAGAACCCATTTTTTTGACGATGGCTTCGGAGAGAATTTTTGAGAGGATCAGATATTCTTCGATACTTTCCCCTTTTAGGTCACGGACATCTTCTATTTTATCACCGATTTTCAAGAGACTGGAGATGTAGGCCGCAACTGCGAGATTATCGCCGGTGACCATTTTAACGTTAACCCCTTTTGCTCTGGCCGCAGCAATGGCTTCTTCTGAATCCTCGCGCGGCGGATCGAAGAGAGGAATGAGCCCTGCAAAACGGTATGATTTTTCCTCCGGTTTTTTGTATGCAACCCCCAATGTTCTAAATCCTTTATGGGCAAAGGTCTCCACTTGTTTGTAGGCTTCGGATTTGTCGAAAGCTGTGTCATCACACAGTTCAATAATGACTTGTGGAGCTCCTTTGGTGACGATTAGTTCACTTTGTGCACTATTAAGAACCATGTGAGCTTCAGTGCGTTTACCTACCGGATCGAAGGGGAGAAATTTTTTAAGGGTATAGTCGGAAAGCTTCGCATAAAGACTGTGCTCTTGAAGATAGGCGTAAATAGGGGCTTCGATCGGATCACCATTTTCCTCTTTGCCTGAGAGTGCCGCATATAAAAGGAGTGCATCAGCATCTTTCAATCCTGCAATATAAGGCTCAGAGATACTCATTTTATTCTGTGTCAGAGTCCCCGTTTTATCCGAGCAGAGCACGTCCATTCCGGCGAGCTCTTCGATAGCTGCCAGACGGCTGACAATCGCCTCTTTCTTAGCCAATACTGAGGCTCCTACTGCCATGGTTACGGTCAGTACGGCTGGCATTGCAACCGGAATGGCCGATATCATCAGCACCAGTGCAAATACCAGCAGTTCCATCGTAGGTTCATGCCGGATCAGCCCGACGGCGATGATAACACTGATCATAACGACTGTAATAATAATCAAAAAATTTCCGACGCTGATGACCATTTTTTGGAAGTGGCTGCGCTCTTCGCTTTGTGCTTTGGCTACAAGTTCTACTGTTTTACCAAAATAGGTTGCTTCAGCGGTCGCAGTAACTACGGCACTCATCTCCCCTTGTTTAACAATAGCATTGGCATAAACGAGAGCGCCTGACTCGTATTGTACGGGGAGTGATTCTCCTGTCAGCGCGGATTGATCGACGGAGAGAAAGCCGTCTCCCTCTAAAAGCTTGGCATCTGCAGGAATGATATTGCCGCTTTTGAGTTTGATGACATCTTGGGGAACCAGTTCACGTGAAGGGAGCTGCATCCATTTTCCGTCGCGCAATACGAGAGCCATACGAGCGAGTTTTTGTTTCAAAACTTTGATGGCATTGAGCGCTTTGGATTCTTGATAGTAATCGACACCGCTGTTTACGAATAACAAGATGAGGATAATGATGAAGTCTTCCCACCGCTGTGCCAATGCTGAAAGTACGGCTGCAGCTTCGATCATCCACGGAATAGGGCCCCAAAATCTACGGAACATTCGGTGCCATGCAGATTCTTCGTTTTCTTGAATCTCATTATAGCCGTACTGCTTGTGCAGCTTTTCGGCTTCTTCAGAACTTAATCCTTGTATTTGCTTTGTATCCATCGTATCTCCTTCGGAGGTTGAGAGGTTAATGATATTGTTAGCAACGGCTTTGATTATATCACTAGCTAAACAACAGAAAACTACGCGGAATTTTTTTTAAGAAGTTTTATATGGATAGGTACAATTTTCAGTAATTGTACGGAAGTTGAAACTATTTTGTATTTTTATGTTTATACATTGATTTATCTGCACTTCCGATAACGCTCGAAATGTCTGCACCGCGGGTAAATGGAGCCAACCCATATGCAAAACTGATTTTAAACGATTGATCTTCGACTTTGAAATGGATCTTTTCAAAATAAGCAAGAAGTTTTTCCATTTTTTTTTTGATTTGTGTTGAATTGACAGATGAATCAAAAATGACAATAAATTCATCACCTCCATAGCGTACAACCCGTCCACCGGTCTCTTTAAGTTTAACGGTAAGATGAATGAGTACTTTGTCTCCGATAATATGTCCGTACGTGTCATTGATCTCTTTAAATTTATTCAGATCGATAAGGACGATTGTACCATTTTCACGCAAAGTGAGGTGGTTGTGATCTAAAACGGTGTCTTCAAACCATTTACGATTATAACTTTTGGTAAGACCGTCTTCATATACGATTTTCTGAAGTTCTTGAATCTCTTTCTGAAGTTTTTTTGTTTCAGATAAAACAGTCGCTAAAATCACTTTATTTTCGGTCTCTATGGCTTTAATGGCCTGATCGGCACAGTCGGCGAGAGTAATAACATGGCGAACGATCTTTTCATCAAGCATTTCGCGTGTCAATAGCTCATCGGGTTTGAGCTCAACATCACGAGAATGTGCCGCTTCTTGGTAGAGCTTTCCGTATAAGGCTGGAAATACGATTTTGATATCTTTTATTGTTTCTTTGACTTCACCGGTAATTTCTATATGTTCTTGGTGCAAATTTTTCATCTTTTCTCATTAACCTGTATATAGTCAAGCCACTTACGACTATTATACTGTGTTTCAGAGTGTTTGAATTTTTTAAATACTGAATAATACAGACTAAGCATTAAATTTAAATAATAAATTTCATATTAGATATCTTTATAATTTAAAAGCAATGATTGAATTTCTGTGGACGGCATAGGTTTGTAATAGTAGTACCCTTGTATCGAATCAATGTTGTTTTCTCGCAGAAACGAGAATTCATCATCGGTTTCAACCCCTTCAGCAAGCGCTTGCATACTTAGTCCTTTTGCAAGAGCGATGATGGTTTTGACAATAGTTTGGTTTTTCGGTTCCATAGTGATATTCCGGATAAAGGAGATATCGATTTTGAGTTTGTCGATGGGGAGATTTTTCAGATAAGAGAGGGACGAATACCCCGTACCGAAATCATCTATAGATATATGAAATCCTTTTGCTTTGATAATCTCTAAAAGGGCTATCATTTTTTCAGGATGTTCGAGAATAGAACTCTCAGTGATTTCCAGCTCAATGAATGTAGGACTGCATTCTGTCTCTTGGATAATACGATCGAGAGTCATGAGGAAATCGATATGATTGAGCTGACGTGCTGAAACATTGATAGCAAGACGACCTCGCAACAATCCTTCCTTTGACCATTGTGCAGCAATTAGACACCCTTTCATCAGAACAAATTCACCTAATTGGAGAATTAATCCGCTCTCTTCGGCTATAGGTATAAAAACTGCAGGTGAAATCATCTCTTCTGGTGTAGACCATCGTATGAGGGCTTCTATGCCGATAATATTTCCAGAACGCACATCAACTTGAGGCTGGAAATAGAGTTCCAGTTCGTTGTTTTGCAATGCTTTTTTTAGATGTGTGGCGAGGGTGGTGCGATAGAGTGCTTTTTCAGTAAACACGGTGTCGTAGAAACTATAGGTATTTCTTCCCATATTTTTTGCATTGTACATGGCTGCATCGGCTTTTTGTAGGAGCTCTTCGGCATTGGTGGCATCTTTTGGATACATTGCGATACCGATACTGGCAGTGATATATACATCTATCTCTTCGATGTGAAAAGGATTATTGAGTATATCGATGAGGTTGGACATCGTGTTATGGATGATATTTTTATCTTGATGACATGATAAGAGGATGACGAATTCATCTCCTCCGGTACGGGCGATAAAGGTGTCGGATGGAAAAAGTCCTTGCAATAAGTGGGTGATGCGAATCAAAAGTTCATCCCCGAATCGATGACCGTAGGAATCATTTACCTCTTTGAAACCATCGAGATCAAGGAATAATAGTGCAAACGGAGGCGATTCGGGACTGTATGTTTTGAATAGAAGTTTTTCGATCAAACTAGGGCGATTAGGGAGCTCGGTAAGTGGATCATGATGTGCCATATAGTCGAAATGTTCTTTGGCATCGATGATGGCTTGTTCATATTGTTTGGCTGCCGTGATATTGCGATAGATTCCGAAGATTCCGAACAGCTCACCGTTTGCAGTGGTAAGAAGCCCTTTTGTAACCCAATTGATTTGTGTAGTACCATTAGGCATGAGCATCGTTTCTTCATGTTCAATAAAAGATTTTTTTTCCAGTAGCTCATCATCGAGCTTATTAATCATCTGCGCAGTTTCCGGAGGGAAAATTTCATCTGCTGTTTTTCCAAGGACATCTTTAATTGGGAGTCCTGAAAGTAGTCCTGCTGCTTCGTTGAGTATTATATATCGTCTATCCAGCCCTTTTATGGCAATGGCATCAGAGGAACTATCGATGAGGGAATTTAAAAGAGCGTTTTTCTGTTCCAAACGGGTTTGGGAAGCTTTGAATTCCGTTATATCACGAGAAATTCCGAAAAGTCCGAATGTCTTTCCGTTTTCAGCGATTAATGGTCCTTTCGTAACCCAAAAGCTTTTTTCTATTCCACCGGAGGTTATCAAATCTTCTTCATGATTATGTATCGCCCCGCCTATGAGTGTTAATCGGTCCATTTCTTTGATTTTTTGTGCTGCTTCCGGAGAAAAAAGGAGTTCATCCGTTTTTCCAATGACTTTTTCAGGTGCAATATTGACCAGCTCTCCGGCACCAGTGTTGAACAAAATGTATCTGCCTTCCATGTCTTTTGCATATATGGCATCAGGCGATCCGTTGACAATCGTACTTAGAAGGGCGTCTTGTTGTGCAAGCAGCTCATGAGCGGCTATTTGCTCATTGATACGTCGTGTATATTGGATAAATCCTTTATGTAATAATCGATAGATTAAAATGAAGAGAAATAAGGTAGTAGCGGCAATGAAAAACCACCCTTTATAATTTTGAAGAAGTGTGAGTTTATGAGGGTTGTCCGATGAGAGTAGTTCTACGACACTATCCGAAAAATAGATCCATACAAGTCCGAAAACAAGGTAATAAACAGAGATTTTCAAAGCACTTTTTAGACTTTGCAAATCTTTTAACTGCATCTTTGTCCCTTTTTTGTCTCAAATAATGGATTATTATACCATAGAGAAAAGATAGTTTTTGCATATGACATTTAGAGATTAGACAAGACTTTTATCCACTTTTTGTGAAAGCAGTATTTGTATGATCATAATCTATAAAAGGCAGCATCTAGAACACTCTATGCAGTTGCTTTTTTAATCAACTAAGAAGGATTATCATATGGAACACCACGTTGTTATCGAAAAATTGTGCAGTTGTGCAAAAAAAGAGGGATTATCCCAGATTGCTACCTTTGAAGGTAAAGATGCTGCATTTGAAGCGGCAGAAATACAACTTGCTCACATGAACGGAAACTTTTGTGGCAAACATACGTTTCAATTGGTCGAAGTGAATGACAATTTTGTCATTGGTATGGTCGGCGGCGGTTGCGGCTGCAAACATTAGTTTGAACGTTAAAGGAATACAATTTCTTTGGCGACGTTTGCCGCTATGGCACTGAAGCTTGCCTCATTCGAGGCAGAATTATGGAAGGAATCATTATGGAACATCATGTTGTAGTAGAAAAATTGTGCAAATGTGCAATTCGAAAAAAAATGCCTCAAATTAAAACATTGGACGATAAAGAAAATGCGATGCGGATAGCTCGTGCATGGGCGCAGGAGATGAATGAAAGCTTTTGCGGCCAGCATGCATTCGGTGTTGTAGAAGTGGATGATAACTATGTAATCACTGTCGGAGAGGGAAGTTACTAACTCTCTTGAAGAACTAATACGTAACGGTTACAAATCGATAACATTACAGTAATAGATTTGTAATTCGGACTCCCTATTATTTTTGGTTTAATGAAAACACCAAAAAAAGGGATTCCCATGCATTTACGGACTTATTCTCTTGCTGCAGCGATGGCTGTTTTAGGCGTATCGCTATTTGTCGGATGTGGCAGTGACTCATCCAACACGAGTGTTCAAACGGGGACATTTGTTGACAGCCCTGTTAAAGGACTCTATTATGTCAGTGGTTCTACTAACGGAACGACGGATGACAATGGTACGTTCAAATATGAATCAGGTAAAACGGTTAAATTCTATCTTGGACAAAACGGTGCTCTATTAGGTGAAACAAACGGTTCTACCCTCGTAACTCCACTTGATTTGAGTGATGATGGAATCGACGGTACTAAAACGTCTAATATCCTTCGAGTACTTCAATCATTGGATAGCGACGGAGATGCTTCAAACGGTATTGATATTAACATAACTAAAGCGGCTAAAGTCAAATCATTTAACTTTAGCGATGATGTAAACGTAACAGCAGGATTGACTGCTGCAGGGGCAACGATCAAAACTGCCGATGAAGCAAGAGAACATTTCCGAGACACATTATCTACGTTGTCGGCTGCAACTCATGTAGCGCTCATCGGAGACCTCCCATACGGAACTTCCCCAACCGACGTCAGTCAGTATAATGCAATGCCTACTTTTATCGCATCAATCAATCAAGACAAACAAGTATCAGCCATATTGCATGCAGGGGATATCCACTCGGGCAAACAATACTGTACTGAAGAATACGATCGAAATATTTCAACACTTTTTGGAACTTACAACAAACCGCTGATTTATACCCCGGGTGACAACGAATGGACGGATTGTCATAAGAAAAAAGAGGGTGGAGGTGCTTATAACAGTACAACGACTCAAATTGATTATGTACTCGATGCCAATAATAATCCGATAGATTATGCCAGCGGCAATCCGGTTGACAATCTAAATCTTATCCGTGCATTGTTTTTTGCCAATCCGGGTACTACATTGGGTACTGCGATGAGCGTGCACTCGCAAGCGGTTGATTATGATCATGCTTATCCTAATGATGCAAACTTTTCGGAAAATGTTTGGTGGGAAAAAGACGGAGTACTGTATGTAGCCGTCAATATTCCCGGCGGTTCCAATGATGATACCGATCCTTGGTACGGTGCACCGTCGATGAGCACACAACAGCAAAATGAAGTTGCACAGCGCAGTGCAGCCGATTTACGCTGGTTGGATGTTGCTTTTGCAAAGGCTAAAGCATCGGGAGATTATGCGATGGTTATTCTTACCCAAGCCGATATGTGGGACACTGACGGTGCCAGTGCTGAACATATCAGCAACTACAAACGATACATTGATAAAATCGCGGCAGGGTCTACGATGTTCGGTAAACCAGTATTGCTCGTTAACGGTGATTCGCATGTATTCCGTTCGGATAATCCACTGAAACCAAATTCACCTTGTTACATCGAGCCGACGCCGGGTGTTGATGCGGTAGCATGTAGTGCTGATAATGCCATTCCCGTACTTGGGACTAATCCTGCCGATCCTTATGAAACACAGCCGAATGGCTATAACGTACCAAATTTCCACCGTATCGTTGTGCATGGAAGTACAAATCCGATGGAATGGATCAAACTGTCCATTTATTCAAAAGCCAATGCCGCACACGGTAAAGATGCTTTTGGACCATTCAGCTGGAAACGTATCAATCAATAGTTGAATATGAAACTGCCCATACTTTGTACTCGGGCAGTTTTAGTCTCTTTAAGATGCTATAACAATACTTGATTCTCTAAAATTACTTATTGTTATATCATCAGTTTCTATAACTGCAAAAAACTGATACTAATGCGAAAATGTTACGAATTTATTACTGTAATGTTATCTTTTTGTAACCGCTACTTCCTACTATTTCGGCGTAATGAAACACCAAAAAGGGGACTCCCATGCATTATCGTAATTATTCTCTTGTGGCGGCGGCAGCAGTTTTAGGCGCATCGCTTTTTGTTGGATGCGGCGGTTCATCTTCTTCAACCACTACGAGTGTTCAAACCGGAACATTTGTCGATAGTCCGGTAAAAGGACTCTATTATGTCAGCGGTGCTACTACCGGGACAACGGATGAGAACGGTACGTTCAAATATGAATCAGGTAAGAATGTCAAATTCTATCTTGGACAAAACGGTGCTCTATTAGGTGAGACAAACGGTTCTACACTTGTAACTCCGCTTGATCTTAGTGATGATGGAATTGATGGTACCAAAACGACCAATATGCTGATGCTTCTTCAATCTTTGGATAATGACGGCAATGCAGCGAACGGTATTGTGATCGATACTACTATGGCCTCAAAAATCAAATCGCTTGATTTATCAGATGATGCGAATGTATCCAACTCTTTGACTGCTGCCGGAGCAACAGTGAAAGCGTCTAATGAGGTTAAATCGCATTTCCGTGAATCTCTGGCGGAACTTTCAACCAAAGGTACTGTTCCAGCAACTGCCACTGTCGTTAGCACGGAGTTTATCGGAATGGATGCTCCGACAACAGCAGATAAAATGGATCACATTTATTCCGAAGCGTATGTTGCAGTCAAATACAGTGACGGAACACGTATTGTTCGTCCTATCGAGTACAAAACACTGATGAATACTACGGATGTTATCGGCGGGACAACGGTCGGAGCGATTTTGGATGTTAACGGTAATCCAATCATGGATACGAGTACAGCAACACCGACTCCGTTTGTTTCAGACACACCGGATGGTCAAAGCGTAATGCAAATCGGAAATACGATCCAAATGGTTTCTCAATTCGAATACGTTACGGCGGATGGAAGCGGAGCAAGCCGATACGGCGTTTTGCCGGCTATGATGAATCTTAGCACATTGACACAAGCCGCTAACGGAGATTTTTCTGTCAGCAATATTTCCAATATCAATACAAGCAGTGTCAGCGGATTATGGATTACCTGTGCAGCGAGTATGACTCCATGGACAACCCATCTGGGAAGTGAAGAGTATGAGCCGAATGCTAAATTGGTTGAACTAGGAACCGGTTCAGGAACCGATACACTTGGCGGACCAAATGCTTATTTTGGAGATACAACGACAGCCAAGGTTTACAACTATGGGTTTATCCACGAAACAACTGTAACGGCTGCAGGTGCAACAACTGTTAAAAAACACTACAGCATGGGACGTTTCTCACATGAGCTTGCACAAGTGATGCCGGATAATAAAACGGTTTATTTCGGAGATGACGGCGATTACACTATGCTCTTTATGTACGTTGCCGATACAGCAGGTGATTTGAGCGCAGGGACTCTTTATGCGGCTAAATGGAATCAAACCAGTGCATCAGATGACCGTGCTGTCAAAGCAAACCTAACATGGATCAAACTGGGTCACGCAACCGATGCGGAAATTAAAACAATTATCGACGGTGGAATCAAATTCAGTGATATTTTCGAAACAGCTGCATCTGCAACAGCCGGATTTACCAAAATCAAAACCTATAAAGGGACGGAATACATAAAACTCGTAGCTGGCAAAGAATTGGCAGCAGCTTTCTTGGAATCTCGTCGTTACGGTGCATTGCTCGGTGCAACCAGCGAGTTTAACAAAATGGAAGGGGTAACACTCAATGCCAAAGACAAAAAAGTCTATATGGCAATTTCCTATATGGAAAAAGGTATGGCAGCAAGCGGATCTGATCCGGTAGATGATATCCATGTTCCGGTTGAAAAAGCGGGTGCAGTTTTTGAACTCTCACTTACTACTGGACAAAAAGACACGCTAAATGCAACGATTGCAAGTGATTATGTTGCAACAGCTATGAATGCTATGCCTGCTTTGACCGGATTGACGATTGCTAAAGATACATTCGGAAATACCGGCGATGTGAATAAAATCGCAAATCCGGACAACCTCAAATACTCAGAAAAAATGCGTACACTCTTTGTCGGTGAAGACAGCGGTTTGCATGTCAACAACTTTGTTTGGGCATACAACGTCGATACGAAAAAACTTTCTCGTATCCTTTCAACGACTGTTGGGGCTGAGGCTACAGGTCTTCAAGCTATCGATAACCTCAATGGACATGGATATGTGATGTCTAGTATTCAACACCCTGGTGATTGGACAACTACCAATGCAACCGTTCAACAAGCTCTCGATAATGTCAACAAGAAAAAAGCGGCCATCGGATACATGAAACTTCCTGCTATCCGCTAAATTACAATGTTCCCTTTCGGGGGGACTCTTTTTTTACCAACAATCCATTGTTGATTTTTGGTCAAAGAAGAGGAAGTAAAGATGAAACAACGGTTTATTATAGGAACATTGAGCGTTATCGCATTGTGTATTGTTGTTGGGTGTCAAAGCGATGCAACATCGGATACGAACACAACCACTACGACTGCGCAAGAAGAAAAAATTACCGAAGCAGAAAAAATCGCACTGGGTAAAGCGATCTTTTTTGACACCAATCTCTCCGATCCTGTAGGACAATCATGTGCATCATGTCATTCGCCTGAGGCGGGATTTGCCAATCCAGATCATACCAATCCTACATCCGAAGGTGCAGTTGTCGGATTATTCGCGGATCGCAACGCTCCTACCATTGCCTATTCTCAGTATTCGCCCGAATTTTATTATGACGGCACGGGATATGTCGGAGGAGAGTTTTTAGACGGGCGTGCGTCAACTCTTGAAATCCAAGCAGGAGGGCCTCCTCTCAACCCGCTCGAAATGCACAATGCCTCAAAAGAGAGCTACAGCAGCAAAATTGCCCAAGCTGCATATGCCGGTGAATTTAAACGGATATACGGGCAAACTATTTTTGCAGATGCCAACAAAACCTATGCGGCTATCGGCGATGCACTGGCAACCTATGAGCGGACGTCCCAACTCTCGGCATTTTCTTCAAAATTTGATGCGTTTCAAAAAGGGGATGCAAATCTAACGGCGCAAGAAAAATTAGGGCTGGATCTTTTTGTCGGGAAAGGAAAATGTTTTGTATGCCATCCTGTTGCAAACGAGGATTTGACGACGGTACCGGCACTTTTTACCGAGTACGATTATGAAAATATCGGTGTTCCGAAAAATCCGAATAATAAATTTTATACGCTTCCAAGCGAGTACAATCCAGACGGAGAAAACTTTATCGATACAGGGTTGGCACGTAATCCTAAAGTAATTGCCGATGGTCGTGTTGCCCAAAGCAGAGGGAAATTTAAAACCCCGACACTCCGTAATGTGGAGTTAACCGGGCCGTATATGCATAACGGCGTATTTACAACCCTAAAACAAGTCGTCTCGTTTTACAATACCCGTGATTCGGATCCTGCGAGATGGGGAGCTCCGGAAGTAGCGGACAATGTCAATAAAGATTTTATTGGTGACCTGAATCTGACGAACGAAGAAGAAGATGCCCTTGTGGCATTTTTGATGACGTTAACAGATGGGTACAGTCATTGATTTAATGAATTTTAATTAATTTATATAGAAGGGCTGAATCGGTAAAATGAGTTTTTATAATTAATAAATAATAATAAGTGTAGAGGGATTTATGGGGATGAAACGCCGCGGTGCCGTATTGTTGATGACACTGCTTCTGATTGCGATTATGAGTGGGGGAATTGCTCTTTTACTTTCTCAAAGCGACCAGTTGCTGCGGCTGTCTGAACGGAGCCGAAGTGATGCTGAAATCAGTAAGATTTCGAGTGATCTCAAGCGACTTCTTCCGGGAATGCTTTCTAAAATCGGCTCTGCTCATGATTTGGAATATGCGATGATTTTGCCGTTATCAAGCCGCTCAACTGATGGTCGATTTACTCTCGAGGCTTCGTTGCATTCACCTCTTGGAAGGTTCAATATTAACAAAGTATGCGATGTGAGCGGTAAACCGATAGAGCCGTATTCCACGCTTCTCTCAGCGATATTCACACACTATCCCATCGCAGCACCGGATACGTTTATTAACATTCTTTACGATACAATTGATACTGATTTAACTGAGCGTCAAGCGGGCAGTGAAGTCGCGGCAGTTTTCCCTGATTTCCATAACGGATCGATTGAAAACTTTACTCAGTTTAGGCAGATTATTGCGCGTTATCTTGCATTGACAAAAGATACTCAGATTCTTGCAATTCCGTGGGAACGCCTTATTGGGTTTGAAGGAGACAAAATAGATTTCAATTACGCTTCACCGGAACTTGTTGCCCTTATCGCACCGGAAATTGATTCTGAAACACTTCATCGTATAACCGATCTTAGAACAGTGCCCTTTGAGAGCAAAGAGCAGGTCATTGCCGCTGCCGCTCAGCTCTCTTCGTTGTATGATTCATGGTTTTTTGTGTACAGTGCAGGGAACTCTTATCCCCTGATCGGAAAGGTAGCCATGGAAATGGATGGTGCGGGAAGCGAATTCGAATTTCATATTGACACACTCAATCGTACCTTTAATCGTTTGGAGATTATTCAATGAACCTTCTCCACTCGATTACTGATCGTTTGATCCGTTCTATACGTTGCTTCGGAAAACGACGCTACGGTTATTTGGACCATTCTAGTTGCCATATTCCTTCCGGAAGCGAAGCATTGGTCCTGATCCTCTCTCCCGACCTTTATCGAATTTGCGTTGTTTCTCTCCCTGTAGCAACTCCTAAAGAAGCGGTTCGATATGCCCCTTCTTATTTTGATTTGAGTGATGAACGGACTCGTTACGGAGCTTATCAGCTTGGGGAAGGGCGATATCTTTTAAGCGCTTTTGATCCGGAACCGATTCGAGTACGACTGGAAGAAGCAGGGGTTGATCCTGTTTCGGTCGAACGTTTCGTCCTTGCTCAAGAAGCCTTTGGAGTGGATATTCTCCCTGTTTCTTTGAAAAATGGTTCAGTCCTGGCATTGAATGATGGGATCGTTGTACGGTTACCCTCGGAGTATATCGGCGAACCGCCCAAATACGATTTAGAGGTATCTCTTCAAAAACTCGCACCGTGTTTGACCGGTTTTAGAGCAGATATGTATAAAGGGGGAGACGTAACAAAAAAAACCCTTACTATAACACTCTCGCTTTCCCTTATTATTCTCCTGAACCTCCTGATACAAGGGGGATATTCTTATCGTGAGGCAGGAAAGATTGCAGATGAGCAAGAACAGATGAAAATCGAAAAAAATCTTCCCGCTACTCAAATGGAGTTGGATGCGCTTGCCTCATCATGGGAGAAAAAAGAATCACAGCAGATGAAATTGCGTAAAATATTTGCCGCATTTTCGACATTGACGTTGGAAAACAACAATACGGTTTTACCGGTTGCCGCTCCTGCTCCTGCTTCAAACGGAATTGTTCTTGTACCCGGTTCCAACCCGGGGGATCGCAATCTTCTGTTGGTTCCGGGTGGTTCAAACACGCTCTCGGGAACAGTGTCCGGTGAGTATGTAACCTCACTTGCCTATGAAAACGGATCCGTACATTTCAAAATTTCCACCCCTTCACCGCAGGATGCGGAGAAAATACGCGATAGTGTGGCAAAAACTCTTAAAACCAATACCGTGACGATCAAAGAGAACACGGTTGAGGGGAGTATTCAATGAAAGCTCAATTTGATCCCGCCACCCTCGTAGTCGGACTCTCTTTTGTCGCTATTACCATTGCCGCCGGATGGATGATGCATGAACATTCTCTTTTGAATGAAGCGGCATTGCAGCGTGATGCAAGTCTTCAAACATCTGAACGGTTGTCATCATTAAAAACACGATGGGGAAATTCACCTGAAATAAAACAAAAGACCGATTTTTTACTTGCCCATCCTGCACTGATTCGTCAGGAAAAAAGACAAAAGAGTCTTTATCTTGAGTTCGGCAATCTCTCCGGCAATGACTTCGACCGAATCGTTTCAACACTGATGAATGCCCCTTTTGTGATTACCAAACTTGTGTTGTCTCGAAATGCTAATGCAGGAACCATCAGTGTGGAGATTGAGCAATGAAAAAAATTCTTTCATTTGGTGCTTTTTTACTGCTGGGAATCATCATCTTTTTGCCGAAAGCAAATATTTACTATTCAGCGGAAGAGGCTCTTGCATCTGCACATTTATATTTGAGCGGAGAGAGTGTGAATGATCGATTTCTTTATCTGGATGTCCGTGATGCGTCTCTTTTACTGGATTCAATGCCGATCGGAACCATCGAACACATCCGCGTTATTCCGTTGATCTTTTTTAATCGTGCAACGATCACGTCATTAAATTTCAGCGGAGAATTCGCCTCATTGTTTCCGGAAGGAATTGAGTATTTGACATTTACCTACAGCTTATTGCACCCGCTGAGTATTGTCATCGAAGGCAAGGGGGGATTCGGTCCCGTTCACGGAGAGATTGATTTGAAAAACGAGCGGCTGGAAGTGATATTTGAGCCTTCTCAAATCATGCGCGCTTACCCGCTTTTACTGGCTAAATTACACAAATCAGATAAAGGACTGGTCTATGAAACCTCTTTTTAACGACCATTCCCTGAGTGTACTAAATCGTATGGCGCTTCCGATCGTTATTGCTTTGAGCGTATCAACGGCACTCTTGCCGTTTTTAAAGGCGACTTCGATTGAACATCCTAGGAGCGAAATGATTCCTTTCTTCGAGCCATACCATCTCGGGCAGCTTTTTGCCCTCCATTTCGACGGCAACGCTGCTGTGATGAAAAAAGTGATACACGATGTTCTCACACCTGTTCCTCACCGTTTAAATGCCGTATATATGGATGGTTCGCACTCTTTTGTCGGAGTGAATGATAATACGGCAACGACGTTCGTCGACAAGGGTGCACTGTATAAAAATCTCTACCGTCTTGTCAGCGTCACACCACAACAGGCTGTATTTAGTGCATACGGTCAGCGTATGGTACTGCGTTTGGGGGAAGAGGGGCATCTCAATCTTAAAGAGTCGGTTACCTCCTATGTTCCGGATGAAACTGCTACTGCAGCTAATTTTGCAATTCCTCGTTCTACGATAGATCGTTATACGGAAAATATGGGTGAGACCTGGAAAAATATTACAATCAACGAAGTGGTTCAACAGGGTAAAATCGTAGGATTCAGAGTTGATGAGATAGCCTTGGGGACACCGTTTGCACTTCTGGGACTTCAAAAAGGGGATATTATCACCGGTGTGGATAATAAACCTCTTGATTCCTATGCAGCCGTTTTCGCGGCATATCAGAACGGAATACACCATTCAGCTATAAAAATTACTGTTTTACGCAATAATCAGCCAAAGGATCTTGAATATGAAATCAGCCGTTAACCTTTTAATCGTTTTTCTTTTTGCACTCACCCCTGTGTACGCTGTCGATACGGTAAAAAATGACAAAGCCAGTATTGCTATTGATGGTATGGAACTGGGTGACTTTATCAAATTGGTAGCGAGACTCAGTCATAAAAATATCTTTGTTACCGAAGATATAGGGGGAAAAATCAGCTATGCCGGAAATCATCCGATTCACCGCGAAGATCTTTTCACTCTTTTACAAACAACACTAGAAGCGCGTGGGATGACAATGATTGATTCGGGTGCCGGATATTATTCGATCGTTAAAAGTGTTGATGCCGCTTCGATGAATGTTCCGTTTATGGCTAAGAGTGATATCCCGCAGTTGCAAACGGAAATACTTCATCTGAAATACGCTATGGCTGAACCAATGGCGCTCAAAGTAAAAAACTACTCCAGCAAGAACGGTAAAGTCGTCCCGTCAAAAGAGTCAAATTCTCTGATTGTTACCGATCTTCCTGCTAATATCAAGACAATGCGCAAGCTGGTAGAAGCGATGGATATTCGAGATGAGACAACGGCAAACTACACCCATCTCATACAGCTCAAAAATGCTGATGCAAAAAATCTCGTCACGACCCTAAGCACCGTTATTGCCAAAATGACCCTTTCTCCGGGGCAACAGCCACCGAGTATCGCCAGTGATGATTCGACGAATTCATTGATTATCATCAGCAGTGACGATTTGTTTAAGACACTATTGCCAACTATTCAGGGACTTGACGGTGAGCGTCAACAAGTTTATGTCAAAGCAAAAATTATTGAAATTAGCGAAACCAAAGCACAGGAAGTGGGATTCAAATACGGGCTCTCCGGCGGATCATTCGGATCAGGCGGGATATTTTCATTCAACTCGACTCTGGGTGACGGGAAAACGGGTGCGATCAATCTGGATTCATTGTTGCTGAAGTCCATCACTATCCCAACACTCAGTTCAGGGATTGCATTGGGTGCCAGTATCTCGTTGCTCAACAGTAATGGCGCGGCAGATATCCTATCAGAACCCTCTATCTTATGTATCGACAATCAAGAATCGTCGATCTATGTAGGTAAAACCGAATCGATCAGTTCAGGAACAACACTGACAGGAACCGGGCTGACACAATCGAGTTATACACGTCAGGATATCGGCTTGACGCTAAAAATCAAACCTCGACTTTCGAATGATAATAAAGTTCTTTTGGCGGTTGAAACCAAGTTAGAAGATATAGATGCCACCAATACCAATCTACAATTGCCGAGTACCACTAAGCGTGAAGTGAAAACGTCCGCCATCGTCAACAACGGAGAGAGTGTAATCATTGGTGGTCTGATCAAAGATAAATACGACAGCAGTAATTCGAAAGTTCCTTTTTTAGGAGATCTACCGATTCTTGGGAATCTTTTTAAAGACAGAGCCACTTCGCATGACAAGATTAACCTTGTTATTATTTTAACCCCTTACATTCTTGATAAAAGTACGGATTTGGCGACACTTCGAACACAGTTGGCTGAATTGGATAAAATCCAACAGCAATATATAGACGATGTGGTAAAAAATGTTAAGGAACAGCACTAAAATGGTTCAAATTCCTCTTTTTTCCGAGGTCAATGCCGTAGCGTTTACCCCAGAGGGTATTGATCCGTTTGAAACCATACGTGACGGATTGCTTTTTGCTGAGATTAATGAAAAAAAATATGCAGTCCTCTCTGCACGCGATACGGCTACGGCACTCTCATCGTATAACAGGCTCTCGTTGGATCTTCCGCTAATCCATTTGGATGAGCAAACGTATGAGACTCTGTATCTAAAGTTTTTAGAACTCAAAACGGATCGTGAACTGACACGAAACGTATCGCAGGAAGAGCCGTATGAAGATGAACTCTCACTGATCGATTTTCTGAAAAACTCATCGGATTTGCTGACCAGTGAAGAATCTGCCCCGATCATAAAATTTGTCAACACCATCTTTTATCAGGCTCTTAAACGTCGTGCCAGTGACATCCATATCGAAACTCATGAGAAAAAAGGGGAAGTGCGTTTTCGTATCGACGGTGTCCTCTCCAAACATATTGATCTGGATAAATCGATTATCAGTTTGGTCATCAGCCGTATTAAAGTCATCTCCAACCTCGATATCGCTGAAAAACGTCTTCCCCAAGACGGTCGGACACAGATTAAAATCGCCGGTAAATCGCTTGATGTCCGTGTATCGGTTTTGCCTACTTATCACGGCGAACGGGTTGTAATGCGATTGCTGATGCATGCAGCATCCATTCCGGGACTCGAAGAACTCGGGTTTAATAGTTCTACAACAGAACGTTTTTACGAACTGCTCAAATTTTCACACGGTATTATTCTCGTGACCGGGCCGACCGGAAGCGGAAAATCGACCACGCTTCACTCTTTCCTCCAGCGGCTCTCAGGGCCTGAAAAAAATGTAATGTCGATCGAAGATCCGGTGGAATACGATGCCGCACACGTCAGTCAAATAGCAGTAAATTCGAAGATCGGTTTGACATTTGCCGAAGGTCTACGCTCTATCTTGCGACAGGATCCTGATATTATCCTTGTCGGTGAAATTCGTGACGGTGAAACCGCTCAGATCGCGATTCAAGCAGCGATGACAGGTCATCTCGTTTTCTCGACGCTTCATACGAATAATGCGACATCGGCGGTTACCCGTCTCGTCGATATGGGTGTGGACAAATTTATGGTTACCTCCACGCTTCTAGGGGTATTGGCTCAGCGGCTGGTGCGTAAGGTCTGCTCAGAGTGCCATGAACTTCAAACGATCGATCCTATCGATGCCCATGACCTTGATCTGCCGATGGAGCTGCTTGTGGCCAAAAGTGTTGGGTGCCCCTCGTGCGGAGGGACAGGCTATCGCGGCCGGATTGCCGTAGGCGAATTACTGATGATGGATGAGAATGTTCAAACACTGATGAAACAGTGTGACAATGACGTAGAACTTCGCGCAGCAATGAAAGGATCTATGGCATTTTTGGCCGATCAGCTCAAAGATCTTTTGGTCTCACATGAAACGACGTTGGAAGAGATACTTCGCGTCGGTGTGAAAGAGATCTAATGGAATTTGTTTACAAAGGGCTAAATCCGGAGGGGGTGCAGATCAGCGGAACTCTGGAGTCTGCCTCGCTGGATGAGGCCAAACGTCAGCTCAGGGCGCAGGGGATTATCTACTCCTCTTTAAACACTCAAAGCGGATCATTGGTTGATCTGTTCGGGATACTCGGCACCAGAGCGATCCCTTCATCGCTTTTGACCCGGATCAGTCGGGATCTGGCAGTCTATCTGCGGGCAGGGGTACCATTGATACGGGCACTTTCACTGCAGGAGCGCCAATATCGGAATGAACCTAAAACAGAACGTTTTTTTGTTTCTTTGATCACCTTGTTGGATGAGGGGAAAAGCCTGTCAGCCGCGCTTGAAGCCCAAAATATTTATGCAATCCCCTCATTTTATTTGGGGACGCTCCGTGCGAGTGAAGATCGAGGTGTTTTGGCAGCCGTCTTAAGCGAGCTTGCCTCCTATATCCAAGTAGGTGAGCAAATCCGTGCTCAGCTTACTAAAGCATTTATCTATCCCGGATTTATCGTCGCGGTATCCATCCTCACCGTTTCATTTATGCTCAGTTCTGTTGTTCCCAAACTCTCTGCTATTTTTGAAACAATGGGGCAAGAACTGCCTGCATTGACCCGCGGTGTTTTGTCTCTTTCATCGTTTTTTTCAGTGTCATGGCCATGGATCCTTCTCTTATTTGGAATTATAACTCTGATGGTTACTTCTGCACTGAAAAATCGTCCTGCATTTCGTTATAGGGTTGATCGTATTTTATTGTCGATACCGGTTGTAGGAAAGATTATCCAAACGAGTGATTTAGCTCGGTTCAGTGCAGTGGCATCGCTTTTAATCCGTTCCGGTATCCCTATCGTCAAGGCGATTTCGCTTGCCGGAGGAACACTTTCGTCTTCCGTGTTAAAAGCTCAATTCGCGTATGGAGCTGAGCGGATCGTAGAGGGGGGGAGGCTCTCTACGTCACTTGCATCGGCAGAACATGTCGAATTGGACGAAGCCTTTATCGGTGCCTTGGCTGTCGGTGAAGAGACGAGCGAATTGCCGAGTATGCTTGAGAGTCTTTCTGAGCTGTATATGGAGCGTAACCGCGAGATGATTGGTTTGTTTCTCTCGCTGCTGGAACCGACATTGATCTTGGTGGTGGGAGGGATCATCGGCGTCATCGTTACGGCAATGTTACTGCCGATCTTTTCTTTGAGTCTTGGTTGAAATTGAGGATACTAAAAAGAGTACCCTAATCCTAAATAGGTTGTTGAAGAACTGACTTTCATATCGCTTTTAGGCAACGGGATATTTTGATCAAAAAGATTTATAGCAATATCGTGAAGTGCCCATTTGCTGTATCGGACTCCGGCAGTAAAATAGAGTTGAGGGGAGAGCGACAACCAGCGTGTTATCGGAACCTTTTTTTCCAGAGGCTGATATCGAAGCCCTAACTCACTTTCGGTAAAAGTGCCATCCACAAAACTCTTTAATCCGATACTGCTGTTTTTCAGTGAAGCATATTGATATGCATAGATTGCCGAACCGTAAAGGGACAGAGTAGAGGTCAAGCTTTTGCTCACTTTCATTTGCGGCCCCACTTTATAGCTCCAAATCTTTGTATCTCCGAATCCGTATAATGTGGCAAGGACATTTGAACTTCCGGAATTTGAAGAACTTGAACCTTGTGTCGACTCAATCCATGGTGTAGATATCCCGACATCCGCTCCAAAACTGAAGTAATCGTGCGGACCGAGATCAATAATATTCCATCCTACCCCTATATCGGCATCAAGCCCCCGAATACGGTATTGCATCGTCGGTATATCCAAGGCATTATAGGTATTGCCGTTTATGTCTGTTACGACATTGTTGTAGGTGGATAGTGCCTGATTAATTTTTTTCGAGTCATACCAATTGATTTTATAGCCGTAGTTTAGATGAGGGATAAAAGTATTTTGGTGCTCTGTTTTCAAGGTATAGGTCATGACGTCATCACTGATTTTCCCGTTTAACCCTAGGAATCCCCCTTCCATAGACATAGTCCCTTTTCTTACCTCTATCTCACCGTGCGTCATTATTCCGAAAGCTCCGAGGGTGATCTTATTGAGTGTATCAGAATATTCGGTAGCGGTGGTGATAACGTTTCCCACTTTAGTGATATCCAAGGCATTGTCGGCATAGGCCAAATTGATCAATAAACAGGGAAGAAAAATTTTTTTCATGGGTATCTTTTTGACAACAATGTTGCTTTTTTACAAGAATATTCTTATCCTTCTATTGTATAATAAACTATAATAAATTAGGGAGTTTTGTGAATGAAAAAGCATAAATTGATCGTTTTGTTTTTATCTCTAGCTGTCGCATCATTTGCACACGAGAATGAATTTAGTTTTGGATTAAGCTCAATGTCAATGGATTATATGGAATATAAAGATAATGGTGACAAAGCTGATTCTGAAAAAGCAGATACGTTGCCCGGTTTTACATTAAGCTATAAAACAAGTATCAGCAATGGAGGATTTATTGATGCAGACTTTTCCCAATATTATGGGAATACAAATTATGTGGGATCTGCTCTAAATAATCCTAATGGACAATATGGTGATGTAACTGCAACAACTGAAAGTACTATCTCTGATGGAAGTATCGGCTATTCTGAACAAAAAATCTATGATAATTACCTTGTATTTATGCGTTTAGGTATTGGCTATCGGAATTGGGAAAGAGCTCTATCCGATGGGCATACGGAAGAGTATAAATGGCCTTATGGCACTGTAAAACTAGGTTTTTTAGGCAATATGACAGGAAATGATACTCTTGGATTGTCAGCAGAATATCATCAGGCATTCTCACCTCAGATGAAATCCAATAAATACGGAACATTTGATTTAGGACGTACCGACGGTTTTTCGATTATCGTTCCATGGGAGCACACATTGTCAGCGAATTGGGCACTCAAATTTACCTATATGTATCAGACATGGGATATTAAAAAATCAAATACTCTTCCTTACCAAAGTAGTCAAATAGTATGGGAACCTCGTTCAGAATCAAATTTTAATACTTTTAATGCCGCATTGGTTTATCGCTATTGATTCTGTCCATTTATCATTTTTGTAAAAAAATAGATTTATCAGCGCTCTGTTTTGCACTTTTGATTTTTCTCAGCCCGATTTATGCGGATGAAACAGGGTCTAATGATGTTGGAGAGGTAAAAGCAGACGAGCAAACCTATATCGAAGCGACACTTATCGGACGATATATGAGCAACCAAACTTTTTTCAAAAACTCACCCTATGCTTTTGTCCTTTTTGATACCGAGTACGGGGAAGATGATTGGAAAATATCGGGAGGTGTTTTTGGGCAAAAAGGGCTTCCTCATCCTGATTTTCCGATCAATCATCTATATCTTGACTATTTTGGCGAAAATACCCATTTGAGAATCGGTAAAATGGTCGCTAAAGTAGGTGTATTGGACTATTTCAGTACATTGGACACCCTTAATCCCATTCGTCTGGAATTCTTTGACGATCCGAAGATGAATATTAAAAGGGTTCCTGTATGGATGGCTCAAGCAGATTATTCACCTATCGATGAGATGAAACTCTCTTTTTTCCTTCAGCCTTATGACAGTAAGTATCAAGACTATTCAGGATACTACGTCAATTATGCTCTCAACCGTTTCGTCCCTCAGCATTACCATGAATTTTTTCAACAAAACCCTATAGGACAGGATATATTCGCACCGGTGTATTACAATGCAATCAGTCCGTTTATAGCGCATGAAATTGATTCTAAAACTCCATCAGAACCATGGAGTATACAAAATACCTCTTTTGGATTGGGGACGGAATATACGGATGATAGAGGGAAATTCGGTTTCTTATATTTTAACCGATACTCTGAAATACCTTTGATCCGTGTAGACCAAAATCTTTTGGATGCAGCGATCTTGTATGATAATGGAGAAGATGTTTCGCCCGCATTGACTGAGTATCTCGCTTCAATGGATTTGGATCCTATCAAATCGGTTCAGGGGTTCAGGTATCAGCAAGCAGGATTCTATGCAGAGACCACTATGGATTCCTACGGTATCCGGGCAGAAGCCGCTTTTAGAGATAAAGTTCCGCTACTCAATACCTATGGTTCCGTCAGTTCATTCGGATTTGCAATTGATCATGTTTCAGATTCTTCCACATATTATGCACTTGAAGCTCAGTATCTACACCTCAGTAAATACAATAAAGATGCGATGATCGGTATGTTCACTGCCAAATTTGAACCAATCTCTTTTTCGGTATTCCGAGGTCATTTTGAAAATCGTCTTATTGCAGCTGCAGTCGATAACATGGCTGATGTTGCTGTGAATCCGAGCTTCTCGATCGAGTATGATCGTACGGATTTGGTTTTGCAGGGGATTGTATCCGGAAATAACAGTGAAAGTAACAGTGTTAGTATTCTTTTAAGAAGCACATTTTGACCCTTTTTAAACAACTCTTTATTCTTCTGATCATTCTGATCAGTGATTATACGATTGTTACTCGTATACATGTAAATCCGATCGAATGGAGTTCTTTTTTACCCAAAAGCCCGATGGTTCAAGATAAAGAGGTAGTGTTGGATGGACATAAGCAGTACCTCTTTTGTTCTATACCATCCGAAAGTCTTCCGCAAGAGTGGAAAAAGCAGAATCTGATCGATCGATATCTTCCTCTGGAGGAGTATCCTCATACATATCTCTTAATCTTTGAGATTGAAAAACTAAATTCTGTAATAGAGATAACCAAAGAATTCCCCAGAAGCGGTACTTCCATCGTGGGCAATATTTTGTTTAAAAACTTTTTTCAGGAATTGGGGTTTTATGCTCTGGTGATCTTCCCTTTTGTCTTAATGGTTTTACTGTTTTTTATCCCTTTGCGTTTATGGATGGATATCATTATGGAGATGGGACTTTATCTTATGGTATTGGCAATTGTATTAAATTTAGGTTTTTTTGAGATCAATTCTGCATCCTTGCTTGCCCTTATTTTTCTGGTGATATATGCATTAACACTCTTTAACTATATTTATGCCGAAGGGATGAATCCCAGACGACTTTTTTTCGGGATTCAGATTTCGGTCGCGGCAACGATGCTCAGTGCCGTTTTTTTGGTTACCTCCCATTTTGGACTGATTCATTCGTTCGGGGTCATGATGATGGTCGGTTTGGGCATTTTGCACCTTTATATGAATGTACGTATCTATCTGATGAAGTATTTTCCCTACAAGCCATATCGAAATCCTTTGATTTTACGATCAACCCATTCACTTTGGAACGTTTCTCAAAAATATTTTAAAATCATGATTCCCGGTACTATTGCAGCTGCATTATTCCTCTCATATCATCCTCTAAATATAGATTTGAATATTGTTAATTTGCTCCCTCACTCATCAAATGAACTGAAACAGATTAATCAGTTTGAGGAAAAACATTTGCCGACTCTTCCTTTTGTCATCAGTGTACATAGTAAAAATAACACTTTTTCGGATGAAAAAATGATGCGCGAATTGATAGAATTTCAACGGCAGCTTGAACCGCTTATTCCGGGAAAAATTGTAGCCAGTGCCCCGAAAGCATTTGCAGAATTTACTAATCTTGCATCGGATAAAAAAAATCCAAATCTTCTAGCCCAATTTTTATTGGCTGAGAGCTTTAGTATCCATCCTCTCTCCCTATGGTCTGCTGATCGGACACAAAGCAATATTGTGGCATCGATAGGTTTGACAACGACGACGAATACGATGCGAACAATGTTGTATAATATTCAGGAACTCTCATCTCAATATCCTGATTTTACGGTTACGGTGAGCGGAAAAATATCCGATTTTGATTATTTCATCAATATTTTTGTTGAAGAGTTTTTGATAGGTCTTATTGCTACATTGATAGCAACGGCACTTTTCTTTTGGTATTTTTGCCGCAATATGATGAGTGTATCGACCATAGTCTTTTCTGCACTTTTTTCATTGGGTACTTTGGGAATATTTCATATCATCTTTAATAAGCCTATTACAATCTTGACTTTGCTCAATGTTATATTATATGCGGGATTGATCGCGGATTCGCTTATTCAGCTTTTCGTCTGCTATAAGCGTGAGGGTGAATCGTGTGAACGGAGTGTGCTGCAGCCGATTTTTATTTCAAACTTTTCGATTTTGATCTGTTTGGGTGGGATGTTTTTCGTAGGAGGAATGATGAGCGCATTTGCTTTTGAGCTTGGTATACTCCTCACCGCCAATCTTGTTTTTATCCTATTAATCGTACCGAAAATCCAGCGGCGTTATTTTACGACTTGCAGTGAGTGAGTGCTGTTTGGGTAAACAGTTTACTGTCTACGACAGTTTGGATTGAATCTTCGTTGATATCATAAACGAGAGTCTGATTTTTGATGTGATCATTGATATGCCATTTCGTTATGATGGTTTTGCCGTGAAGCTCTTTTACTTCATCGATAAAGACCTCTTTTTGAAGTAGCTCATTCTCAAAGATATCCATTTTTTTTAAAACGAGATCATTCACCGTAATCGTATAAATGGTTTTTACCCCATCTTTATTTTTTAAAATTTGATAGCATGCCTCACCGTGTTGGGTAACAGTTTTTAGAAAACTGAGATCTTCTTTATTGTTCTGAATTTCAGAATAAGATAGACCCAGTCCAAAAGCTTCTTCTTTTTCATTTTGTTTCGGAACCAAACGGACTCGATCCAATGCCGGAAAATAAACCAGCGTTTGAGAATCGTTTTTGTTTTTTTTAAGCAGCATTGCGGTCCCTTTTACTTTGGAAGGTGAAGCAAAACAAATAAGAAGAGAAGACTCTCCGTCTTTTTCCATCCGAGAGAGGCTGAAGATCTGTTTTTCCAGATATTTTCCGCTCGTTATGGTAGAAGAGACCTGAAATTTTATTTCCGGAATAGAGAGAACCTTTACGGTTTTTTGATAAATTTCACTCGCACTTGGTGCAGCATAGAGAGAAGCTACGCTAATACCCAATGCGATTAATAGGCGCCCTGTATCCAATTGAGAGCCTTTAAGGTGACTTCACGAAGTGAAATCTGATTGGTTAGAACGGTATTTTCATACTCTTTCATGTTTTCAAGCATCTGTTTTGTCATCTCTGAAATAACGGTAACAATCTGATCGTTTGCGGTAGGGGTATACCATTGTCGGTCGAAAACGATTGCCATCCCCATTAGCATAAGATTAGTGATTTGTTTCATACCGCCGTAAATGAGCAAACCAAAATCCAAAATCAACATTTCAGTATAAACGATCAATTGCTCGGTGTAGACGATACGATCGGCCATCTCTCCGATACGATCAGCCATCTGGCCTATCTGTACTGCCATCCACAGTATGCGATCCGCCATCAGACCGACTTCTTCGCCGCGTGAAGCAAAGAGATAGCCGTATTCCATTCCTGTCATAGCAAAGTTGTAGGCATCATTTTCAATTTTCATCGTAAACTGATAGGCAAGATCAGCCATGTGCGTGGTAAAAGTTGCGGCTTGAGTCGCAGTATCGGAGGTAAACTGATACGATAGTGAGGCAAGAAGCGAAGCAAAACTGAACGCATCGGTTTCTACAGAGGTAGCTGTGTTTAATGTATTGGTTGTAACAGAGGTTAGATCCAAACTTGACGCGAGTGGAACAGATGGATTTAACGACGCCAAATCCGTTAATAATTGAGTGATAGTAGCGTCTCCGAAAAACAACTGAGTAAAATTTGCAGAGATGTAGGTGGAGAAGAGAGTGTCATAGCTGTTAATTGGATCGCTAAATAAAATAGCATAGGTTTCTGCATCCGCTTGTAAGTTCCCAGCATCCGTACCGCTATTGGCATTTAAGCCTGTTTGATACATGCTGGTCAAAACTTTTACAACCAGACCCAGTCCAGCGAGGACAAGAGATTGTTGTTTAAGAGATGCAATGAGAGCAGTATCTTCATCTGTTAGCGTATACGAACCGTCTTGATTATCAAGAGCAGTTGAGAGAGCATCGATACGTGACTGTGTGGATGCCGTAACATTTTTCATGATATTGTCGATCAGGGATGTCAAGGTAATGACAAGCTGGCTTTGAAGCGTTGCCGCTTGTAAAAAAGCTTTAAGCTTTTGTTCATCGGCAACACTTAATGTTGTTGTGGTCGATGCAAGAGCCATGGATACCGGAGTTGTCGGCTTAAGACTTTCAATCGAGACTATTGCCAATGCACTAAGAGCTGCAACAGCTAATTTAGTGAAACTGAGCAATATCTCAGTATTCGTTGTAAAGGAAAGTGAGGCAAGACTTTTTTCCTCGACATATTTCATAACCTTTTCAATAGCCAGGTAGGTTAGGATGACATACGCATATCCGCTTACAGCATCGTTTGCTAATAACGCTGTGAGCCCATCTTTAACAAGTTTGAGAGACAAAGTGAGAGAATCGAGCGCTGCGGTTGTGATGTCTCCTTTTAATACATCCGCAATTACTGTCAATAGTCCATCCAAATAGGCATTTCCGGTTACATTTGCCGAAGAGAGAGTTAATCCTGCCTGTCCGCTGGTTTGCTGTTTATTACCAAACAGTCGCAAACTTGCTTTGAGCTTAGTGATTTGGCTGGTTGTTTGCGAATACGTTAAAGTATGGTAATCAAGATAATTTGTCCAACTGGTAATTGCAGGATTAAGAGGCGGATATTTCGTAAATAATAGATAGGATGGGTACGCTTCAACAGATGTCAGCATAACTCCTGTTTGAGATGTCAGGAGTGCTGAGGAAGCTGTATTTACATTGGTCCGCAGTGTACTACTGGCACTTTGTAGGGTAGAAATAGAGACAACCTGAGTATCAACGGCACTTAACGATGTGGTTGTTGATCCACCACCACCGCCACCACCACATCCGCTAAAGGAAACTATCCCTGGCAACGTTATCGCTGCTGCGACACTGTATCGCATAAATTTTCTTCGTTCCATAAAAGCTCCCTTCGTAGTTATAAAATAATAAATACTTATTTTGTAACCGTTCTGTAATCATTATAATGAATGATATATATGGAAGTCAAGATAAAAGAAAAATTTATAGTTAAAAAGTATTTTTTGATGATTTAAATAGAACCGTTGACTGTATATGTACGTCTGCTGTAACCTATTTACCGTATAATCCTAACTCAAGATTAATTTTCTTAGAAGGGCTGAAAGGGTAAAATAAATTTGAAAAAAGTTTATTTTTACCAAATTTTAACGTAAGGCATTTATTAATGGAAAAGAATCAAAAACGAAACGCATTTACTCTGATCGAGATTATGGTCGTCATAATCATTCTTGGCTTGTTGGCAGCTTTTGTCATCCCTAATATTACGGGCAAAAGCGAAGAAGCAAAACAGAAGTTGGTATGTGTTCAAATGAAGAGCCTCTCCGAAGGGCTCAAAATGTTTAAAATCGATAACGGTTCGTATCCGACTACGGAAGAGGGGATTGCGGCATTGATTACCAA
>NZ_JAQTQR010000093.1 GCF_028712165.1 Sulfuricurvum sp. | reverse complement strand
TCGCAACCTAAATTTACGCAAGGAGCCTCAAAATGGCAAGAAAATGTGCTATTAGCGGTAAAGGCCCAATGAGCGGGAACAACGTTTCTCATGCGAAAAATAGAACTAAGCGCCGTTTTTTACCAAACCTTCGCACTGTTCGTGTAACACTCGAAGACGGTACAACTAAAAAACTCAAAATCGCTGCTTCTGAGCTTCGCACTCTTAAAAAAGATTCGTAACCTCCCGCGTGGAGTCCCACGCATTTCGGGAGTTTACTCCCACCTTTACTTCCCTAAAACTTCTCTTTATTACATTTTAAAAACACTGTTTTAACCTTGAGCTAGGTTATAATATTACCATTATTTAAATATCCTTTTTGGGAGCATATCAACATGTATA
The DNA here is from genome assembly GCF_028712165.1 of Sulfuricurvum sp. Lineage (GTDB taxonomy): Bacteria > Campylobacterota > Campylobacteria > Campylobacterales > Sulfurimonadaceae > Sulfuricurvum. The sequence continues at coordinate 8,841 of NZ_JAQTQR010000093.1, read as the reverse complement.
CTATTAATCATATTGAAGGCGGTGTCTGTGCCGCAGAGGGATTTTTTGCCGACGGAATTCATATCGGACTGAAAAAAGAGGGAGCATATGACTTAGCTTTTATCTATTCCGAGATTCCTTGTGCGATTGCTTCGGTTTTCACTACCAATAAAATGACTGCGGCACCGATCCGCCATTTTCGTGCCAAGGGTGAATTCGAGGGAAATTTTGTCCTGGTTAATGCAAAAAATGCCAATGCAATGACGGGGCGTGCCGGAATTGATGACATTGATGAGGTTCTTAATGCGCTTCAAGAGCAATTTCCTCAGATCCAAAATCCTGTCATGAGTTCGACGGGGGTTATCGGAGTGCGTCTACCGAAAGCTAAAATCATAGAAGGAGCCAAGACGCTTGATTTGTCCCGACGCGACGGAGTACGTGCATCGGAAGCGATTATGACGACGGATACCTTCGCCAAACGTATTGCGTATGAAGTTGTTTTGGAAAACGGTCAGTCGTTTCGAATCGGCGCTATGGCAAAGGGTGCAGGGATGATTAATCCTGCGATGGCAACGATGCTTTGTTTTATCACGACCGATGCTGCAGCGGATAAAGCGACCATGCAAAGCATCCTCGATGAATGTGTCCATACGACATTTAATGCGGCGAGTGTAGATGGAGATACTTCGACGAACGATACGGTATTGGTTATGGCAAACGGCAAAAGCGGAGCATTTCATGCCGGTGCTTTCAAAGAGGCATTGGAATCGATGATGCTCTTTTTGGCCAAAGAGATGGTACGTGACGGAGAAGGAGCGACAAAACTCGTGACCTATAAAGTGACGGGTGCAATCAATGCGAATGAAGCGGAGATTGCTGCAAAAGCTCTATCCAATTCATTATTGGTTAAGACAGCTCTGTTTGGACAAGACCCCAACTGGGGACGTATCGCATCGACGGTGGGTGCGAGCGGGATTATGTGTGATGAAGCCTTTTTGAGCATCTGGTTTGATGATGTGTGTGTGTATAAAAAAGGGGAGCTGCTTTTCGATGAAAAACTTGAACCGTTTGCGGCTGCTGTGATGCAGAAATCCTCTTTTACGATTCATTGCGATATCGGGCTTCAAGACGGTGAATTCACCGCATACGGATGTGATTTGGGTCACGAATACGTCAAAATTAATGCGGATTATCGTACATAGTATTAGCATTCGCTAAGTGATAGGTTGCTATAATCGCGATAATTTATAGGCAACAGGAAGACCCATGCGCGGATATAAAATTTTCAGCGGTTCAGCATGTACCGAGTTTGCGGCGGAAGTGTGCAGAACCCTTGATGTTCCCCTCTCCAAAGCTTCAGTAAAACGTTTCAGTGACGGAGAGATTAACGTTCAAATCTCTGAAAGTGTTCGCGGACGTGATGTATTTATTATCCAATCAACGGGTGCACCATCGAATGACAATTTGATGGAATTGTTGATCATGACCGATGCGCTTCGCCGTTCATCTGCGAGTTCTATTACAGCGGTTGTCCCATATTTCGGGTATGCTCGCCAAGACCGTAAAGCAGCTCCCCGTGTTCCTATTACTGCAAAACTCGTAGCCGATATGTTTGAAACTGCTGGTATTGATCGTGTCGTAACGATTGATTTACATGCGGGACAAATTCAAGGTTTCTTTGACATCCCTGTTGATAACCTCTACGGTGCAATTATTTTTGAAGAGTATATCCGCTCTAAAAATCTCCCGAACCCGGTTATTGCCTCTCCGGATATCGGGGGTGTAACACGTGCCCGTTATTTTGCCGAGAAGCTCGGTCTTGAAATGGTTATTGTTGACAAACGCCGTGAAAAGGCGAATGAATCGGAAGTTATGAATATTATCGGTGATGTTGCCGGTAAAGATATCATTATGATCGATGATATGGTTGATACTGCGGGAACGATGGTAAAAGCGGCTGCCGCACTCAAAAAACGGGGTGCGACGTCGGTTATGGCATGTGCGACACACGGTGTTCTCAGCGGCAAAGCGTATGAAAATCTTAACAGCGGTGAGCTGGATGAATTGGTTATCTCCAATACGCTCGTATTGAGCGGTCAAAGTGATAAAATCAAGGTATTGAGTGTGGCCCCGCTTTTCGCCGAAGTCATTCGTCGTGTCTATCATAACGAAAGTGTTAACAGCCTTTTTAGCTAAGTCCTCTTTCGGGCTTTGCAGCCCAACCCCCTAAGCAGCGTTCTGCTATAATTTCACTAATTAAAATAAATGAGCAATAGAACCTAATGGATAACATTCGCAACTTTTCAATTATCGCCCATATCGACCACGGTAAAAGTACTTTAGCTGACCGTATTATTCAAGAGTGCGGAGCGGTCAGTGACCGTGAACTGAGCAAACAGATGATGGATACAATGGACATCGAACAAGAGCGAGGTATTACGATCAAAGCGCAAAGTGTTCGTCTCGATTACGTCAAAGACGGCAAACACTATATCCTCAACCTGATCGACACTCCGGGCCACGTCGATTTTAGCTATGAAGTCTCGAAATCACTGGCATCCAGTGACGGTGCATTATTGATCGTGGATGCGGCGCAGGGGGTTGAGGCACAAACTATTGCGAATGTCTATATGGCGATGGAAAACAATCTCACCCTCATCCCTGTTATCAATAAAATCGATCTCCCCGCTGCCGAACCGGAACGGGTCGCCGAAGAGATCGAAACGACGATCGGGATCGATGCAACCGATGCGATAATGATTTCGGCAAAAACCGGAGTAGGGATTCGAACATTGATCGATGCAATCGTCGATCGTATTCCGGCTCCTGTCGGGGACCCATCTGCTACGACTAAAGCAATTATTTATGATTCGTGGTTTGATACGTATCAGGGGGCTATGGCATTGGTACGTGTATTTGACGGTGAGATCAAGATGGGTCAGATGATTAAACTGATGCACAACGATGAAAATCATCAAGTATTGGAGTTAATGTATCCTCATCCTCTTCGCCGCCAAAAAACGCAAGCGATTAAGGCCGGAGAGATCGGTATTGTCATTCTGGGTGTTAAAGAGGTTGGATCTATCCGTGTCGGCGATACGATCACCGATGCACGTAATCCAGCTCGTGAGCCGGTTGGTGAATACGCTCCGGCAAAACCGTTTGTTTTTGCGGGACTTTATCCGATTGATACCGATGAATTTGAATCGGTTCGTGATGCCCTTGATAAACTCAAACTCAACGATAGCAGCCTTAGCTATGAACCGGAAACGTCTATCGCTCTGGGGTTTGGATTCCGTGTCGGATTTTTGGGAATGCTTCATATGGAGGTGGTCAAAGAACGGTTGGAACGTGAGTTTAATCTCGATCTTATTGCTACGGCGCCGTCTGTTGTCTATAAAGTCTATAAAACCGACGGAACGATGGTCGAGGTGCAAAATCCGAGCGAACTTCCTGAACCTCAGAACATCGAGCGGATCGAAGAACCTTATGTTCGTGCAACGGTAATCGTTCCGACCGACTATTTGGGAAATGTCATTACCCTTTTGACTGCTAAGCGCGGAATGCAGGAAAAAATGGAGTATCTCAACGAGACTCGGGTGATGCTCATTTATGTGATGCCGATGAACGAGATCGTTGTCGATTTTTACGATAAACTCAAATCAACCTCCAAAGGGTATGCGAGTTTCGATTACGATCCTATCGAATTCCGTCAAGGGGATTTGGTCAAACTCGACGTCCGTGTTGCGGGAGATGTGGTCGATGCTCTGAGTGTTATCGTACCGCGAACTTCTGCCGATACTCGAGGTCGGGCACTCGTTACGAACATGAAAGAGATCGTTCCTCGTCAGCTTTTCGAAGTGGCGATTCAAGCCTCTATCGGAAACCGTGTTATCGCCCGTGAAACGGTCAAATCGATGGGGAAAAACGTTACCGCAAAATGTTATGGGGGAGATATCTCCCGTAAACGCAAACTTCTCGACAAACAAAAAGAGGGTAAGAAACGGATGAAGGCGATCGGGAAAGTTCAGCTTCCCCAAGAGGCGTTCATGTCCGTTCTTAAAATGGATTAACATGCGCTGCATGATGTGTGAGCGATTCAGTTTTTCACACATCTGCCGTTCTTGCCAAACGACGTTTCTCACTCCGACACTCCACAAACGAAAAATCCTCGGCTCCGTCGAGGTACTCTCTTTTTTCCCTTATGACGACATTGAACCGCTGCTGCTGACGAAACATACAGATGTCGGATATTATATTTATACGATTTTAGCAAAGCGTGCACTTGGCGCTTTCGCTGCACAGTGGCAGTATGAACATCGTGTGAATTCTATCGGAATCGATGACAATGCCAAAGGTGGGTACAGCCACACGGCGATTCTCAACCGTGCCTTGAAGTCATCTCGTATAACGCCGGTTTACGGAAAATTACGGGCTACGAACGACCATAAATATGCCGGTAAAAGTGTCGAAGAGAGGCTTTTGAATCCGAGAGGATTTAACTATATGCCTTTCGAACAAGAAGAGGTGATTTTGGTCGATGATATCGTGACAACAGGAACAACACTGAGCGAAGCTGCCGAAGTGCTTCGCTCTCAAGGGAAAAAAGTGCTCTTTTGCCTCACGCTGACCGATGCAGAGAATCGATAACGAGATTAATATCCTTCTTCCGTAGTGATACGGGCATCGACAATGGCACGTCCGATCGTAAAGTGGTAGAGCGATTGATATTTCAGATCTTGAAGTCCTAACAGTGCATGAAATTCATCGTCTAAAAAGCATCCGATTCCCGTTGCACTGAGCCCGAGAGATGTTGCCTCAAGATAGAGCATTTGACCGATAGCCCCGCATTGGTGGTAGAGATTTTTGTATCCTATGGCACCGTGATTTTCAAGTGAGCCTGAAAAATTACAAAGCATACCGAAACTAAAGGCTGCATCTTTTGCAATCTCCTGATTGCAGGATATCATCTGTGCCGCTCCTCGATAATCACCTTCTCTCAGCAGATACAGACCCTCACTATAATCCCTCCACTCAAACGTAATATCCATGGCTACTTTTAGAGACTCTAAATCAGCTGCATTTCGGACATAGGTGTACAACCCTTTCGCCAATCCCTCAACACGATGTACGAAAAGGACGAAATGGACATCACTTGTCTCAGAGCAAAAAAGCGAAGCGTTGAGGAGTCGGCGAAACTGCTCTTCGGTGATGGAGGTACTATCCATCATTTGGGCACTGCGCCGTTTTAATATGATCTCTCCGGCACTTTTAGAAGGCGGCGGAGTGATACGAGATTGCGTCAAAGATTGAGTAAGTGGATAGACTCCTTGTGTCGCAGCATCAATAACTTCTAAAATCGGCCAATTATGATGGGATGGGCTGAGGATGTTGGCACGGCTGTCCAATTGTGGCAGTGCGGGTAAATCGATATCAGAAGTTTCTGCGGGTGAGAGGGATAGACGCAACAGTAAATCCGGACTCTCTTGCTCGTGGGGATCAAAGCGGTGGATTTGATCCAAACCGCAAAGCCGTCCAATCTCTTTACTGTCGACGCTTAGAATATCGCATTTCCATCCCAGTACTGCGGCACTGATCTTTATCGCCTGATACGCATGTCCGGCATCGAGCTGGCAATAACGCCAACATCGTTCACCGTATTTCCAGGCTTCACGCCAAAAAATAGAGCTTAATGCGATTAGAACTGTATTTTCTTCGATATCTAAGGGCGTGTCGAAGTGATGGAGAATTTCGAGAGCGTTTTCACGCGGTGCGTAATGGGAAAGAGCAGGGGTCTGACTGATCCCTGCCAGCGCAGGGGTGAGGATATAGCATTCACTGGGTTGGAGATTCCCGCTGCTGGCATTGCATCGAAGCGCCCAACGTGAACCGCTGTGGCTTTTCCATGCGGCGAGTCCGAGAGCGTATCGGAGCAGTTGGGAGACGGATTCCAAACACAAAGGTGCAGCGGGAAGGTCTCCGCCAAACAAAAGATGGTATGGAGGGGTGATAGTACTGAGTTTCAGAGGAATAAGCTCTGCCCCCTCGTATCGACGAAAGGGATTTGGCTGGGTTGCCCAGTCCATATAACCCAGGCTTGCAGCATAACGGGTGGGACGGTGTTTGGTTCGGTCGTGATATTCGAGGACAGTTGTAATATTTTTCATGGGGGGATTGTCGGTTATAGGGGATAAAATTCCCCTATATTTTTACATTAGCGCAGGGTTTTTAAGAGTTCAGAAAGCATCTGATCATGAGTTGTCGTAGTATCGATCTGCATGCGGGCCAAATCGGATTTGTACGATCCACGATAATGAACCCCTTTTGGGGTAATATCAGCTCGAACGGCGGCATCAAAATGGATGAGCGGCTGCGTAATGTTGTATTCTTGGCGTAACACATCCGGAAGCGTCGATGCTTTTGTAATACTTACAGTGACAATACCGCCTTTGGTCGTAAATTCTCCTGCTCCGTCAGCTCTTCCCGTCACAGGAGCTTTGAGTGCAAAAAGGGCAAATGCCTCTTTTAAGTCAGCATGATTGAGATGAAATGTGACGGATGCGGGCTCTAAATCGGGAATGGACACTAAAAGGGAGGTATCACTTTTGGCAACATCGGTATGGGCAGTAAGGGTGAGAAGTTTTTCGTCTCCGCTAAGCGTAGAACTTAACTCCGCACTGCCGCCCAAAGGGATACCGACAAACTGTTCCAAAACTCCGGCATGCTCTAGTGAAGCATCTATGGTGATATTCACATCGAAGGGTTTGACACGTCCGTATTTATCTGCCAGCAAAGATTTGAGATCAAAGGATTCGTTACTATCTTCTTTAATCGGTGTCGGGGTAAAACGATGCGTTTGGGTACTCACATGGATAAGCCCGTCTACATCACGACGATCGAATCCGCGTAAAGCAATGTTACCGGAGAGTATCGTATCGGTTTTTGAGGGGTATTTGAGCAGATGAAGAAGCGGCTCATACGCGATATCATGAAGTTTGAGTTCGAGTATCGCGAGGTGAAAACGGTGCAATTCGATTTGATACAGAATATCTCCTCCAAAAATCGTTGCGTTTCCGTGAATGTCGAATGCTGCAATCCCTCCGCTTAGGGCACCGTCGGTTTTAAACGGCTCAGTTAGAGGGTTCAACCCTTTTTCATGGAAACATTCCAACCGATAATGGGCGTAAAGTCGTAGGGTGAGGAGCGAAAAGCCCCCTTGGGTTGAGAGGGTATTTCCGAATGTATCTTGAATCATCAGATGAAAACGGTTGTGGCGCAATGCGAATTCTCTCAAAGTAACGGGTGTGGAGAGGGCAGAGCTTAGGGATTTTTCAATAATAGGGGTCATCATACGATTTCCCAACGGAGTGAAGAGGACAATGGACAGTAGTAGTAATACACCTAAGAGAGATAGGAACACTTTTCCAAAAAGGGTTCGGCGAAGAAAGGCTAATCGTTTCATAGATGTGCCACCGCTAAGATCCATGGGGTACCGATCGCTAAAAAGATAACGAGATTGAGCAGAGTAATCGCACCGCCGTAGATATAGATTTCGCGTGCACTGATGTATCCGGAACTGAGATAGATAGCATTGCACGAAGAGCCTTGCGGGGTGATCGTAGCATTAAAATTGGTTGCAAACAACAGCATCATTGCCATCAACTCTCCCGGAACACCGGCTGAAACTCCGATGGAAAGAAAAATTCCGAAAAGGGCAAGCAAATGGGCACTTTGGGAGACGAACAGATAATGGATCAAAACATAGACGATGACGAGCAGGAGATAGACCCATCCCCAAGACAACCCGATCAAATATCCGGTAAAATGGTTGGCAACGGCTCCCATAAATCCCATTTCGGCCAGCTGGGTAGAGAGAGCAAAGAGGATGGCAAACCAGATCAGAGTACTGAGCGCTTCACCCTGCGTTCTAAAATCTTCGACACTGAACACTCTCGAAGCCATCAATACACCAAGTCCGCCGAAAGCAACGGCCGCTTTGTCGATCGGGAATATCCCTGAGAGGGACCATAAGGCAAGCATCCCTAAAAATACCGTTCCGGTAATCCATTCGTTACGGCTAATACGCCCCATGGTAATGAGCGCTTCGCGTGCCATTTTGGGAGCATCGGGTGTTGCTTTGAGTTCAGGGGGATAGATACGAAATAAGACCCACGGTATTAAAATAAATGCGACAAGTGTCGGCAATAAAGCATAGACGAGCCATGAACCGAACGTGATATGAATTCCCATCGTTTCCGCGATTTTGGCTCCGATCGGATTAACCGCCATTGCGGTGAGCCATAATCCCGAAGAGATCGTGAGCCCCGCCATCGACGTCATCATCAGGTAGCTTCCCGCTTTTTTATGGGTATTGTCCCCCGTTTTGGATCCGCAATCGTGAGCAAGACCGTAAACGATCGGATAGAGAACACCGCTTCGAGCGGTATTGCTCGGAAATGCAGGAGCTATTAGAATATCGGTAGCGATAAGGCTGTATCCCAGCCCGAGAGTAGAATGGCCGAAACGGCGAATAATATGGAGTGATATCCGTTTTCCGAGTCCTGATTTGTGAACCGCGTGTGAGACTAAAAAAGCGGCGACGATGAGGAGGATAAAACTTTCCGAAAATCCGGCATACGCTTTTGCAGGCTCAATGACCCCGGTTAAGACACTTACTGCCAATGCAATGACCGATGCTGCGATGATTGGCAGTACGTTACCTAATATAGCTATAATAGTTGTCAGGAAAATCGTAAAAAGTTGCATGCTTTTGGAGTTATGGCGAGTGGCGGAGGGGTAAACCACAAGAGCAGGGCAAAAATCCCAAGCAACAGTACGGGGAAAAGCTGTTTAACTCTTGGT
>NZ_JAQTQR010000092.1 GCF_028712165.1 Sulfuricurvum sp. | reverse complement strand
AATTTCTCAAAATTCGATGTATTTACATATTTCAGCGTACTAAACATTGCTAAAGTTGCATTGGGAATTTCAAGAGCAATACGTGCAACAAATTGGGCAAATAATTCTCGCTTCGCATAGCCATAATTAGACATCATTTTCCCAATTTGTGTAGTTGCCACACCTGTTTTACTTTCTCCACCTCCGCTTGAAGCATTATCAGAGCTTGAAGCTTCTGCATACGGTGGATTAATCAGCACCAAAATTTTCTTACCCTCAGCTATTGCTTTTCGCAATCCTTCAGGGATTTTGTTCGTGAGGCTATAATCTATTTCTCCCTCATCGGTGATGTCGTCATTCAAATAATCGTACTGAAACCGTGATGCGGCAACGCATGTTTTCGTCGCTCTCATCACGTCCACATCGGCTTGATCGAGGGTAGACATGTAGATATTACGCGGATTGGAGTGCTTGACTTCCAGATTACCCACGCCGCAACACATATCCCACACAATGTACTCTTTTTGCCAGTTTTTCCCCAGTGTTTCGGTGAGTTTATCATACGCTTTATCCACGACGGCGAGCGGTGTGTAATACGCCCCCTTGAAACTGCGCTCATCAAGCGGAATAAGGCTGTCACGACGTTCAAGAAGATAATCACGGTATTCAGCTTTGGGCGGTTTGTGATAGATTGCCCAGAACTGACGATACCCCTCTTTACTTCCCAATTCATAAATTCGCCCATTTAAACTAAAAACGGGGGAATCGTTTTTGTGCAGAAGTTCTGCGGGTAGGTTGGCGTGGGTTGAGACTGTGCCATCGTGCATGATGTCGGCAAAAAACAGCAGAGCATAATCTTCTTCTTTTACTCCACTGATCTCTCGACCAATCATGTCGACCCATTTATCAAACACTTGCTTGAGATTATCAGGAGTGATAGGAGTGCGGATAATGTCACCCGATTTGATCGCCGTTTTGACCGTAGCGATAAATCCGTCTTCGTGCGTCGAGATTTTAAATGAGACAAAATGGGTTCCGATATGCGTAGAGACTTCTTGAAGGGCTTCGGGGGTATATTTACTGGCAGATTTTCCCCATTTGATCGTTTTTTTGGCTAAAAAAGGTAAAACGTCCGCCGATTTCATAATTGCCGCTTTTTCGGTATCGATGACTGCTAAAAAAGGCGGCACAGATTCGCCTTTGTTCATGGCAACTTGCACATAATGGAGTAATTGTGTAAACATCGCGTACGTGGAATGCTTACCAGTGTCTTTGGCTTCAAACCAAATCACATCGGTTTGGATATCGATCAACCCTTTTGTAAAGCTTTTTAGCCCCAATGCTTTGATATAAGCATCTTTAACGTCTTCTTCACTTTGAGCTTTTTGGAGTTCGGCATAAAGGTTCATAAATATTCTTTTTGGGGGTATTATAGCAAAACATAGAGGGATGAGGTCGATATTAAACTTTATTTAGGATTGTGGAGAAAGGATTGGGAATGTAAGTTTAATAGAAGCTGGATTCCCGCTTTCGCGGGAATGATAGAGAGAAGAATTACTTTTTAGCGCCGTAACGTTTACGATCACTAGGATCCAACCAACGTTTACGGATACGGATAGTAAGAGGTGTAACTTCGAGAAGCTCATCGTCTTCGATCCACTCTAATGCACGCTCAAGGTTCATATCACGTGGTGGTACGAGTTTAATCGCTTCGTCTGCTCCAGAAGAACGGACGTTTGATTGAGCTTTACCTTTGATCGGATTAACGTCAAGGTCGTTTGAACGACTGTGCTCACCGATGATCATACCTTTGTACACTTTCGTTTGAGGCGCTGTGAAAAGAACACCGCGATCTTGAAGGTTGAACAATGAGTACGCTAACGCAACACCGTCTTCCATAGAGATCAATGCTCCGTATTGGCGACTCTCAACGTTACCGGTGTAAGGACGGAATTCCAAGAAAGAGTGATTCATTACACCCTCACCTTTGGTATCAGTCAAAAACTGACCACGGAAACCGATCAAACCACGAGCAGGGATTTCGAACTCTACACGAGTAAAGCCCTCACCCATCGGTACCATTGCTTTCATCTCCGCTTTACGACGTCCAAGACGCTCGATGATCGTACCTGCATTGTCAGCCGGAAGGTCAACAACAAGGTGCTCGAACGGTTCACATTTGACCCCTTCGATCTCTTTTACGATAACTTCAGGACGTCCGATACCGAACTCAAACCCTTCACGACGCATGTTTTCAGCGAGAATAGTGATTTGAAGCTCACCACGACCGGAAACGATAAATTTACCCTCTCCGACCGTTTCGTAACGCATTGCAACGTTGGTGTTCATCTCAGCATCAAGACGCTCACGGATTTTGTTTGCGGTAACGTGTTTACCCTCTTGACCTGCAAGCGGAGAATCATTAACCGAGAAAACAACGGTCAACGTAGGTTCTTCGATGTGCATAGGGTCAAGCGGCATAGGGTTTTGTGGATCACAGATGGTATCCCCAACGTCTACGGTTTCGATACCGGCAACAGCAACGATATCACCCGCTTCCGCTTCTTGGATTTCCATACGGTTAAGCCCAAGGAATCCGATCAGTTTAGAAATTTTACCTTTGACCATTTCACCGTCAGCTTTTGCAAGAAGGATATTATCCCCTTTTGCAATTTTACCGTTGAAGATACGGGCAATACCGATTTTACCAACATAGTTATCATAGTCAAGAGTGAATACTTGTAACTGCGTAGAATTTCCCGCATCACCGGTAGGCTCAGGTACTTTGTTGAGGATCGTATCAAATAGACATTTGAAATCGCCATCAGGCTCAGACATGTCCAGTTTCGCGATACCGTCACGCGCTGCAGCGTAAACGATCGGGAAATCGAGTTGATCTTCAGTCGCATCCATCGCTACGAATAGGTCGAATACTTCGTCTACTACGCGTTCAGGATCAGCCGATGGTTTATCGATTTTGTTGATAACAACGATTGGCTTGATCCCAAGAGCAAGCATCTTTTTAACAACAAATTTCGTTTGAGGCATAACACCCTCATACGCATCAACAAGGATCAAAGCCCCGTCAACCATTTTCAATACACGCTCAACCTCACCGCCAAAGTCGGCATGGCCAGGAGTGTCGATAATATTGATTTTGTGCTCACCGTAGCGAACCGCTGTATTTTTAGAAAGAATGGTAATCCCACGCTCTTTTTCAAGGGCATTAGAGTCCATAGCTCTTTCATTCACTTGTTCGTGGCTTCCATATGTTCCGGATTGCTTAAGCAACCCGTCAACAAGAGTCGTTTTACCGTGGTCAACGTGCGCGATTACGGCGATATTACGAATTTTTTGCATTGCTGTCCTTCATGAATAGGGCAAAGATTTTCGCGGATTATATCTCACATAAGGTTAAGGAAATGTTAAGCCACAATTATATTATTACCATTCGATTACTTATCGAAGTGGAATATTTTTTGCTTTGTCTATATACATTAACCATTTGGATGCTGTGTACATTCACGTAAGGATCACCGATGATCAACCAAAGCAAAGAAGCCGGTACAAAACCTTCGCTCATCGATTTATTGGGGGGAAATACAAAATCCTCAACTACAAAATCAAGCGATTTATTTTCAAAGTTATTGGCAACACTGAGCACCACACAACAGCATTCCGGTGACTTCAAAGCGATTATCGATCCTAAAAGCACATCGGCTAAAACCGTTGTTACCAACAATACAACCCATACCAAAAGCTCTCCGATCAAAGAGCTTCAAAGCCTTTTACTCGGAGGTGAGGAAAAAGATTCGGCTCTGTTTTCCAAAGAGTTAATCAACACCCTTTCAAACGATCAGGTGCGAACGCTTATACAAAGTGCTAAAGAGTATCTCAAAAATGCGATCACGGCAAAAAGTCCCGAATACCAAAACGACACCAAATCGCTTCCTAAGACCCTGATGGGATTAGTCCAATTAGCGGATAAAATGGGGTTAAACCCTCAATCGATTTCCCTTTCCACTATAATGAACGATTCAACTGAGAAAAAAACGTTTGCAACAGAGCTAAAAACATTCAGCCCGGAAGTACTGACCAAACCATTGTTTGAAGCCAAAGCCCTCACTCAGCTCACTAGCATGCCTGCCGAGTCCAGTTCATTTGTATCCATAACCCAACTGATCAACGACGCTAAAACCAAAGAACAAAAAGCAACCGGTACTCCCGTGAGTGAATCTTCTCCTACCGCTAAGCTCTCTGCTCCAACCGACACTTCTCTTGCAGCAGAGTTTTCAACACAGGCGACAACGACAGCATCAACCAAAACATCTCCGGAAAAGCTCGAAACACAGCCGCTAAAAGCTCTATTGCAACATTTAGACAAACGTGAAAAAGTATCTGACAATGTAACTCTTGGTAATGCACTAAAAGTTTCTGATGTAAAAGCACCTGACGTGAAGATATCGGAAACAAAAACTCCGGAAACGAAAGTTTCAGCACTAACAACTTCCAAAACAGATACTCTTGTCGCACTTCTGCAGGGGGAGAATGAATCCAAAGAATCAAAAACAGACCGAAACAATGCCTCTAAAACAGATGGAGAAACTCCTAAAGTAATGACAGCTCCAAAAGCCGACTCACTCGAAGTTAAATCAAAAGAGGCAAGCCAAAGCATGCGCTCATTTGCCAGCGATCTCAAAGATGCTGTGCAGGAATATAAACCACCATTCACCCGTCTTACAATGAAACTCAACCCTGAAAAACTCGGTGAAGTAGAAGTCACTCTCGTGCAACGCGGCAACAATGTTCATGTCAATATTCAGTCGAACAATACCAACAGCGTTGCGTTCTTGGCACACAATGCTATGGAGCTCAAGACACAATTGGCAAATCAGGGAATTACCAATACGACAATGAACTTTATGTCCTCAGGTGATGGACAGGCTCAAAATCAACAGCAGCAGCATAATCAGCAACAGCAGCAAAATCGATTTCGCGCTTATGAGTCGCTCAAAGATATGGAGCTTAAAGGCGAGCAACTAAGTGCTCTTGAAATTATTATTCCGCATTACGCGTAAACCCAAACAAGGAGATTATTATGGCTATCGACGCATATGGTAACACACTAACATCCAGCAGCAGTTCTGCTACAACCTCATCCAGTACGGTCAACCCTAACGGTGTGTTAGGAAAAGATGACTTTTTAAAGCTTCTCATGCTGGAGCTTAAATACCAAGACCCCACCTCTCCTATGGACTCAGAAAAGATTCTGACCCAAACGTCTCAGCTTGCCACATTAGAGTCCAGTGAAAACACGACAAAAGCGTTAACTACACTCGCATCAGCACTTACCGCGTCAGCACAATTCACCGGAATTTCCGCTATCGGAAAAATAGCTGATACCGGAAGCAATGCCATCCTCGCGACAAAAGGCGAAAAAAGTGTTTTTGAACTCTATTTTCCGGATGCGGTTACAACCGGAAAAATCAATATTATGGATGCAAACGGAAAAATCCTTAAAACAATGGATGTCGGAGCGACTGATGCAGGTGTTGCCCAATACACTTGGGATGGGACGAACAGTGCAGGCTCAGCATTAGATTCCGGAACCTATTACGTCGAATCAACCTATACCAAAGCTGACGGTACAACGGCAACTACCCGTATAGGGCGCTACCCTATCGACTCGATCAAATTTGACAGCGGTAAAACCTATGCAAAACTCGGGTCAAGCTATGTGGACTTTAGTACGATCAAAGAGATAACCAACAACTAAGTTCCAGCGGAATTTATAAGGAAAAAAGATGACACAAGGATACTATGCGGCAATATCGGGAATGCAGACCAACCAATACGGAATGGATGTCATTTCAGATAATTTAACCAATGTATCGACGACCGGCTACAAAAGCTCGTCAACAGAATTTGCCGATCTTTTTAGCAATGTGGTCTCTAGTGCAAATACCCCGACATACAATGACATCGGATACGGGGTGAAATTGCAAGCGACAAGCTTTAACCTTACACAGGGATCAATGATGTCATCGGATCGATTCAACGATCTAGCGCTTGAGGGGAATGGCTGGTTTGGCGTCACCTCCAAAAATCAAACGATGTTTACCCGTGATGGCAGTTTTTCTTTTGATACCTACCAAAAAACAAGCGGCGACGTCAACTCATCAACCAACCGTTTAGTAACAGCAGACGGGCAGTTTGTTACAGGTACGATGCTCAGCAATTTTACCTACAACCCGACATTTGATTATGGTGATCAATCAACTACAGGTGCAACCGGAGCTTTCGTCCTCAATACGCCGACAATGAGTGCTCCCTTCTCCGCCGTCGGTAGTCAAGGGACAATTGAGTTTCCGACACGTCTTGCGTATCCGGTACAACCGACGACCAAAGCAACATTTGTCGGCAATCTCGGAATAACCGATGCTACGCGCGCAATCAGTGCTCAAGTTATCAGCGGTAACAATGATACCAATCAACTCAAACTGACCTTTACAAAAAGTGCAGTTCAGCCGGCTACCGGAACCGCCTGGGATGTAGTTGCCACTGTAACATCTACCGATGGAAATACCGTGTATGACACACAAAACGGTCAAGCTATTTTCAGCGCATCCGGTTCGCTTGATAGTTTTAATATTGCTTCCATGAACAATGACGGAACACCGGTTGCGATAGATTTGGGAACAGGATTTAGCGGTGTAATCGCTGTCGATGGTGTCGGAATCAGCGGATCATCAACCTCTGACGGTGTATCTGCAGGATCACTAACCAAATATGGAATCAATGCCGACGGAATCATCGTAGCCGATTTTTCCAACGGACGTCAAAGTGCGATCGGACGTATCGCAGTCTACCATTTTCAAAATGATCAAGGATTAAATCGAGAGGGTGGCACTTACTATACCGAAAGCTCAGATAGCGGAAAACCTCTTTTTTGGTACGATGCTAACGGTAACGCCATTACCGGAGCAACCGTCAGAAGTAACTCTTTGGAAAGTTCTAATTCCGATATGTCCGTAGGACTAACGGATATGATCGTCTCACAGCGTGCCTATCAGGCCAACTCTAAAATTGTTACTACTGTGGATGAGATGATTCAAAAAGCGTTGCAAATGCACCGATAATTTTTGGTACATATTTTGCTTGTAATTTTTACTTTATAGTGATAAAAAAGGATATGTTATGATGAAGGCTCTCGACTCCGGCGTTACCGGATTACAATCGCATCAGATTGCTATGGACGTCGAATCCAACAATATCGCCAACGTTAACACGATCGGATTTAAATATTCTCGTGCCAATTTTTCGGATCTGTTAGCACAGACCAATCAAATCGCAACAGCTCCCCAAGGACAACTTGGTGGTAAAAATGCGGTACAAATCGGGTTGGGTACATCGATAAACTCAATCACTAAAATTATGTCTCAGGGTTCTATCCAGAATACCGATAAAAATACCGACGTCGCGATCCAAGGCGACGGATTTTTTATCGTCTCTCCCGATGGCGGAAGTACCTATAAATACAGCCGCTCCGGTGACTTTAAATTTGACGGATCTGGGAACTTTGTCGATAATAACGGGTTCATCGTCCAAGGATGGGTGCGAGATAAAGTAACCGGTCTTGTCGATTCTACCGCGCCGATCAGCAATATCACCATTCCGCCTGGGCTCACTACTCCGGCGAATGCCAGTACGGAAGTCGTTGTCAAAGCCAACTTGAGTGCAAGTACCACAATTACCCAATATAAACCGACATATGAAACCACTGCTACTGGAGCATTTATTCAAGATGGGACACCTAAGGCACCCGAAGATATGGGGGTTATGTTTAACGGCAGCGGGACTGCATTCGCCCTCACATCTGCTGCTTCAGGACCAGGAACCGGAGGAGACGGTATTTTTATCAGTACCGACGGCGGCCAAACCTATGCAGAATTTCGTTATACCTCTAACAGTGGCGATGTTACCACCACCGGAACCGGAGCTGGCGGGGCAGCAATCTCTCCACTACAAAGTGACGGCACGACACCATCTACTAATGCCAATGTGTACTATTTCAATACAACCGAAGACCTTCGTGCGGCGGTTGCTAACTGGACGTCTACCAATGCCCTTAATCCAGGAGCATCTGCAGGAGCAACTGTCAACTACAATGGTCAAGGAAAACTGCAAATTTCCAATAGTTCCGGTGCAAGTAACCTAAGTATCGCTGTAGCCGGAATTACCGATGTCAATACGGTTAAAAATGAAACCTTTACCTCCAATTTTTTGACCCTTGCAGGTAATATAACAGCCGGTTCTACTACGGCAAAACAATCCCAAGCGGTCAATGCGGCTACCCACTCTGCCAGTATTGACGTCTATGATTCATTAGGAAGTAAACATACCCTAAAAGTCGATTTCCGTAAAGCAACCAGCAATACGACAAACGGCACATCTTGGAACTATACCGTTACCGTTCCAAAACCTGCCGATATCGGAGGGGTAGCACCTTATCAAAATATCCTCAATCCGGCAGGGACAATTACCTTTGATTCTACCGGGGCATTAGCAGGGTACAATATCCCGGCGATCGACTTTACCGGAAATAACGGTTCTAAGCCGAATCAATCCATCAACCTGAATTTTGGGTCGATCAACGGCTTTGACGGAATTACCAGTTTTGATAATCCGTCCGCTACCAGCGGTATTTCTCAAGACGGTTATCCGGGTGGGGACTTGGAAGGTATCCGTATCGATGCGAGCGGTACATTGATCGGTTCATTCTCAAACGGACGTTCTTTCGGTCTTGCCCAAATCGGGATGGCTAAATTTTCAAATAACGAAGGACTTACCAGCGACGGCGGAAACGTCTTCCTCCAATCCGCTAACTCCGGCGATCCGATCATCGGAACGGCCGCTACTGCAGGACGCGGATACATGCAGGCTTCCGCTCTCGAAGCGTCGAATGTGGATTTGTCAAAATCGCTTACAAACCTCATCGTTATCCAACGTGGATATCAGGCAAATGCCAAAACTATCACCACAGCGGATACCCTCTTAGAAACTCTTCTCGGTATCAAACGTTAACGCACTATGCGTTAGCGGCTTTGTTATAATTTTGTTTGTTTTTTGGTTGTTAAATTGATGAAGTAAATAGACCCGGCAGTGAAGAAGCTGCCGAGGCTTTGAAACTTAAGGAGTGAGTGATGAAAACACCCTTGACTTGCTGCTGTCAATTGGGATAATTGAATTATGAAACAAATTAGTAAACAAACAGT
>NZ_JAQTQR010000091.1 GCF_028712165.1 Sulfuricurvum sp. | reverse complement strand
TACAATGAATGTTCGAGCTCATGGAAGTGGTGTTGATTATTTTTCAGAGGGATCAGTAATCCTAGTATGACCCCTGCGAGCGTCCCATGAACCCCTGATTTCAAAACGGCTATCCACAAAATAATTCTCGTTTAGTTAGAGAACCCTTAAACCCCTCGTAAAATAGGGGGTTCAAGATTTTACTTTCGATTAACTTGCCAATTTACCAGTCTTTGAAGCAGAAATTTGTTCCTGAATCATAACACTTAAATCTTCAAAATTTTCTTTTTGAAGGTCCAAAGTTCCATACGCTTTTTCAATCATTTTCATATCTGTATGACCTGTATTATTTGTCACGAGCAATGGATTCACTTTTGTACTCAACGCAATAGATACAAACGTGTGTCTTGTTGCGTAAGGAGTTCTGCCTTCAACTTTTATTTCTGCTTCCAAAAGAGCTTTTTCCCATTCTTCTCGAATCCAATCTCGTTTTGATTTTTTAACATTTGAACGATCAACAATGTGATCATTCAAATCCATGGGAAGTTCTCCAAGTAAACTCCAAATGATCGACGGCACTTTACTTGAATAGGCAGGTTTATGCTTATGCGTTTTCAATTGGGCGCCTTCTTGATCAAAAGTGATGTTGTACTGCTTATTAACATTGATGATATTATTTTCAATATCCAAATCTCCCCGCTGAAGGCCTAACACTTCACCATGACGAATCCCGGTAAAAAAAGCCAAAATCAAAAACTTTCTAAATTCACCGGATGTGACATGAATCATACTCATCACTTCATCTAAAGAAAACGGTTTCATTTTCGCTTCTTTTTCTCTTTTAGGGCGTGTAGCAAGTGTGACGGGATTTCTATCAACACCCACCTCCTTATTTTTAATTGCTTCGTCAAATGCAAGGGAAAGAGGTGCCAAATAAGTACTGATTGTTTTTTGGCTTTTTTTATGTTTGATTGCCAAATCATCAATCATTGTTTCTATCTGGCTGGTGTTGTACTCAGCAATAGGTCTATCACCAAGCATCTCTAAAGCTTTTTTGGTTCCTGAAGCATAAGTTGCTTGTGTTGAATCGCTTTTACCTCGATTTTTTGCATTTTCCAAAACTTTATTGAGATAATATGAAAGCTTGCGAGCCACAGCTGTTGGATCACGTCCCTCTACGAGAGCAGCTATGTATTTTGGAATGATAAACTTGTTGATATGAGTGCGGTTGCCTGGAGTATCTGGCAAACCTGTACTTCTCACTACAGGTTGCCCATTAAACTGATAACTTGTATAAAGTCGGCTACTACCCGGCTTTCTGACTATTGTAACGTTGTAATTCATGATGCGATTCCTTTTCTCTTTTCAAATTCTTCGAGCCAAAGGTTGTCGCGGTGCCAGAGAATAGTAGCATTTTTTCGATTAGATTTTTTTCTGATAAAATGAAACCCCTCTATGTATTTACCCTCTTCAATCCGTTTCCGTAATGTTGATTCAGATTTTAATCCTAATAATCTCGCGGCATGTGCACTATTTAAAACAAAAGGATTCATCTGCAAGATTAATTCATTTTGCACCGTATGCATGATATCTCTGATATATGGTTCCATCATTTCTTTCAGAACAGGGCCCATTTCTCCAAATTCAAGCTTTAACATTGTTTCTCCTCATAAGATATAAATTTTATTGGTTTGATGTGATTCTCGTAACTATCATCAAACAAATTTTTGAGCTCATTAACATATCTATCCATTAGCCATCGAGCCGCCGATTCTGTACTTTCCAAATGATTTGCCAAAGTACTTTTCCCAAAATTGGTATTCCATATCCACAAAGAAAGCTTTTTTCGCATTTCATCTTCCATAAATAATGCATAATCATCAACATGACATGAAAGCCAGTACCATGAATGGCTTTTTGAAAGAATTTCTCTTGCAAATTCACGGCCAGCTCCACCTGAACCCCAAAACGCATGATTTGGATTACACGCTATTGCATTCACAAATTCATAAGGATTTGGATATTTTTTAGCAAAAAGCATCGAATATATATCCTTCGAACGATTTATATGCAAACAATGCCCTTATCTCAATTCATGATATAATTCAATTTGAAACATCATTTTCGTTTATCAGAATAAGCATTAAATGAATTATTGATTCATTTTAATATAATATGTTTCAAATTGAATTATGAATAATTGCTTAAATTGTCTTTATTTTAACTTGACTTATAAAGGTACGTAATGGATTTAAATAATGTATCAGTAGTTGTTGAAAATCTGAAAAAACTATTTCAAAAAAAATCAGATACGGAAGTTGCTGATGTATTAACCATCCCAAGAACATCATTATCTACTATTAAAAGTCGTAATGCAGTTGGTACTATGTTTGAAAAAATTGCTACTATTGAAAAAAGTATCTCATTAGACGCAATATTTTTGGCCAAAGACGATCAAGAGGTTGAATGCTATTCCTTAGCCAATAAGGCTGTTCTTATTGCTCAACATGACCCAGTAAAATTACAAGAGCTATCAGATTTATTAGAACACTATATTACTATTAATAATACTCTTAAAGTGATTTTACCATTGATTCAAACTATAAAGGGAAAAAATTTTATTACAAAATTATCAGAAATGTGGACTGGTAATGGTGAAAGAATGCTTATTGTCTTATCACGTTATTTATCTCATCTACAAACTGTAACTTTAGACATGGCACACCCTAAGGAAAACTTTCTAAATGCATTAAAACAATTCGACATATCTTATAAAATTAAATTGCCATTTTTTGATGATATAGACACAGGTATTATCAGTGAACAAGATCGTGCGAGATTAATCCTGTGGGCAGAAACAAATTTAGATGATGTTTCCTGCTATGATATGATCACAGCGAATTCTAAAATTCTCGAAGTCGTAAACAACGAACTAAACATCCTAAATAATGCAGTACTCAAAAAAACAGGTATGAAACCAACTATATCAGTTCGATAATCAATTTTTACGTCAAATAATGAGTGGTGATTTTGGCCCGATTATGCTTCATCTCCAAGCTAACCGCTTGGAGACTCTGCTCATAGGTATGTCCCGCTTTCATGTACTCTTTCATCCGTCGTTGGGCGAAGGCGTATCGGAAACCATGACTCCCTTCCCCTTTGATTCCAAGATTCTCACACGTACGGCGAATATCGGCAGTGTACTTTTGGCGATCGATCTTGAATTGGCCGTACTCTTCAATATGTTCTTTGAGCCAGTTGTAAGTAGGGGTAAGCACCATCAGCATTCCTTCGCGGCCGCCTTTCTCTTTAGACCATATCTGTCCGATTGTCACTCCGGTAATCGGATCGATACAATAGCCGCGTAATTGCTCTTTTTTGATGATCCCCACCGCCTCGATTCTTCCCCCGCTCTGCCATTGTACGTCACCGGCCAAAGTGAAGCTTGATTGCGAAAGTGAATTAGCTACGATATCTGGTCTTTGATACGCTCTATCATGATAGTTATCGGCCACCATTTCAAGATTCCGTGCACTATCGAGAACGATCTGACGAATTGAGAAATCGTAATAGCGCTCTTCACCGTATTTTTGTTTGGCATACAGAGTAAGTACCGTCTCCAGTTTCCCTAATGCCGCCGATATACGTGCGAGATAGAGTTTGGAGGGGCGTTCGAGCACTTTATAGATCATAAAATCACGAATGTGTTCTTCGTCGATCTTTTCGACATCATTCAAATGAAATTGCTCTTTGAGAAAGAATAGGAGCTGTAGCCAGGTCTGTTTATAGGCGTCCATGGTCTTGTACGATGAAACCTTGCCGAATGAGGGATGTTTTGGATCGATACGATCGGTCTTTTTAGCCCCCGCTTCGAAGATGAGGGGAATGAGTTCATGAGTGACGATATGATAAGGTGAACCCCGCATTGGGTCTCCTGTTGTGTAAAGTATGAAATTGAGCGGAATAAGCTGCCGCTCACAGCAAAGGGTTAAGTCAATACGCTGTTAAATTGAACGAGTAACGCTGAATCTCGGCTCGGTATTTATAGATGAGAGCATCATCGTTTCACGTGTGTTGTGTTTGGAAAGTCAAATGCTAACATGTCCTGATGCGACACAGCGTATTCGCAAAAAATGAGCGCGTTTGCTAAAAACGCCCCCGTTTCTATTTTGGAGAAGGCGAGGATTTAAAAGCCCGTAATATGGGAACTTCGTGGATGAGATGAAACACTTTGGTGAAATGGGAAATGAAACGGTGATGAAATGATTTATGAAACGGCTCCGTTAGATTTTTGGAGCCATTTTTTTAGTATTTTAGATGAGTCGACATCGGCGCAAACACTTTTTCGAACCGTTTGGGCAGATAAGGGATCGGATAAGGGGTGATAGTTTTGGGGTTGTTCACATGAAAAGTATCCGAGGAGAAACGACCTTTGCGTTTGGCGATTTCAAGCGCCTCATCGACGGTTATAAAGTGAGATGTCCCTTCCCAAAACTCTTTGATCATCATGATGATAGTGAGCCGGTCATGATTCTCTAAATCCACCAATGCGTAATTGGCTACGGTGAGGATACGATCCAACGGTACTTTCATATCGCTTCGGATTTTATATGCAATTACCGGGATCTCTTTGAATTCATCCATGATACCGATGAAAAACAACCACGTCGCCAACATCAGGTGGGGATTATTCGATGGGTTTAGATATTCGAATGTATCGAGTGTGATTCCGCACAGACCGACGGTGGTAATCGCGATCTCGTCTTCCCACTCATAGACAATCGGAAACGGATGATAAAACGTTGCATTGCGAAACTCATCGAGCATCGATAAAACCTGCACCATTGCGCCATACCACGGTTCTTTGTGTCAAGCGACATTTAAAAATGACCATCTGCGCCAGATAAAAATGACCAGTTTGGTGTGAGCATTTCACTAAAAAATGGTAGTTTTTTTGGTGGTTATTTTTAAGCGTCCTCCTTTGGTTTTGGTTTGATTTTCGGAGGGGTTGGTAATGAGATAAATCCCTCTTTCTTTTTATCTTTGAGGCGGAATGAATCACCTTGGATATTGACGACGACACTGTGGTGTAGCAGTCGATCCAGGATAGCGGTTGTTATGATGGCATCATCATTGAATATCTGTGTCCATTTGCTAAACGGCAGGTTAGAGGTAAGAATTGTTGAACCCCGTTCATAGCGTCTTGATATGACTTGGAAGAAGTGATTAGCATCTTCACGGTTCATAGGAAAGTAGCCGATCTCATCGATGATAAGAAGCCGAGGCATCATGACGATACGTTTGAGGTATTCGTTGTAACGTTTGGCTTTTTTAGCCTCCTGCATCTGAATCAGAAGATCGGACGCGGCAATAAACTTGGTCTTGATACGGCTTTGGGATGCGATGACACCCAGTGCGATAGAGAGATGGGTTTTACCGACACCACTGGAGCCTAAAAGGATGATATTTTTTGCCTCTTGGACGAACGATAGTCCTGATAGTTCCATGATCTGCTGCTTATTAACCCCTAACAAGAAATCGAAATCGTATTCTCCCAATGTCTTGATAGCGGGGAATCCCGCAAACTTCATCAGTGTTTTTGCACTGCGTTCGTCTCTCCCCTGTGCTTCGATAGCGAGAAGTTGTTCGGCGAACTCTGAAAAGCTCATTTCACTCTTTGAAGCTTGATCGATGAGATGGGAGCAATGTTCTGCAATAAAGGGGAGTTGTAAACGATTACACAGTTCGGAGATTCGCTCATTTGGATAACTCATGCAATACTCCTAACAACGCTCATAAGTGCTGTAGGGATCAACATATCATAGTAATCGAGTGATAGTGGCGGTTCCTTGCTCTTTTTCTTTTTAGGGGTCAACGTATTGGTCGGGATGGGACGCGGGGGCTTGGTGTTGGCAAGTTGCAGTTCTTCGTGTATTCTGAGGCTTGCAACGGTGTAATCGATAAACGGCAAGCTCATCAATTTATCTCGTTCTACCTCACTTAACAGATCAATCGGTTTGGCAAAAGTGCTTTGGTGGATACGAGCATTTGCTACATTATCGAGCCATTTAGCAACTTCGGCGTTGGCAATCTCTTTGGTTAGGGTGAGGGAACGGAGCAATAATTTCGCTTTGAGAGGCTGATGGAAGCTGTGACGCAGATAACGGTTGAATCGCTCCACTTTCCCTTTGGTTTTTGCCCGATACGGTCTACACATCCGAATCTCGAAACCGTAGTGTTTGGCAAAATCTTGAAACAATGGATGAAACCGATGTTTCCCTTTGCCGTAATAGTTGCGCTGAAGGATAACGCTCTTCATGTTGTCATACAGACCCTCTCGAACCACACCGCCGAAATACTCAAAGGCGTTTTTATGACACTCGATCAATGTCTCAACTTTCTCATCGCTGACGTATTCGACATAGGACATTCGTGAATACCCCAGAGTTGCCACAAACGCCGATATTCCCTCTTTGGGAAACTCGACCCAATCGACTTGCATTTGGATACCCGCTTCGGTTTCAAACCGGATTAGCGGTTCTTCTTTTTTCATCGTATCCGCACGCAGTTCCCATGCGGCAATA
This sequence comes from Sulfuricurvum sp., assembly GCF_028712165.1. Lineage (GTDB taxonomy): Bacteria > Campylobacterota > Campylobacteria > Campylobacterales > Sulfurimonadaceae > Sulfuricurvum. The sequence continues at coordinate 2,840 of NZ_JAQTQR010000091.1, read as the reverse complement.
GAGCGTTGCAATGTCCGCAGACTTCCCGTATACCCTTGGCGTTTGATCTCTTCATAGACCGATGATGCGGGGATAATATCGCCTGAGCGTTTACCCGCTTCGATCATCTCGTATGCCATTCCGATAAACGGATCGGCTTGGCTCCCTTTGGGGGAACGAACCTGTACCGGTCGTACACCATCGGGTAGTCGCAAATACTTCTTGACGGTATTGCGGCAAGCTCCCACTTGTCGAGCAATTTGGCTGATACTCAGCCCTTGCTTCTTTAACTTTTTTATCATCCTATATTCTCCGGGTATAAGCACAAACCGCAAGCCTCCTCTATCTATTCAAAAAAAGAGAACCTTACTACGATTCTTCTCTTGATTCAAATAGTAATTTGCTTACGATTTCAAATAAAAAATGCTTATCCCAATCTAACCACTTTTATATTCCTCTAAGTGGTCATTTTACCGTGTCGTTTGACAGTTCTTTGTAAGGGTGTCCGTTTTGAAGAACGTGTTTGACGTATACTCTCTTGATTCGCGGTTCTAAAAACTGTGATGCAAGATAGAGTGAAATCATTTTTTCGCTTGAGGGTTTTGCATGAAATCGGTCAAATTCAGGACGTCGTTCCTGATTCTCAACAGGAGCTCGGCGCTCCTTAAAATAGGCATATCCGAATATAAGGACAATTCCCGCCACGGTTGAAAGGAGTGTTGTCGTATCCATCAGTTCAACATCCCCGCTTCTTGTAATAATCTCGCCCACACTTTGGGTTTGCGCTCTTGACTGGTGCGAACAAAGTGGGTGATGTTCATGTGGGAAAATACCGCCGCTTGAAGCTTGTCGTGAATAGTGAGCGCATCGCTTCGACCGATTAGGATCGTCTCTTTGGTGTTGGGGATTTTTAATTCCAACATCCTTGCTTCTCGCTCAGCATCTCCATCCGTAGCGACATATTTTGGTTTGAAAAATCGATTATTCTCATCCGCTCTATCGAGCTTAGCCAACTCGATTCGTATTTGTATGATATTGGTTGCAGTGTAAGCGACGAAATTGTTTTTCCACAGTATCGCTGCATGTTGCAACAGGTCATTGTGCTTTCCCTCAAAAGGGATGTAATCGATGACGACGTAGAGGTTGTGCCGTTTCATGAGTTCGATTTTATCTAGCATGGTGTTCTCCTTGAATGGTGGTTTCAGTTCTATTCATAATTTGTTGTTTTTTGAAAAATTGGGAAATTATGAATAGAGGTAGAGAAACATTCAAAAGGAGCATTACATGTCATTAGTCGATAACGTCAAAGGGCTACTCAATATGCCCAAATTCAATCAGGACCAGATCTTCCGTCACTTCGCGAGATTGGAGAAACCTGAACGGATTACAGTACTGGAGAAACATCGCGCCATGCTGTTTCATCTCAAAAACGAAAAACTCCCCTACCCGATCACCGAAATATCATATGTCGCGCTGCTGTTCGCGATTGTCCATTATAGAGAAGAGCGTAAAAAGCTCGCCAAACACAATTACGATGGACTGTCACTTGAAGAGATCGGAGAGCTCACCGCATATGAAGCAAAAATCTATCAGGCCAAACATGAACGTCCTTCTCCTAAAACCGAGGATGTGATGAAGTATTGGGGAACGGTCGTTTATTTGAAAAACAAAGGGTTCAGTTTTAGCAATATCGCCGGTGTATTGGAGGATCGTCACGATGTAAAAGTATCGAGTGCAACCCTCTGTCGTGTGTGGAAACGGATGCAAGAGTTAGAAAAGTTGGGGGAATAATATGAATCCATTACTCATTTTAATTGCACTAACAGCACTTCTCAATGGCGGTTACTATGGATGGAAGTTTTTTCAAGAGAACTCTTGGAATTCCCTTCTTCAAAATATCTCTCAATGGTATGACGGTCTCTGGGATGATGCATCCGTATTATGGTTCCTATTGATCGTTTTTCTAGTCGTTGTGGTTCCCAAAGTGATCATTTCAACTATTCGTGATAACCGATGGTATAAATCGCTACCAACCTCTTCGGAATATTCGAATAAATATCTCAAAGATAAAAAGGGGAACGGATTTCAATGCAGAAAATGCGGATCCAAAAGTATCCGTAACTGGGGACGTGCAGGTGCACAGGATTCAGAGCGTATTTTTATCTGCAATCATTGCGGATCACATTTGTATCGAAACTAAAAAACCTTCTCAACCCACTCCCGCACTGCGGGGTGATCCTGAAATCGAAAAATAAATAATCCTACGATCAGCAGAAATAATGTGAATCCCACAACACTCATTTGACCAAAAAGATAAGCCGCCAATGCAATGAACAGCATAGCGACGGTAAAAGCAAATGCGATCATGGACGGTTCCATGCATTTCCGGTATTTTTTTCGTACTCTTTTTCCATATGACAAAAGTCACAGAGGTTCTCGCTACTCATGCTACCAATCGGATTGAGCCCACACCCACGACACATCATCGTTTTTTCCCAGAACTCAAAATGGCTCGCAATGGCATCACCCATATCGTAGATCTGTTTGTACGCCAGCTCACGGGTAGGATGTGAGGATGTCGTAATAATCTCTAATCCGATATGGCGTTTGTAAAAGAGATCCAGGACGAACGCTTCATCGTCCGATTCGAATGTCGTGACACAAACATCGACTTTTTTAGAAATACGACATTTGGGACGGATAAATAGATTCCAAAACATGTATTTACTCTATAGGGTGTAAACCTACAAAGGGATTTTTCTTCCCATGCGCTTTAAAGTTTGCTTAAATTGATTCTCTGAGTCTCTACAAATCATTTTTCTATTTTAGATTCAATCATGGATACAGATAACGCTTTTATC
>NZ_JAQTQR010000018.1 GCF_028712165.1 Sulfuricurvum sp. | reverse complement strand
TGTTTTAAAACCGGAAATGGCAGATAACTTTGAGCTTTCCGCGACCTATAACAACAATGGCTTTCATTTCAAACCGGTTTTATTTTACTCTCTCTATACCGATAAGGAACTCAATATTTATGATACCATTGCCGCACAAAACTATAATATAAGTACTGGAAAAGCTCATGCTCTTGGTGCAGAAGCTGAAGTGTCATATACTGCTTTACCAGAGCTTTCACTATTTTGTTCACCCTCTTACACCATATCAAAGTTTGATAGTGATACTGTAGTTTCATCAACACAAACACTTGCCACCAATGGCAAACAGCTCCCTGATATCCCAAAATTATTAGTGAAACTGGGTGCAACCTACCAAAATCATAATTTTTCATTAACACCGGTTGTTCGCTATTCTGATTCACGATACGGTGATGCCATCAATACACAAAAAGTGGATTCATATACAGTTGCAGATTTACATGCAAGTTACACATTCGATAATGCTCTTTCGTTTAAAGAGATATCACTTAATGCAAGTTTGCTCAATATATTTAATGAAAAATATATCGGAATCATTAGCACCAATGACCTCTCATTAAACGGCGCTACTTCTTATATGGCGGGGGCTCCGTTTGCAGCTGTCTTTTCTGTCGGTGCGAGATTTTAATGTATTCTCTATCTCTACTATCGGCGATACTCAAAGTAGCGCTATTACTTAGTGTATTTTATGTGAGTGCTATCGCCGGTAATACAAAAATTATTTATGATACGGACAATAATCCGGTATCCGTCCCGAATAAAACACAAAATATTGTCACAATAGGGGCTGTTCCTGTCTTAAGTAGCTTTATTTTTGCACTTGGGAAGGGGGATGCTATCACAAATGCTCTCCCTAGTAAATTTAAAAACTCCCTTATTACATCTAAACTCTATGATGCACTGGCCCCCAATGCTTCCAAAACGTCTACCTATCTTCTGGATAGTATGGATTCGGGAGTAAATGTTGAGTTGTTATTAAAAGACAATCCGCAAATTATTTTTACAATGGATTCTATGGTAGCAAAAATATTGCGAGGAAAGGGGCTAAATGTGGCCTCATTACAATGGAGAGAAGAAAAAGACATTAAAAAAATTATGCTTTTCTTAGGTGAAGTTATGGGAGTTAAAAGCAAAGCCGTTGAGTACAACCGCTATGTTGATCAAAAACTCTCCTATGTTCACTCAATCATTAATAAAATCCCATCGAAAGAGAAGAAAAAAGTCCTCTACTTCGACTATAAAACAATGACAACACCTCATTTAATCGTAGATTGGTGGGTTATGAAAGCTGGCGGAATCAGCTTAAGTGATTCTACTCGAAAAATAGAAAAATTCACTTTTTCTGCCGAACAGATTATTGTAATGAATCCTGACATCATCGTTCTAAGCAATCCAAATGATGTTGATAGTTTATACAAAAATACTAAATTTTCAACGCTTAATGCAGTTAAAAATCGGCAGGTCTTTGTTTCTCCACACGGTATGCATCTTTGGGCATATCGCACATCCGAACAGCCGCTTATGGTGTTATGGGCAGCCAAAACATTTTATCCGGAATATTTTAACAAGTTAGATATCAGGGAAGAAACCAAGGCCTTTTATGAACATTTTGTAAAGTACAAACTTAGCGATCAAGATCTTACTGACATTCTACAACCGACACCATCAGGAGCTATAAAATGAAATTTGGACTATCCGGTTGCGGCGGTGGAGTTGAACTCGATCGACAATCCAAAATAATAGAGCTGGCCTCATATGCTGAAAAGCTTGGATTTGAATCATTATGGTTGAATGAAGAGCACTTTCAAAATGGAAAAAACAGTGATGGACGACTTTGTCTGTCACCTATCGTTGCCGCATCTGCCATTGCAGCTACGACAACAAAAATTAGGATTGGATTTTCGCTTCTTATTTTACCTCTGTATCACCCGATTCGTTTAGCCGAGGAGTTAGCGACATTAGATTTAATCTCAAACGGGAGAGTTGATTTCGGAATATCCAGAGGTGGAAATCGTCGCTATTCCAATATCTTCGGAACGACTGAACGCTACACTAAAGATGAGTTTACCGAACATCTCAATCTTGTACTTAATGCATTTGGTAATGAGGAGCTTTGTGTGGGAGATGAAAATATTTTTATCCAACCAAAACCGATACAAAAGCCACATCCACCGGTATATGTCGGAAGTTATACAAAAGAGATCCTCGAATGGTCGGCCCAAAACAATCACAATGTCATTATGCACGGTATTACTTCTATGCTCAATGTAATGGAAGCACTCAATACCTACACAAATGCGGGAGGTGATGTGAAAAACGTACCGATAGGTCGTTTTGTATATGTAAGCCAAAGTGATAAAAGTGCAAAAAAAGAACTTTGGCCAACCATTTTAAAATTAACCGAAAGACTCAAAAATGTCGGGTTAACAAAAGGCGGAAGAATAAAAGAGGAAGAGCTTGAACCTGAAAATTTTTACAATAAAATGGTCATTGCAGGAGGCCCCGAAACCTGTAGAGAACGCATAAGTGAACTCAAAGAACTTACAGGAGGGATGAACTATCTCAATGCCCTTTCCGGATTTTTCGGATACTTGCCGGAAGAAAATTTAAGGAATTCTCTTGAGTTATTTTCATCTGAAATCATTTCTAAATTTCAATTAAAGGAAAAAAAATGAATGAAAAAAATATCACTACCAGTTGCCACAATGGCCGTATCACCTCTTTTACCCAAATGGGGCAAATGGAGCAGCAACCGAATAAACCACGTTTTGGCGGTGAAAATATCCGTACTGTTGATGCGATGATCGATTTTATCTATCCTCCGGTCCCTTTTCCATCGAATAAAATCTTTAAAGCGCTCGGTGAAGTGAAAATCCGTGACATGGTTTTGCATCATCATACCCTGTTGCTTAAAACCAAGGTTGGAAATCTTTTTCCTAGAAATGAAGAAGCTCTTAAGATGGCAATCGATAAAAGTGCCGATTTTTTTGTCGAAGCACTAGGTGGAGATCAAATTTTTACCGAACAGCATGGAGAACCACATCTGCGTATGCGCCATTTTAAAATCCCTATCAACGAGAACGATCGGGAAATCTGGCTGGCAATGTACAAAAAAACACTTAAAGACATAGCATTCCCGCAAGAGCATCTCCAAGAGTTTTGGAACTGGATTGAACCGCTTTCTATCCGTATGATCAATCGAAGAACCAATATGGATGCAATTAAACGTCACCCGTGGAGTGATGTCGAAAAAGAACTCCTAAAAGCAGGAGATTCGAAACAATGAATAAAAGAATTGCCCTGTCCGTTGCAGCATCGATTGTCATTTGTAATATCCAACTTTATGCTGAAACTGTGCAAAAAGAGTTGAGCGCGGTTAATGTCGATACACAGGAAATAGAAGATTCTACCATCGGTTCAAAAAATGTCGCCTCCGCCAAAGAGATAAAAATTTTTAGCAGTGCCGAACTGATTAGTCCCTATAAAGCTATCTCACTTGAGCCCGGTGTTGACATACGGACCAATGACCCGTTCGGTATAAACATAACCCATAAAATTCGGGGAAAATCAGACCGTAATATCGGTGAAACATTAGAAGGATTACCACTTAAGGGGATCGGTCCGGGAGGCGGACTCGCTACTATGGTCGATATCGAAAATATTAGCAGTATCAGTGTAGAAAAAGGGGCTATAAAAGCTGATAGCGGCTTTGGATACGGCAGTGATAACGGTATGGTTGATATGAAAATGAAAAAACCTGCTGATACCTTTGAAACTACTCTAAAACAATCGATAGGCAGTGATAATTTTTCAAAATCCTATATTCGAATCGATAGCGGTGAGCTTTACGGTAAGGCTAAAGTCTTCGTCTCCGGCTCTTTAACAGAAGCGGACAAATGGAAAGGAGAAGGTAAATCACCGGATCGAAAAAACTTTGAGATGGGAATAGCAAGTACATCAAGTCAACCTGTAGAGTGGGAGCTCTACGGTATGTATAATGATCAAAAAAGTCATAATTTTAAAGGTTTGACCTATGCACAAAGCAAAGATCTAAACACTTATAGAGATTTAGATTACCAGACAACCAATCCGGCTTCTTCGGATTATTATGATTACAATAAACAAGATTTTCAAACCTACACCTTCTTCGGAAAGCTAAAAATCCCGTTAACATCGGAATCATCCATCGCGTTTAGACCCTATTTTTTAAATGATAAAGGGCATAGCTACTCTACCAACGGAACGAAAGTCCTAGATTGGCTAGTTGAGCATAATACCTATGGCGGTGTCGTCGAGTATGAAACCAAACTGAGTGATGCAACTCTAAAAGCAGGCTATTGGTATCAAGAAGATGAACCTCCCGGACCTCCGACAAGTCAAAAACTAAGAACACCCGGCACTTTGGCATTCAGTAGTTGGAGCAGACTGGTAGGAGTTGAAAAAAACCATATCTTTAACGCCCCTTTTTTAACGTATGAACAGACATTCGGAAATACCGTCGTAGAAGCAGGTGTTAAATATTTATGGCTATCTTCGCCGTCTCTTGTAACTTATAAAACAACCGGTATCGGGGATGTCAGCTATGAGGAGGCTCTCTCTCAAGCCAGTACTGTTTCCTATGCTTTACCAGCACAATATTATGAAGTCTTCTTGCCCAACATAGGGTTCACCCACTTTTTGGATACTTCTTCGAATATAAAAGCCAGCTATGGTCGCAACTGGAATACACTCAGTTACAGTGGGTTCAGCACAAGCCTTAGTGATGATATAGCTAAAAAGATGTGGGCAGCGTTGAAACCGGAAGTATCTGATAATTTTGATCTTGGATATAGCTATGAGGGGGAGAAATTTTCGATTAGCTCTACACTCTTTTACTCCTTGGTTAAAAATGTAGGGGGGAGTTTTTATGATCCGGTTTTAAATCAAACCTACGCCCAGAATACGGCAGAAGCCGAATCCTACGGCCTGGAAATCGGCACAAGCTACAAACTTCTCCCAAACTTGCTTCTGAGTGCTGCGGCCACCTACAATAAATATGCCTTTACAACCGATATCCAATCAGCTTCAAATGCTTATATAGCATGCAAAGGGCATCAACATCCTGATGTGCCGAAATTTTTTGGAAACATCTCGGCCGAATATGATTTTATGGGATACAAAATAGCTCCGATACTTCGATATGTAGGAAAACGATATGTCGATACATTAGGTCAATACAGCGTTGATCCTTATTATGTTGTAGACCTCTCTATAAATAAAGAAATTGCTTTAGATGGCGGTCATTCATTAGATTTATCTTTGTCTGCGACTAACCTTTTGGATAAAAAATACATCTCTACCTTTTCAGCATCGGAAATCAATATCGTTCCTGAAACCACCTATACTGTTGGCTCTCCACGAGCTGTTTTTGCATCGGTACAGTATAAGTTTTAATGATGCGTATTTTACTGACTAAATCATTGCTTATTTTCTCTATCATCAGTACAGGGTTACTTGCGACGGAAAAATCTAACAAATGCGAAAAAAGCATTAAAGACTATAGCGGTAAAGATGTTTGTATACCTAAAAAAATGGACAGAATAGTTATCACCTGTTACGGCGGAGCTTCTCAGGAAATAGCCCTTTTTATGGGTGCGAATACAATCGTTGCAGAGCCTAGTATAGACAGATTCCAGCAATTTATTAACGTCTACCCAAGTCTCAAAGATATAAAAAGTGTCGGGACATTTAATGACGTCAATTTAGAGTCTTTATTAAAACTAAATCCGGATATTGTTTTTGTCGGTGTCACTTCAATTCCTACAAACGATCGGATCAAAGCGATGAATATACCGGTATTTACTCTTGGAATTGGCAAACACAGCATATCATCTCTTTTAGAGGAGTTTTTGCATGTCGGGACCATTCTTCACAAAGAACACAAAGCCAAAGAGTTGATTAAATACTGGCAGACGAATATGAACCTCATCGAAGCCAGAGTCTCAAAAATTAAACCCGCTGATCGTAAAAGAGTATTTTATACTTCCGGTTCCGGCGGACTTAGCAGTGAAAATAAACAATGGTGGGGTGATGAATTCATTCGTGCAAGCGGTGGAATAAATGTCGCTTCAGAGCTACCGATAAAAGGGACCGTTTCAGCTGAAGTATTGTCGATCTGGAACCCAGATATCATTGTCATATCAACCAACAAAAGTTCGAGTTCTCCAACGAATGAACTCATCAATAACCCCTCTTTTAAAAATCTGAAAGCGCATAAAAACAAAGCGATCTATCGCGCTCCGATCGGAACATTTTGGTGGGACAGACCTTCGCCTGAATCTATCCTAGGATTCATATGGTTGAGTAAAATATTGTACCCTGAAGAAATGGATGATATTGATTTAAAAATCGAGACAAAAAAGTTCTATAAAAAGTTTTACGATTATTCACTTTCTGATGAGGAGTATGATCACTTTTTTAATTAATTCAACGTAATACGGTATAGATAAAGAACATTTGTTGCATACATTAACAAAATCGTTATATCAATAATGATACAGTTAATATTTATGCATTTTAACTTAAGGAAAAACATGAAGATGACTAAAAACTCAATTACAAAAACGGTTGCCATCAGCTTTGTAGCTGCATTGGTTCTCTCTCCGCTATCGGCTCTTGCTGCTGCCGATGCGACTAGCAGTTCACTCGATCCGGTCAACGTCACCGCATCGACGATACTCGAGCATGACTATCTTGATCCAAAAAGCCCTACAAATCCCTATCGGGTTGAAAGTACTGCTGAAGCGGGTACAGAAATTTATACAGAAAAAGATATTCAAAATTTAGCTCCTAGAGACGTTCTCGATCTCATTGATAGATCAGTTGGATTTGATGTCACCTACCAAGGACGTAAAAATCCATATTTTGTAAATGACAGAGGTGGTGGAAGCTTTACTTATATCATAGACGGTGCGATTCTGCCAAAAATTACCGATCGTATCTTGTTAAAAATTCCGATCACTGCAATCGAACAAATTCAAATCGTACGTGGCTCTACCTCCTTACCTCTGGGTCCCTCGATTAATATAGCTGGTTCAAATAGTGGAGCGGGTCTAAACACAGGATTCATTATCATTCGAACCAAACAGCCTAAAAAAACAATGTTGACGTTAAATGCAGGTGCCGAAAAAGCGGTAGGCGGTCAGCCAACAGCTACAAAATCCAGTTTTTACACCGGTTTGGTTTTAGGTGACAGCAGTATCAACGGATATATCGGAGGAATGAAATCAGGTATGCGACGTCCAAGTCTGGATACATGGTTCGACGGTCAACAAGCCAATAGTACGATGATCAATGCCGGACTTAACATAGGACGTTTTAGTATTAAATTGATGGGCTATAACGATACAGGTCGTTTTGAAATGCAAAGGGGTGTTAAAACGAACGGAACGCTAGATATATCAGAATGGTATTATGATCCGACAACTACTCATCTATTTTCTGCAGATGCCTCAATGGTGTGGAATGAGCATCATACAACGCTAATAAATTATTTCACTACAAAATATTCACAATCTGAATATGATAGTAAATTTGCGACGGCTACGACAACTGCCGTCCTAGATACAACTGCTAGCAATTATTATGAAGAGACTTCAGGTCATAGTATACGCCATAACATTCAGTATGGAGACACCAAAATAATGCTCGGAATGCAATCGGCTTCCGATATCGTTTTAGGAAGCAACGGACAAAGCAGCAATAGTTCTTCGGATACAAAAGTCACAGGGTATGGAGTTTCAGTCGAACAAGGGTTGTTTGATAATGCATTAACAATTGATGCAGGTTATCGACAGGATACGAAACATCTTTATAAAACGTCATTAACCTATTTACCCGATTATGATATGCCGCCTTCAACAGTATTTGCTATGGGTACCAAATGGGATATTACACCCAAATACAGTTTAAATGCACGTTATTACAAAGGTTCTCAGGGAACACAAGGGGATTTCGATGTTAAAGCCGATCCTTCCATTTACGGTACGGCTTCTTTGGATCCGGAATCTCAAACACGTATCGAAGCTACATTCGAAGCCAAACTGCTAAAAGAGTTTAGGCCTGCTTTGACTTGGTTTAACGTCAAAATCAATAATACTAAATCTCAGACATCCAATACCTATTTACTTGATGGAAATACCTATTATTACTATACCCAGGCCGATTCAAAACGTGATGGATTGGAATTACTTGTAAAAGGTAAATTTGATTTTGGCACCAATTATAAAATAGGCTTGACACATATGCTGCACAACAGTTCCACATCGTATGACGGTACTACAACTGACAGCGTCGGCATCTCGACTCCAGAAGATCTTTATATTGTTTCTATCGGTCAAGAGTGGGAAAACTACCGTGCAAATATTTCAGCAAATCATAAAACAGGATGGAGTTCATCGACTGCGTCACCAGGTACAACAACTGGACTCGATCTTGGCAATTACACCCGCATTGATGCAAACATAATCTATAAAGCACCATTTAACAATCCTAACGCAACGATAAAGCTTTATGGACGAAATTTGACAAATGATCAATATGCTACTCGATATACGACAGGCTATTACTACGATCGCGGACGTACATTCGGTGCTGAACTCACGATGGAATTTTGAACATGAGAGAGATGAAAACATTATTATTGGCAGCTCTTTTGAGCGTTTCCCTCGGATTTGAAGCCTCTGCGCGTGAAGTTACCGATATGTTGGGGCGCAAAGTCGACGTCCCTGAAAACCCTAAAAAAGTTTATGCTCCCTCACCGTACGGTTCGTATGCCCTCTATGCGATGGATCCGACACTGCTGACAGGATGGATTTTCAATATCGATGAAGAGAATCTCCCTTATCTGCATCCCAGCATGAAAACGCTTCCCACCATCGGGAGAGTTTTCGGAGCCGGACAAAGTGCCAATCTCGAAATCCTTCTGGCGGCTAAACCGGATTTGATCTTGATGTGGCAGCATACCAATGAGTTCAACCAAAAAGAGGCTGAAAAGCTGAAAATCCTCAATGCCCCTTTTGTGTATGCCGTCGATGAGAGTATCGAGGACTATACCAATATCTTTAAATTCTTAGGTAAAGCACTCAACAAAGAAGAACGGGGAAACAAACTCGCCGCCTATACCGAAAAAACATTTACTGATGTTCGGAATGTAGTCGCAAAAGTGCCCGTCGAAAAACGTCCGAAAGTCTATTATGCCGAAGGTCTGGACGGTCTTAGCACCGAGTGTGACGACTCAATCCACGTTCAACTTCTCAAACTCGCCGGAGATGTGGATGTTCACCGATGCCATACCTCCAACCACAAAGGATTTGAAAAGATGTCTATGGAGACCGTTTTAGCGTATAACCCTGATGTCATGATCGTCCAAGAGAAAATGTTTTATGACAAGATTAACACCCTCCCGATTTGGGGCAATATCAATGCGATCAAAAATCACCGTGTTTATCTGATTCCCAAAGCTCCCTTCAACTGGTTTGACCGTCCGCCGTCGTTTATGCGGATTATGGGTCTGAAATGGCTGATGAATGCCCTCTATCCGAAAGAGACCAAAATCGATATCAAAAAAGAGACCAAAGAGTTCTATCGTCTGTTTATGAATGTCAATCTCACCGATGCACAGCTCCAAGAAGTGCTTCATCCGACGATCGAATACAAGAAAAAAATTGACGGAGCAACACCAAAATCATGAAAAATTCAACCAATCCGCAAAGTTTTGATCAAATCGTCCGCAATGTATTTGCTCCGATCTATCCCGTGATCGCTGAACAAATCGTAGATAAAACTGCTATTACCTCCGGTCGATGTCTCGACGTAGGATGCGGTACGGGTGCTCTTGGGATCGCTCTAGCCAATATCACCGATTTGCATATCAGCTTTTTCGACCAGTCTGAGGAGATGCTCAATCTGGCATCCGGATATGCTGCTGCACATAATCTGCAAGATCGCAGTGCTTTTATTAGGGGAGACATTCACGCTATCCCGTTGATTGACGAAGATGTCCATCTTGTTATCAGTCGAGGATCATCGCCGTTTTGGGAAGATTGGCACAAAGCCTACAGTGAAATCATTCGTGTTCTAAAACCCGGAGGAATGGCATACGTCGGCGGCGGTTTCGGCAATGCCAAGCTGCGTGATAGCATCGTCCAAACGATGAGTGAAAAGAATCCCGACTGGCGAAACTCGTTCAAAGATCGAATCAAACCGGAACGTGATGCACTCCCGGGTATTCTAGCTTCACTCAGACCGGCTCATTTTAATATTATAGACGATGAAAGCGGCTTTTGGGCTGTTATAACCAAATAAGGAGCGGTAGTTATGAAGATAGGTCTTTTTTGTCTTACCGAACATTTTCAAGGAAGCGTCCAAGAAAGTATCATGGAACAGCTTCGTCTGGTCGAACTGGCGGATCAACTCGGCTTTGACGAAGCCTGGTTTGGAGAACACCATTTTAACGGCTTTAGCGTCATCCCCGATCCCGCAGCTATGATCGGGTATGCGGCTGCACGTACCGGATGCATTCGCCTCGGTACGGCAGGATTCCTCGCCCCATTTTATCATCCGGTGCGTCTGGCAGAGAGTATCGCCGTTCTCGATAACCTCTCAGGCGGACGGATCAATGCCGGATTTGCCAAAGGAGGATTCGCTCCGGACACGAAACATTTCACCCGTGATCCCGATAATCTCCGCAATGCGATGTTTGAGACAACTGAAGCAGTCGATGAGCTTTTGCACACCAATAATTCCACGTACAGCGGTGCATTTGCCTCTTTTGAGAATGTCAACCTCCAACCTAAACCCTTCCAAAAGCGTATCCCCTTTTTCGTCGCTACCTTTGCCAATCCCGATACGATCCGTTTTGCCGCCCGACACGGTTATGGATTGCTTATGTCACAGGGGGCAAGTATCGCAGAGTGTGTCGAAGCGCAAAATCTCTATCGTTCCATCGCGAAAATTGACCCTGAGATTGTCCTCATGCGGGTCTTTTGCGTCGCTGAATCTTATGATGAAGCATACTCAATAGCCAGACCGGCAGTCGATCATTTCGTCAAATCGATGCGCGCGGTCTCTGCCCAAATCCCGCAGCCTATATACGATCAAGAAAAATACGATGCGATTTTATTAGAGCGTGAAGCCTTTTTCGACGGACAAAAGTTTTTTGACAGCGCTATCCTCGGAACGCCAGATGAGTGTATCGCAACCATTAAAACCATCCAAAGCAAGCTTAATAACATCCATCTCGTCCTAAAACCTTCATCTTCCGATGCAAATCAAAATCGCCTTATGCTGAGTGTTTTCAACGCTGACATCAGACCCCATATTTAACTCAAGGAAAAAAAATGAAGAAACAACTACTCATACTATCACTTGCAGCCGTATCGGCCCTCTATAGCGCTGAGAGCGTTTTTGAACTGGGGAAAGTTGATGTAACCGATACATCGGATTCATCCGATGCGACCATTACGGTGATCGATGCACAACAAATCCAAGATTATGAACGAAAAACGATTGTCGAAGCCATCAACCTTTTGCCGGGTGCTACGATCCAAAACTTCGGTGCCCGTAATGAGCAGATGATTATGATCCGCGGATTCGACGTTAAACATGCACCGCTCTTTATCGACGGTATTCCTATCGCTGTGCCGTATGACGGTTACGTCGATTTTTCCCGCTTCACAACGTTTGACCTCTCTGAAATCGAAGTATCCAAAGGTCTCACATCTCCGCTTCTCGGAGCCAACACTTTTGCCGGTGCGATCAATCTCGTTACCAAAAAACCGAGCAAATCCTTCGAAGGAGATATGGGAGCAGGATTTTTCAGCGGAAACGGACGAACCGAATACATCAATTTAGGAAGCAATCAAGGGAGCTATTACGTTCAGGCATCAGCTTCTAAAACGCAGCGTGATACTTATCCCCTTTCCGATGATTTTACCGTTAAAAGAGCCATTAACGAAGATGGCGGTGATCGCAATAACGCCTATGCCTCGGATGCAAAACTCAATCTAAAAGCGGGCTATACTCCAAACTCCACCGATGAATACGCCATCAACTATATCCGCCAAAATTCCGACAAAGGTGTCCCGCCGGATGAAGCGATAAATTTATCAGGCCGCGGTTTTTGGCAATGGCGCTATTGGGACAAACAAAGCCTCTACTTTCTTTCCAAAACGGATTTTGGAAACTGGTATCTTAAAAGCCGCGTCTTTTACGACAAATTCCAAAACTCTCTTGCCATCTACACCAATAACGGCCTCTATGACACCTACGCATACGGCGGTGTCGGCAACCCGAGCTGGTATGACGAATACACCAAAGGAGCCTCCGTCGAAACCGGTGTGAAACTCTCCTCCGCCAATACCCTTAAAATGGCACTCCACTATAAAATAGACGACCATCAAGAAGGGGGACAAAATCAAACAGCCGTCTATGAGATGAAAGATGCCATCAGCTCATTAGGGATAGAAGATACCCACATCTTTTCGGATGCTCTCAAACTCACGTTCGGAGCGAGCTACGATAAAGAAAAAATCGATACCGCCCAAAATACCCAATACGGAAAACCCAACACCAACTATTATAACGATGCTGCAGGTACCAGCCAGAATACGACAACCGGATACACAACGGATAAAGAGTTTGCCCACGGCGATACATCCTCATTTAACCCTATGATCAAACTCAGCGGCACCATAGACAGCACCCTCTCATACTATGGCGGGATATCCGGAAAAAGCCGTATTCCATCGATCAAAGACCGCTATTCGTTTAAATTTAATACGTATGTCCCGAACCCTGAGTTAAATGCCGAAAAAACACTCAATTACGAAATCGGCGGAACAAAATCATTCGGTACGGCATCGATCACGGGAGCCGTATTTTATGCCGATATATCCGATTACATCCAAAGCGCATACATCCCTTTATGGTACAAAAGCGGTTCGACCTACACACAGCAGCAGCAACTCCAAAACGTAGGAAAAGTGACCCAAAAAGGGTTCGAAATCTCCGGTGTCTATGCACCCTTGGAATCGCTCTCATTTGAGGGAAGCTATACCTATCTGAATATGACGAATGAAGTCGATGAGAGTCAGAAAATTGTCGATGTTCCAAAAAACAAATTCATTGTGACAGCAGCCTATACCCCTATTGAGAATTTAACATGGTTCAATACCTACGAATATGACTCAGAACGTTACGCTGCTATCGGTACGACCGGAACAGCACCGAATACAAAAAATACCTATGGCACGACCGGCTGCGTCTCAGTATGGAATACAAAAGCATCATTGCGTGCAAACAAAAATTTCACCTTTGATTTAGGCATCAACAATGTACTGGATCGCAATTACTATTACAGCTATGGGTATCCTGAAGCCGGACGCGTCGTTTTCGGCAATATCCGATACACATTTTAAACATCAAAAGAGCATTTTTTCAACACTGCGGGAGATGCATCTCCCGCAGATTTCAGTATAATGGTAATATCTTAGGAGATACAATGTTTCTACAACCGATCGATTTTGCGGCAATGTACCGTGAGCACAAAGCCACCACCGACTTCAAAGGCAAAACCAGCAGTGACTGGGACGAAAAATCTGCCGATATGGCGGCTTCCGTCATCAATAGCCCGTATGTCAACGACTTTATTTCCCGCATGAACATTAGCGGAGACGAAGTCGTTCTCGATATCGGTTGCGGACCTGGAACCCTCGCCATCCCTTTGGCCAAAAAAGTCAAAGAAGTCATTGCGATCGACTTCTCCGCCCAAATGCTCGAAGAGCTGAAAGCCTACGCCGCGCGCGAAGGGGTGACTAATATTAAAACATATCATATCGGTTGGGAGGATGACTGGAGCCACTTGCCGCAGATTGATATCGTCGTTGCTTCCCGATCGATGGAGGTCTCGGACGTCGATGTTGCATTAGCAAAAATGTCTGCTCATGCACGTAAAGCTTGTTACCTTACCTACAAAGTCGGCGGAAGTTTCGTCGATATGAACATCCTCGACACCATCGGCAAAAAGGTCAAAACAAAACCTGACTACTGGTATATCCCTATCCTCCTCTATTCACAAGGCTACCTCCCCCGCGTCGACTACATCGAAACAGGACGGGGAAGTGTCCGAAGCAGCACTGAAGATGAGTTTGTCGAGTCACTGATCTGGAGCGTACACGAGCTAACCGAAGAACAACAGAGCAAAGCACGCCAATATTACCGTGAAGTGATTGTCGGACAAAACCGCCCGCCGCGGGCCGTCAACTGGGCATTTATCGGATGGGAGACAAACGCATGATTATCCTCAATGACCATGAGCTCGAAGCTTTTTTAAGCGAAGACGTCCCGTATGGCGATCTTACGACCGCATCGCTTGGCATTTCGGACCAGCGTGCCCGTATCACCTTCGCCACCCGCGAACGCCCTCTCGTCGTCTCCTGCATGGAAGAGGCGGTACGTCTGTGCGGACTGTACGGTTTGGAGATCGACGGATTTGTGAAATCCGGTACCCTCATCCCCCCTAAAAGCGTCTTTCTCGAAGCCCGTGGCGAAGCGGGAAATATCCACCGTATCTGGAAATCTGTCCAGAACCTCATCGACTATGCCAGCGGTATCGCCACCTACACCCGCGAAGCGGTCTTATTGGCTCGTTCGATCAATCCCGATATCGTCGTCGCGACAACCCGTAAAACGACCCCGTTTACGAAAAAAATCGCCATCAAAGCGGTCGAGTCCGGCGGAGGTGTCGCTCACCGGCTGGGACTCTCCGAAAGTATCCTCATCTTCGATTACCACCGCGTCTTTTTTCCGGCGGATGAAGCCTTTACCGAAGCACTGAATAAAACCAAAAAAGCGAATCCTGAGAAAAAAATCGTCATGGAAGCCGAAGACATCGCCCAAGCGCTTAAATTCGCCCGCCTCGGAGCCGATATTCTCCAACTGGAAAAATTCCCACTCACCAAACTCTCCGATGCCGTACAGATATTGCGAACCGATTATCCGAACATTACCCTGATCGCTACGGGGGGAATCAGTGCCAAAAATATCGCCGAATATGCCGCAACCGGTGTCGATATGATCGTCACCTCATCTCCTTATAACGCTCAGCCAGCTGATATCAAAGTGAGAATTGAGCCTCTATAAAATGAGATATAATGATAAATATTTTAAAAACGTCTCTTTAAAAGGAATTCTATGAAACGAGAAGCCGTATTAAACTATCTCCGCTCTAAAAAAGATGAATTTCGTATCCGGTATGGGATTACAACTTTAGGGATTTACGGAAGCGTCGCTCGCGATGAAGCAACCGAAAAGAGCGATATTGATATTTTTTATGAGCGAGACAGCAGCATAGAACTCGAAAGCGGATTGGAATTTATGCGGATTTCTGATGTGATAGCGCAAAATTTGCATGTACCGAAAGTTGACTTCGTCAGTCTCAAATACATGAATCCGATCATCAAACATTACGCACAAAAAGATTTTATCTATGTATAAAGAAGAAAATCTAATCTACATTATGACCATGCTCGAATGTATCGAGAAAGTGTGGATATACTCCGGTAAATACAAAACACCCGATGAATTCATTTGGGCGGATGAACAGCAACCGCTCAACGGTGTCATTAGTTTGTTTATTGCGATTGGGGAAGAATCGAAAAAAATCGATCCGAATCTCAAAAAAGATATATCAACCCAGATCGATTGGGTCAGCGTTGCAGGGATACGAGATAAAATTTCTCACGATTATCGAGGAACAGACGGAGATGTTTTATGGAGTGTGATACATAAAGATTTAATACGCCTCAAAAATGCTTTAGTAGAGATGCTAAATTTGATACACCCCTCAAAAGAGCTTTTGGATACCTTTTTAGGCTCTCCGTATTATCGTCATTTGGAATATTTGCGGTGAACAATAAATTTGTTTCCCGTCATTCCCGACTTGATCGGGAATCCAGCTTTGCTTTATGGGGGTGGATCCCCGGGTCAAGCCCGAGGATGACGAAGAAAAATGTATGAAAATAAAGGATTGAATGATGACCGTAACTCAATGGATTAAAAATCGATATACTTATACAGAGTTCGATGGAAGAAAAATTAAAAATATTCTCCATTTTTCACTCATATGGAATATCTTTGAACGCGCATGTTGTCAATGCAATGCTCAAATCAACCAATCACATAGTATTGCTGAGAACTTACAACATGAGTCTATACCATCATTAGATAAAACATGGATATATTTTAAAAATCGCTATGTCGAGAACGCTTCTTTAACAACGACTTTTAATTCATTTATATTTAAACAAAACAATGGGAAAGAAACGGTCGAGAGAATTTTACTTTCCGCATCACCGTCAAAAAAAGAAAAAATTGAAGCTTTGTTACGGATCATTTTTAGATTACGGAACAATCTGATGCATGGAGAAAAAGAACCACAAATTTTTTACGAACAAGATAAAAATTTCAAACATGCCAACACTTTTTTAATGGACATTTGTAATGTGCGCCGTGATGAAACTTGTCCAGACACTTCTACGAATAGAAGAAATACACAATGAACATCCTAAAAGCCGTCATTACCTCTGTCACTACATCTGAGCATCTCTCCTGTTTGGGGGTTAGTGTGGGAGCAGATACCTTTTATCTCCTGCTCGCCGAAGCTTCGGATGAAAAAAAATTGCTCAATACCCCTGTCACATTAGCTTTCAAAGAGACCGAAGTCATCCTCTCCGAAGTGTTTTCCGCCGCCACTGCAAATATGCAGCGTGCACGTGTTCAGACTATCGAGCGCGGAATTATCCTCTCACAAATCACCCTCACCTATCATGAGACGACGATCATGGCACTCGTGCCGACATTGACGTTTAACACCCTCTCGATACGTGAAGGCGACGAAGTGTGCTGGATGGTTCAGCCGAGCGAAATATCCTTATTGAGAGAGACCCATGGAATCTGAATTCATCAGCACGATGGTGCTGACCTTTAAACTCGCATCGATTACAACCCTAATACTGCTTGTCATTGCGATTCCCCTTGCCTCATTTTTGGTTTTTAGCCGTATGCGGTTTAAAAGCATCGTAGAAACGATCGTTTCTATGCCGCTGGTCTTGCCTCCGTCCGTTTTAGGGTTTTATCTTCTTCTTGCCTTTACCCCCTCATCATTTATCGGAAAGTTTTTGACCGAACACGGTATACGCCTCGCATTTAGTTTTGAGGGGCTTGTCGTAGGTTCAGTCCTCTTCAGTTTGCCGTTTATGGTGCATCCGATCCAATCGGCACTGGCACAAGTTCCCGTATCCATATTTGAAGCCGCTTATACCCTCGGGAAATCAAAACTGGAAACGATGATACGGGTTATCCTCCCCTCTATCCGTCACGGCCTTATTTCAGGGATCGTACTGGCATTTGCCCACACGGTCGGAGAGTTTGGGGTGATCCTCATGATCGGCGGAAATATCCCGGGTGAGACCCGAGTCGCTTCTATCGCTATCTATGACGAAGTCGAATCGCTCAACTACGCACTGGCACATCAATACGCCCTTACCCTCTTTGCGGTTACTTTTGCAATTTTGCTTCTCGTCTACACATTGAATAAAAAATCATTGGGCGGTATTCGATGATAGTAATTAATATTACAAAGCGTCTCGATACCGCCGAAGGCTCAATCAATGCCCATTTCGAGCTGAATATCAACTACGGTGAATTTCTCACCCTCTTCGGCCCTTCAGGTGCCGGGAAAACGACTTTGATGCGCCTCATTGCCGGACTCGAAAAGCCCAACAGCGGAGTGATCGAGGTAGAGGGCGAAGTGTGGTTTGACAGTACCCAAAAAATCAACCTCCCTCCCCAAAAACGGAGCATCGGATTTGTATTCCAAGACTATGCCCTTTTCCCTACGATGAGCGTACGGGAGAATCTCCTCTTTGCCGCGGACAACAGTGAACAAAAGGGGAACATTGATGAACTGATCGAACTCGTCGAACTCACCGCTCTCTCGGATCGTCTCCCCTCTACACTCTCCGGCGGACAGAAACAGCGGGTTGCCCTCGCTCGCGCTTTGGTGCGTCGTCCTAAAATTCTCCTCCTCGATGAGCCCCTCTCAGCGCTTGATCCGCTTATGCGCCAAAAGCTCCAAGATGAACTCACCCTGATCCATCAGCGTCTCGGCGTCACGACCCTTCTGGTCAGTCACGACATCGCCGAAACCGTCAAACTCTCCGACCGTCTCGCATCCGTCGAATCGGGTCAGATAAAATCGATCTGTCCCCCTATGGAGTTTTTCAGTCCGCAAGCGCTCAGCGGCAAACTTCAGCTTATCGGTGAGGTTCTCAAAATCGAAGAAGATTCTCCTGCCGTAATCGTGACATTGCTCGTTGGATCTTCCGTCGTTCGTACCGTTCTTAGCTCTGCCGAGGCTTCAGAACTCCGTGTGGGCGGACACGCTATAATCTCGACCAAAGCATTTAACCCTATCCTCATACCTCTACCCTAAGGAATTTCATGACCATCACCAAAAACTGCATCGTAACCCTCGATTACCATATCAATGACACAGAGGGAAACCTTCTCCACGAAGAAGAAGAGTCACTCGTTTATCTCCACGGTGATTACGGTCACATTTTTCCAACTGTCGAAAAAGCGTTAGAGGGCAAAAGCATCGGTGAGCCGTTCTCAGTGACCCTTACAGCCGATAAAGCATTCGGAGAATACGATCCTTCACTCGTAATCACCGAAGCCCTCAGCGAACTGCCGGTAGAGGTGAGTGTCGGAATGGAGCTGGATGGATATTTTGACGAAGATTCCGACGATGTCACCATCTATACCGTTACCGAAATCAATGGAAAAGAGGCTACTCTCGACGGTAATCACCCTCTCGCAGGAATGGATCTCGTTTTTGAAGGTACGGTTTTGGATATTCATGAAGCGACTCCCGAAGAGATCAAAGAGGTGTTGGAGTTTCATCACCATCACTGATATCATCATTTAAACTATCAAAATAAAATATTTTTTTGTATACTATAATTAACAAAAAAACAGGGAGATAGTTTATATGGGGAAGTACATTGCCGGTATCGTTATTTTCGGAACGATTTTTTATATTATTTCGATTTTTAACCGTCTCGTTGTTACGAAAAACCGATACATCAATGCCTTTTCCCAAATCGATGTACAGCTCAAACGCCGCTACGATTTGATCCCCTCTTTGGTCGAAGTGGCAAAACGGTACATGGAACACGAACAAACTACTCTAGAGCGGGTAATCGCTGCACGCAACGGCGCATCAAAACAGTTGCGCGAAGCGCATAACAATCCCTCCGACCCTGCCATCATTCGCCAAATGTCTGAAGCCGAGAATACGCTTCGAGGCGCCATTTCACACTTTAGTATGGTGATGGAAAATTATCCGCAGATCAAAGCCGATACAACGATGCAAAACCTCCAGGAAGAACTCTCTACCACTGAAAACAAAATCGCCTTTGCACGGCAGTTTTACAATGATTCGGTCATGGAATACAATATCTATCGTCAATCCTTTCCGCAAACCCTGTTTGCAACCCTGTTCGGGCATACCCGTGATGCGGCCATGATCGAGTTTGAGGATGCGAAAGAGATTCAAAACCCTCCGAAAATGGCATTTTAACGGTTCGGCATGAATTTTTTTGATGCACAACAGCAAGCAAAAGCATCCACTCTCCGTCTGATTATTGTATTTGTACTTGGTGTCGGCGGTTTTGCAGCCTCTATCTCGATGTTGATACTTAGTATTGATCACTATCTATTAACCGGAAAATTTATTCCAAAACACTTTGAAGAAGCTCTATTTATACGATCATTTATTTCAGTCATTTTTATCGTTGCTATGGCTTCATTTTTTCAATACTTTTTACTCAAAGATGGCGGAAAAGTCGTTGCCCTCTCGCTCGGAGGTAAACTCATCACCCGTTTATCCCAGGATAAATCGCAGCAAGTCCTTCTCAACGTCGTCGAAGAGATGGCTATAGCATCAGGAATCTCCCCACCGAGTGTTTATCTGCTGTCCGATGGAGGGATCAACGCTTTTGCCGCCGGCTTTACCTACAACGATGCGGTGATCGGTGTTACACAGGGGACACTGGATCAACTCAATCGTGAAGAGCTCCAAGGGGTAATAGCCCATGAGTTCAGCCATATTTTTAACGGCGATATGCGCCTCAATCTCCATCTTAGCGGACTGGTATACGGAATCGTTTTTATCGGTGCCATCGGCCGGTTTATCATCGAAGCGCTCCATGACTCCCATATGGACAGGTACGTATCACGCAGTTCCGATAATAAAAAAGGGGAAAATCCTATCGTTGCCCTCTATCTCTTAGCGTTAGGGTTGATGATATTGGGATGGATCGGTACTTTTTTCGGCGAATGGATCAAATCAATGATTTCGCGCCAAAGAGAGTATCTCGCTGACGCTTCAGCCGTTCAATACACCCGATATCCTCAAGGGATTGCCAACGCCCTCATAAAAATAGGAGCTGCTTCAGAAGGTTCTTCCATCCGATCCTCGGCCGGAGGAACGTACGCCCATCTCTTTTTTGCCGACGGCATTACCAATTTTTGGGATCATTTTTTCTCTACACATCCCAGACTTGAAGATCGGATACGTCGAATAGACCCTTCTTGGAACGGAAAATTTATTCCGAGAGAGGAAAAGTCGCCAAAACCCCCAAAATCTTCCGACAACACCGTGCAATCACAGTTCAGCCCATCAACCGACCTCGCTTCGGTGTTGAGCAGTCCTATGGTTATCGAAACTCTCTCGCGTATCGCTCAGCAACCCGGCAATCAAAATCTCAAATACGCACGAACCCGTCTGGAGGCCCTGCCGGATTCTTTACATATTATGAGTGCCAATGCACTAAGTGCCCAATGGATTATATTGACATTGCTTCTGAGTGCAGAAAACATTACCCTCCTAAAACAAGAAAAATATCTTAAAAACAGTTCACCGATGCTGTATAAAAATATCGAAACTACCTACACAAAGATGCACGACCTGCCCCGCAGTGCCCATCTTGACCTCATTAATCTCTCAATCCCGTCACTTAAAATGATGTCCGAACAACAGTACACCGCTTTTCGCCAAATCGTTATCGACTTGATCGAAATGGATCAGGTCGTTTCGATATGGGAATGGTCACTGCACGCAATCGTGTTAACGCCATTGGATCGTGAGTTTGGATTTTCCAAACCTCCTAGAGAGCGTTACAAAAAGATCGAGCAGATTCAAGAGCCGCTTAGCGTCGTTTTTTCACTGCTGATTCAAACTCAGTTTGGCAATGAAAAACGTATAAATGAATCGATAGAAGCTCTAAAAACGGCTCTGGTTCTTCCAACTCTGACTTATCACAGGGATGTTTCAATTGATTCATTAAACAAGGCATTCAATGAGATTCAATGCTCTTCATACGCGATTCGGACGTTGGTTCTTGAACAAGCGATTCACTTACTGGGCAGTGACGGCACCCATTTTGATGACGATATCGAAATGATTCATGCACTGGGTTCATTGTTGCTTATTCCGATCTCTTCAATCGAGATACCTGAATAAAGACAAATGGTATTGGAAAAGATAAGTAAATACCGGGCGATGCCCGGAAAAAGAGAGATTTATTTTGCGAGGATAATGAAGTTGGCTTTGATAAGAGCGTAAACGGTATCGCCTACTTTGAAATCCAAATCTTCAACAGAATCTTCGGTGATTACAGCGGTCAGGGTTTGATCGCCCATAGCGAGTTTTAATTCACCGTTAACAATCCCTTTTTTAACTTCGGTCACTTTAGTTTCGATGATGTTACGAGTGCTGATTTTGCCCGGTTTTTCTTTTGCCACCATTACAAACGGTGCTTTGATAATGGCACAAATACTTTCGCCGACTACCAATTCCATCTCATCAACTGAATCATTGGTAATAACCGATTTTAAAACAACATCTCCGCCCACCGATAGGACAACTTCACTGTTGATTTGACCTTTTTTGATCTCGGTAATAGTCCCTTTGATCTCATTACGTGCACTGGTTTTCATGACATATCCTTTAAAAATATTGGATGAATGTCTGCGGTTATGGAAGTATCACATGTATAAACTTAAAACATAACTTATTTGTATTTTGATATAACGCTATATTATTATTTTTTAAGAATATAATAAAATCTCCTATTATTAATCGTGAACGCATTATGCATAACTCTAAAAACAATCATTATATCTTTTTTGATATAATGAAGTCTGTTTCAGAAAGGGTTAAAAATGAAAAGTAGAATTGTATTAAAAGCGGTGACGATTTCGTTGATGATTTCCAGTGTACTTACGATTGTTGCCACTGTTGTACTGAACAAAGCCGGAATCTATCCGTTTGATGTGATGCGTTTCCATATGGGTGCAGGTGTTCTCTTTTTGTGTGTCATTCCGATCCATGTCTATATGATGCGGCAAAAACTCAAAAAACTCTCTGAACAGATTGTGTCACTTGCATCCATGAGAGAAGTGACATCCTCATGCGCTTCGCAGTTATTGCCACATGCTCTCCATTCTAAAAGTTTGGGAGAGTTTTGCCGCTTTTTGGGTTTGGACGCTATGGAGGTACGTGAGAAATTACAGCGTGAACAAATCATGATAATCGATATGGAAGAGGCGATTGAAACCATCGCTTCAAAAAACCGCACCGATGCAATGAAAATCTTTTCGATCATGCTTCAGAAAGATTCGATAAAAGCTCCATCACAAAAAATTTATAGCGGAAAACTGGTTTTTGCGGCATAACGAATTTTGGGGAACCTCCCCGTTTTATGTATCAATAGAATCTACGTTTTTATGAAGTGGTAATTCGCAATTAACGCAAGAGCAGAACAGGAGCACTAAAAATTCTAATGATAAAAAAACGGCGTTATCGATTTCATCGAGGCGTAGTCGCCTCAGCCAATACCGCCTAAACGAAATTGTCTGAGAAGACCAGCCTCCCCTTCTCTACGCACTGCACGAACCGAACAGTTTCATATCAACAAAGTCAATCCAGATATCTTTATAAGGATAGCGGGGTACTTGCGCCATGGTACGACGGTTGATCATCCAAAGCGACAGCGGTTCAATCCAGTTCCAAAAATCCTCGATGCATTCTGAGGGCATTCTCATGTCTTTTATCGCTTTTTTATACATCTCCAGCCACACATCACGTGCATGTTCATCAACAGTTATTTGAAAATAACGCATTTTTTGTGCTGGAAAGCCATATTGTGTTTTTGAAAATCTGCCATTCGATAGTACATCCACAAAAAAATCAGCCGTTTTGAGCGTGGCATGTTCAAACTTTTCCTCATCATTGGGTAAAAAATTATCCAAATCACTAAGACGGAGTAAATTGTGATGATAACGGACCATTTTGCGGATTTTATCCTCACCCCATATCATGTACAGACGAAGTGATGGCGGCGTAGGAATTTCAGGGGTTATACTTTTAAAACCCCTATTCATAATTTTTGTCATAGCAACCCCTTTCATTCAAACGTTATATCCTAAATGATATAACGTTATTATAGGATAAATTTCTTAAAGATTTGTAAGATATTTTGGATAAGGATGATTCACAATTTTTTTAACGATGCTATAATCCGACTATGCAAACCAATCCATTATCGCGCCAAAAAATTTTACTGCTTGAAGACGATGAAACCCTCTCCGAAATCATTCAAGAATTTCTTGAAGAACTCGGATATGAAGTCGTCTGTGTCTATGACGGATTTGAAGCAGTGGATACCGCCTACGATGAAGCATTTGACCTCTACTTGCTGGATATCAAAGTTCCGTTGCAAAACGGTTTTGATGTATTAAAGCAATTACGTCATGAGGGCAAAGAAAATCCGGCGATTTTTATCAGTTCCCTATCAAGTATCGATGATCTTTCCAAAGCGTTTGATTCCGGATGCGATGATTTTCTACGCAAGCCTTTTGAGCTCAAAGAACTGGAGATCCGGATTAAATCGCTTATGAAACGGCAGTTTTTCCATAAATCAAACGATAAAATCACCATTACAAAAAATATCTATTTTAACCCTCAGCTCAATCGTCTTTACGAAGATGACAAAGAGATCCCACTAGCCCGAAAAGAGTCGAAAATTCTTAAAATGCTCCTCATCCATCCAGGTGAGATTATCAGCAATGAGCAATTTTTTTCTGCTGCCTGGGACTATGATGATGAGACAAAAGAAGAGAGCCTTCGAACTCACATCAAAAACCTCCGCAAAATTTTAGGAAAAGAGACCATCGTCAATATACGGGGTCAGGGATACTATCTTGCTCAACATTGAACGCAAACCCCTCATCCAGTTCGTATCGGTCTTTGTCGCCCTGAATACCCTATTTTTATTAACCCTCTCGGTCCTCTATTATTACTATCAACAAAATATCTATATCGATATACGCCAAAATTCAATACGCTATTATGCAGACAAAGTAAATGAAAATATCTACTCTGCGACCTCTATACAGGATATCAAAGACTGGATGATCGGCGATCCCCGTTTTGAAGTAGCCATAATGGATGATAAAAAAAAGGTCGTTTATACCTCCGACAAGCCTTTTTCAATTCCTTTTAAATTGGGCATGTTCGAATATAACGACCACTTCTATTCTATTGAACCGATCGATATGGAAAAGCTACACCGCTATCGATATTTGGTCATTCGTGCCGATTCTATCGACAAGGAACTTGCCAAAACCCGTAAAAGCATTTTTATCGTTTTGACCTTCTCGATCATATTTATGACGCTCGTCATCTATACGCTCTCTAAACTTTTTCTTCGCCCGTTACGCGTGTATATCAGCAAACTCGACCGCTTCATCCGTGATACAACCCATGAGCTCAACACCCCTCTCTCGATTATTACGATGAGCGTTGAACGTCTTTATGAAGAAGGACCCGATCCAAAGATTGACAAACATCTTGGGCGTATGACCGTTGCACTTCGGACGATTTCCCATCTCTACAACGACCTGACCTTTCTGACACTCTATCAAAAAACTGCCTTTGCCGAACAATCGCTCGATCTAGCCCCTATACTCGAAGAACGCATCCATTATTTTCGTCCTCTTGCCGATGCCAAAAAAATCACTTTTGATTTGAATATTCAACCCACATTCGTAAAAGCTCATTCGGAAAAACTGATTCGGGTTATCGATAATCTCCTCTCCAATGCAATCAAATATAATAAACGTTCCGGAAACATCACTGTCGTTTTAAATAACGGCTTTTTATCTGTTAAAGATACAGGTATCGGTATACCCAAAGATAAACTAAACGATATTTTTTTACGCTATACCCGTTTTGATGATGCAAACGGTGGTTTCGGAGTTGGGCTCAATATTGTCCATATGATTTGTCAGGAATACCACTTTCCTATCACAGTTGAATCGCAACTTCATGAAGGGACAACATTTAGAATCCAATTTACTGCAACTCCTTAAATTATTTAAAATATACTCGTGCTACATTTATAAGTTATAATAGTTTTCTACCATACAAGGAGGAAGCCGTATGGATACTGATAAACGTCTCACTATCATTAAATACTATCCCGTCTTTCTCCTAATTTTGATGGTTTCCTATATGGCAGCAGGTAAAATCAGCCTCGCATTTACCACCATGAATGAGGAGATGTCGATCATATGGTTCCCAAACGGTATATTATTGGCCGTTTTTCTTCTTCGCCCGATGCGTGAATGGATATGGATTGTTTTAGCCATCATCACCGCAGAAATAGTAGCCGATATATCCAGTTTTACTCCCGTTCAAGCATTTCAATTTGCACTGATAAACCTCGGTGAAACCATGCTTTCTGCCTTTTTGATGCAGCGTCTGTGTTCAACACACAAAAGCTTCAATAATATCCGCTTCGTCCTCTTATTCATCGTTATCGCCTTGGCAATCAATCCCTCTTTCAGTGCCTTCTTTACAGAGCTTCTTTATAATCAAATCGAGACGCAAAGCGACTTTATCGCTTTGTGGCGCATTCACTTTTTCGGCGATTCACTCGGAATTTTATTTCTGACTCCGTTAATCCTCTCATGGTTCGAATACCCTAAAAAGTTTCTCTTTACCCAACACCTTTTTGAATCCATATTTACTGATGCCGCAACGATTGTTTTGGCAGTTTCTCTCTTTTCGATCGGATTTACCCCGAGTGTCCTTCCTACAACTCCGATGATTTTTGTTTTGATCACCCTATGGATTGTCTATCGTAACGGCCTTCGTTCCGGGATGACGATGGGTATGATCGTCAGCATGATCGCTATTTATTACACCATAAACCACCAAGGTCCGTTTTCGGTTTTTACCCCCGTACAAAATACGCTCTACATACAGGAATTTATCGCAGCACTTATGACATCAACCCTCTTTTTCGGTGTTTTGCTCCGTCAGGTCAATGAAACGAACAGCTTGCTTCTCCAGTCAAATAATGCATTGGAATCGTTGGCTCAAAATCTTGAAAACGAAGTAGGGAAAAAAACAGCAGAACTTCAAAAAGCGAATGAGATGCTGATGCAGTTAGCCATCACCGATCCGCTCACCCATATTTACAACCGACGCTATCTTGAAGAAAATGCAACAAGAGAAATTGCCCATGCTACAAGGTATGCGACTCCATTATCACTGATATTGTTCGATATCGACTTTTTCAAAGTCATCAATGATACTTATGGTCATCAAAGCGGCGATAATGTTCTGATTTGTATTACCCAAAGCGTCAAAACACGTATTCGTAAAGACGATATATTCGCCCGTATCGGAGGAGAAGAATTTGTTATTCTCTTACCGAATAGCTCTGTTGAACAAGCTGTAGTTTTGGCAGAAGAGGTCAAAGAGAGCGTTGCATCGTTAGTCATTCCGTCTAAAAGCGGATCGGTATCCTGCACCATCAGTATAGGCGTCTCAGAGTTTCGACCACAGTTTAACAGTTTCTCCGAATTTTTAAATGATGCAGACCAAAAACTATATCGTGCCAAAGAGAGCGGGCGTAATACAATAATCTGGGATTAAAGCTCTATTTGGAGACCGTCATCATCGTATTAATGACTCTGAACGGGATTTTATTTTTCAACAACACTTGAATTTCGTGGTAAGTGTACATTTTGTAGGGCAGTTTGGCGGTTTTAATATGGTTGATAATCTCTTTTTGATGTAATCGCTTATTTCGTAATCCCTCTATAATGTCTATCACTCTCCAGCCGCTCGGACCGACATAATAAAGTTTTTTATCCGATTCTTCGATCATTGCAAATGCTTTTGGATTGGTATTTAAGATTTCACGAACTTCCCGTGTTTTATACTCTTTTACCTTTTGATTGAGCTCATCAATGTTTATTTCTACTTCAGATTCAGTGGTAAGGGAAGTTTTATCAGTTTTTTTAGAGAGATCTTTTTTTGAAGTCGTTTTATTGGATGGATTTTTTTTATTCTCTGAAACTTTTTCCACTGCTATAGGCTTAGAAGCTGCAGACGAAACATTGATATCCGCTTTAGGCTCTTCCTGAATCTTATTTATGAGATTGTCATTCTCGACGCTGTGCTGTGCGCATCCTGCAAACATTGCCAATGCCATTAAGATAACAAAACTGTGCACACTAAAGCGTTCCATCCCAAAAACCTCATCATTCTTTCAAATATATTATAATATTAAACCTTATGGGCTGTTGATTAATCTGCCATAGAACGTTATCATGTTGCTATCGTATCCAGATCATTCTTTTTCTACGATTTCGCTCTCCAAAAAATTTTCAAACCACATTCTTATTAACATTATAAATATCTATTGTCGCTTCAAATCCGTCTCGTTTGAGCAAAATATAGGAGTTGTTAACATACTCATTTTTCAGCATCAAGGAGTCCTCTTTGTCAATTGAGCGAGTGGTGTAACCGAGCGGTGCGTATTGCTCTATAATCTGATTTTTAATCTTTTCAAATTCATCAATCGTCTTCATTACAATGGTTTTTGTCGAAATATTTTTGCTGCTTTTTTCCATTGCAACATCATTTTTAAATAAATAGCCGCATTCTTTGCAACTGAGCCTATCTTCCAAAATCAATGCATCACATTGAGGGCATCGGGAAAGTTTCTCTTTTTTAGGAAAAAGTCCCATTACTATTAAAGTTATTATGAAAATACCATCTGCCAAATGAATAAAATCGGGTTGATCATATCCGGATTCTAACAACCCAAATGTTACGCCGACAAATGCCACTAGAGCAAATAGCGCTTCAATCCCACGTCCTCGATAAAATGCGAATACAAAAAATCCCACTTCCAGCACTAAAAACATTATTATTCCTATACTTATCTACAGAGATTATGATTCAAGGAGCATAATAACTTTTTTTTGTTTAAAATAACTAAATGGAATGTAAAATATGTTGAATTTTACTTTTCAAGCCACCCTTCAACCTCTTCCACGACAAAATCCATCGATCCGTCTAAAACGTGATTGGCACCTTCAACACCGTATTGCCGATAATGCTCTCCGACAAGCGGTGCACGCATTACGGCAAAGCTTTCATCCTCATTGTTATCTCTGCCCCAGATATCGAGTGTTTTAATCTTTATTTTCGGCATATTGTCGGTACACGAAATGAGCTTGCTTTGATTCCCTCGACACCCGATAGCTATATACCCTGCGATCGGGGCATCGGGATGAGATACCAGATAGCTGCTGGTCATCCCGGCCCCTAACGAATGCCCTATCAGATAGATCGTCTTGACACCCTTGCTGTGTAAAAAATCGATCGCCTGATCGATCATCGCATCGACTTTCGGCTGTTCCTTCTCATAATCTTCATACGCCTCAAATTGATTGGGCATTTGCAGCGATAATGTGTGAAAGCCGATATCTTTATTGAGTGCCAAACGCAAAGGCTTCACCACTTTAAAATCAGGGTTCATCCCTTTGCCGTGTGCCAAAATGATCCCTTTATCGCTTTGTCCTTGCAGATAGAGGGCGTTTTCGGGGATTGATGATGCAAACATATAGAACGGGAACAAAATCGATAGCAGGGAAAGACGACGCATAGAGTATCCTTCTATTTTTGCATAAGCATACTCATCATGTATAAATTTTGTGTAAAAACGATCTCAATTATGATCGATAATCAGTTCATTCGGTAATTCATCCGTATCATCAGCTTCGGCAGGAAATTCTCGCTTCAAAATTGCACCGCATGCTTCGATCGCTTCGAGATACCCCTGTGCTACATTTTTCGTCGCTAAATTTTGACGAAACTCTTGAATAACCGCTTGCCATGTTTCTTGAGGTACTTTTTCATCGATTCCGATATCGGTGATAATCTCGGCATATTTTTCATCGATAGAGACAAAAAACAAGATCGCCCGCCGTTTCGACGTCCGATACAATCCAAATTTTCGAAAACTCTGTTGTGCGACCAATGCCGCCTGACGCTGTTTTACTGCCGATGGAACCAATCCATTTGTAACCACTGATAATTGGGTAAGGATCATCAATAGAATAAAGGAAGTGATCTGTAACTGAAAGATTTTTTCAATACTAAACCAATCACTCAGCCAATAAATCAAATGAGGGATTAACAATGCGCTCAGTGCCGCAAAGAAAAAAGCATATATTTGGTAATTAGCGCTTTTTTGGGTAATCACTGCGACAAACTCGCATGAGCTTTGACGTTCGGCACTCTCTATCGCCTCTTTGATCTGAGCTTTTAGCGTCTCATTTAACTGTTTCATTAACTCCCCAATCCATCTAATAAATCACCGATATCGATGCTTGAACCGCCACCGCCGAAACTGCCGCCGCCTCCGCTGAAAATATCAAACGAATCACTGCTCATTGAACCAGACGAATTACCAATTGTATCGATAATAGAGCCAAAATCAGATTTTTTGTTAGTAAAGTAGGTAATAATAAATACAATCAAACCTCCAATTACGCTAACTATTACTAGATGGCTTGCTATCCAAACCAACATACCGACTATGCCTCCAATAAAGAGTGATACCGTTAATTTAAGGATAAATATCACTTGTTTTGAAAAATAATATGTTCCTGCCCAAAAGATTAAAACTAACAATGGTATCAGAGCGATTGAAAGAATATAGAAAAGATGCGGTTTTTCCTTGACAGGTTCTGTCTGATACTCTTTTGCGATAATTGTTTTGATTTCTTCCATCGTGTTTTTAATTCCACCGTAAACATCTTTTTGTTTAAACCGTGGAACCATTTTAGTGAGGATCAGATCATTTGCCTGAGCATCGGTAATCTCCCCTTCCAGACCGTATCCGACCTCTATTCGGACTTTGTGATCATGGGGAGCAATAATGATAAGAAGTCCGTTATCTTTGCCTTTCTGCCCTATTTTCCAGTGGCGTCCGAGCTGATAGCCGTAATCGGCGATATCGTATCCTTCCAGCGATTTGAGGGTGACGACGACGACCTGAGCCGTAGTATTATCTTCGATTGATTTTGATAGATTTGAAAGGGATAGTTCTTGATCGGGTGTGAGTAATCCTGCCTGATCGACGACACGACCGCTTAGCTCAGGAAAAGTGGGAGCCGCCCAAGCGGCAACTCCAAGAAAAAAGAAGAGAGATACTAAAAAGCGTATCATCGTTTAAAACGATACGGTAGGCGCTTTTTGGCTCTGCGGTTCGGCACTAAACGTCTCTTTGACCGTCGCATCGGGATAGAGAATAGCTGCTACCCAGCGACCCGGAACGGTACGCAGCTCGAGATTGTATTGTTTGACGGTATCGATGTAATCGCGGCGTGCAACGCTGATACGGTTTTCGGTCCCTTCCAGCTGCGATTGCAATGCCATAAAGTTTTTATCGGCTTTGAGCTCGGGATAGCGTTCGCTGACCATCATCAGACGAGAGAGTGCACTGCTCAGTTCGCCTTGCGCTTTTTCAAAAGCGGCAAACGCTTTCGGATCATTCAAAACGGCAGGAGTGATCGTCATTTGCCCTACTTTGGCACGCGCTTCGGCCACTTGGGTAAAGACCTCTTTTTCATGCGATGCGTACCCTTTGACGGTAGCGACGAGGTTCGGGATCAAATCGGCACGTCGTTGGTACTGATTTTGGACTTGTGACCATGAGGCTTTGACCGATTCATCCAGTTTTGGAACATTATTCATATGCCCTACAAACATCATCACGATTGCCCCGATAATGACTGCCGCTAAAACTCCGACGATTGCTTTCATTGTTACCCTTTTATCCGTAATATGAAATCAATTATAACGCATAAAAATAAAATCTAAAAGTGACAAGAATCTATCCTTCTTTCCCCTGCGTGCTATAATGGTGCAATTTATCCCTGCAAAAGGCACCTCTTGTCCGAATCCCTCACCGATAAATACAAAGTCCTCAAACACACCTTCGGATTCCCCGGTTTCAGAGAGATGCAAGAAGAGGCAGTAGACGCGATTTTGAGCCGTCGTGATCTGGCGATGCTGCTTCCTACCGGAGGGGGAAAATCGCTCTGTTATCAGCTCCCTACCCTGCTGATGGACGGAATCACCATCGTCGTATCTCCGCTCATCGCCCTCATGCACGATCAGGTACTCGCCCTCCATGAGCTCGGGATCGAGGCGGCAATGATCTCATCAGCCCAATCGCCGCAGGAGCAGCAACAAACTTTTACAAAAGCAAAAAACGGCATCTTAAAATTCCTCTATATCGCTCCGGAGCGGCTAGCGAACGGCGGATTCCTCTCGTGGCTAGCGATGCTGGATATCAATTATTTCGTCATCGACGAAGCCCACTGTATCAGTGAATGGGGTCATGAGTTCCGCGACGACTACCGCAGACTCGGAGAGTTGCGTTGTGCATTTCCTCATACCCCTATCGCCGCCTTTACCGCCACCGCTACCCCGAAAGTACGTGAGGATATCCTCTCTCAGTTGGGGCTGCGTGATCCTCTGATACTGCGTGCGCCGGTACTGCGCAAAAATATCACCATTTCCGTCCGGGAGCGTGACAGCGGATGGCGCACCGAGCTCATGGGCATTCTGAACAAACACGAGGGGGAGAGCGGGATCATCTACGCCTTTTCCCGCAAAGAGACCGAGGAGATCGCCGAATTTCTCTCGAAAAAAGCTCTGAAATGTTCCGCCTACCATGCGGGGATGAGTCCTGAGCAGCGCCAAAGCGTCCATCAGGCGTTCTTAAACGACGAAACGCAGATCATCGTGGCTACCGTCGCATTCGGGATGGGAATCGACAAAGGGGACATCCGCTTCGTCATCCACACCTCCCTGCCTAAAACGATAGAGAACTATTATCAGGAGATCGGACGTGCGGGTCGCGACGGGATCGACTCCGAGGCCGTCCTCTTTTATTCGGGGAGCGATTTTTATAACAAAAAAAGACTCATCGACGAGGGAAGCGACCCTCAATATCGCGAGATGATCCTCGCCAAACTCCGCTCCGCAATGGATTACGCCACCGCCGAAGAGTGCCGTCACCGCCTGATTGCCTCCTATTTCAGCGACAGCGTAGAGCACTGCGGTGATCGGTGTGACAACTGCAAAGACTCACTCAGTCCCAAAACCGACATCACCGTCCCCGCCCAGAAATTCCTCTCGTGTCTTTATAAAACCGGAGAACGTTTCGGTGCAACCTATATTTCCGAAGTGCTTTGCGGAGAGGAAAAAGAGAAAATCCTCTCCAACGCCCATGAGAAACTCAGTGTTTTCGGGATAGGGAAAGACCTGAGTAAGAGCATATGGAGCACGGTTGCCAAAAGACTCATCGAACTCGGAGCCATCGAACCTGACGAATACAAAGCGTTGAAACTCACCGCAAGCGGTGCGGAGATTCTAAAAGGGAAACAGAGCGTCCACATCCGACAAGAGCGCCTATCCCCTAAAAAAGCCTCTGTCAAAACAAAAACACGCGATCTCCATGCCCCGATCCATTTCGAGGATTTCAAAGCCCTCCGAGCCGCCATCGCCAAAGAGCACCGTATCCCCGCCTACATCGTCTTCGGAGACAAAACCCTCTATGAACTCGCTGAACAGCTTCCAAATACAAAAGAGGAGATGTTGGGTATCAGCGGTATCGGGGAAGTGAAGTTCGAACGCTACGGAGAAGCGTTTTTAAAGCTATCACGGGAGTTAAGCGGTAAATAGCTCTGAATATTACCGTTTCGATACAAGCATCGTATCTATTTCTATCTATAATGCAAAGTGAATTATCCAAAATCTCAACCCAATGGAGTCCCCATGCCTGTCACTAAAAATTCTATTGTCACTGTCGATTATCAGATTTTCGACACAAAGGGAAACCTCCTTTACGAGGAAGATGAGCCGATTGTTTATCTTCATGGTGATTACGGTCAGATTTTTAAGGCCATCGAAGAGGCATTGGACGGGAAAGCGGTTGATGATACCTTTACCGTCAACCTCGCATCCGATGAAGCGTTTGGTGAATATGATCCTGAGTTGGTTGTAACGGAAGCCCTCAGTGAACTCCCGGCTGAAGTAAGTATCGGGATGGAAGTGGATGGATATCTCGACGAGGATGGTGAAGATGTCGTTATCTATACCGTCACAGCGATAGAAGGCGATCATGCCACACTCGACGGAAATCACCCGCTCGCAGGCAAAGATCTCGTTTTCAAAGGTAAAATCTTGGACATAGAAGCAGCAACCGAAGAAGAAATCGAAGAGATTCTAAATAGCAATGACTAAAAACTAGTTCTCTATTCCCGACATGTTTGTTGGGAGTTTTGGCTAAAGAGAAAAAAAAATATACAACCTTATAGCTAAGTTCCTTTTAAAGGAACAAATCTTATACTTCCCCTATGAATGTTATCAGTAAAAAGACATTGGTACTGTTTTATGAAAATCATCCTCAGGCTAAAACGCCTCTGGAAGTGTGGCATTCTGATGTGCGTAAAGCACAGTGGGAAAGTCCCGATCAGATAAAACGTGAGTATTCCAGTGCCTCTTTTTTACGTGACAACCGCGTCGTTTTCAATATCAAGGGTAATGATTACCGTCTGATCGTCCATATCGATTACAAACGGAAAATCGTCCGAGTCAAATTTATCGGAACCCACAGCGAATACGACAAAATCAATGCAGAGGAGATTTAACATGCAACTATCCCCTATCCGAACCGAAGCCGATTACGAAAAAGCGCTTGAGCGTATCGACGTATTGATGGATTTAGAGCCTGAGATCGGAACCGCTGAAGGCGACGAACTCGAAGTCCTCGCGATGTTGGTCGAAAAATACGAAGAGCAACATTGGCAAATCGCAACTCCAGATCCTATCGAAGCGATCAAATACCGTATGGAGGAGATGGGACTCAAACAAAAAGATTTGGTGCCCATCATCGGGAGCAAAAGCAAGGTTTCCGAAGTGCTCAACCGTAAAATCGGACTATCACTCAGCATGATTTCCAACCTCTCGGCACAGCTTCATATTCCGCTCGAAGTATTGGTGCCGAAAGTTTCGGCGTGATATATTTAACAGTGTCACTTGAAAAGCTCATATTATGAAAAAACTTACTAATAAAAAATTAAGAGCTTTAGTTAAACAAAACGTCAATAATATTAATAATATCTCTAAAAAAGCTTTTCAGAAAACAATAAAAATTTCTGATATTGATGCAATCATATCTTTTATAAATGAACAACAAAAAGATGGAGAGAAAATCAATACTAATTTTTTCAACAATGAGTTAACATTAGCGAATTTATCTACACTTTGTATTGCTATGATAAGTTTATCATTACATTCTTCAGAGTCAGATGAAGAAATTTTTCCAAAAAACTGGCTATCTGAAGATGGAATTCCTAATCCAAATTTTATATTATCAAATCTATTTTTACAAATAACAAATTACTCTATCGCTATAATCGACTTACTTGAAAAAGGATTAGATAATCCGGCACGTACCTTAGTACGAAGCATTTCAGAATTATGTAATCAAACAATCATCCTAATATACTCTCAAGAAGACTTTAAAGAATATATTAAAGGCAAAGATGAAAATGCTTCAAATGAAATATGGTACAAGTTATTTTCTAAAAATAAAATGTTTGAAAAAATTTCTGCTATTGAAAAAAACATTGGTTTTGATAATGAATTTATAGACTTTTGGTACACTTATAGAAAAGAGCGACATCAGTTTTTTTCAGAATCAGTTCATCATTCATATCTATCTGTCAATATTGGAGCGTATTCGTCTAAATGTCATAGTGATAATGAAAATGTGAAAGGTTTATTCGGTGGTGAAAATGCTTCAATAGATCCACCTCTTTATTATTTAAATACCACCTTGTTTATGTTTATAAGGTTTTACTATAAAATAGCTAATAAACCTAAAAATCCCGACAAAGCATTTTGGCTGGAATCTGTTGTACTACATCAAGCTATTAATCCTGCATATTTTGATATTTACTATTCAACAGAAGGTTATAAACCTTAATCTTTGTCACCATTCACTTTCCCCCGCATCTTTTTAATATTCCCGTGCTTCGTTTTACTGTCCATCCGCCGTTTCTGTGAATTACGGGTCGGTTTGGTCGGTTTGCGCTTTTTTTGGACAATCGTGACGCTTTTGATCAGTTCTTTGAGCCGTTCCAGTGCCGATTCTTTGTTCTCTTCCTGAGAGCGTGATTCTTGGGATTTGATGTTGATGATGCCGTCTTTGGTGATACGGTGATCGGTAATCTCTAGGAGACGTTCTTTATAGAAATCGGGGAGGCTTGAGGCGTTGATGTCGAAACGCAGATGGATCGCTGTGGAGACTTTGTTGACATTCTGTCCGCCGGAGCCTTGAGAGCGGATAGCGGTGATCTCGATCTCGGAGTCAGGGATTGTGACTGTGTGGGAAATGTTTAGCATATCAACAAAAAAGAGAGAGATTATCTCCCCCGTCCGCCTGACTTTTTCGGTGAGGGTTTTTTAGAGTTACCGAAGGCACTGTCTCTGCCTGAGTTGCTCTTGCCGGAAGGTTCGTCACGTGCTAAACGCGGCCCCCGTTTACCGACAAATTTGGGCTGAACCGGCTCTTTTTTGCGCTTGTTTCCGAATGCCCCTTCCGTTTTTCCCTTTTTCTCAGCCTCTTTGGAGAGACTTTTACCGCGTGTTTTTACGAGGGCGTTATCGGCTGGGGGTTCGAATCCGGGAACCAAGATCGTCTCGACGTTTTTCCCGAGCATCGTGATGATTTTCGACCATGAGATATGCTCTGAGGAGGAGAGAAGCGTAATCGCCAAGCCGTCATTGCCCGCACGTCCCGTACGTCCGATACGGTGGAGATAGTCGGTGCTGACATGGGGAATATCATAGTTGATGACGACATCCAGACCTTCGATATCCAACCCGCGCGCGGCGATATCGGTTGCTACGAGGATACGGGCATTACCTTCTCGAAACTCATTGAGTGCGCGATCTCTGGCACCGTGTTTTTTATCGCCGTGGATCACTACGTTTTTGAGTCCGCTGGCAGTGAGGTCGGCACTCACTTCATCGGCTTCGGCTTTGGTGCGGGTAAAGACGAGAACCTGCGGGTAGTTGTTGGAGCCGATCAGATACGATAACAGCTCTTTTTTGCGCTCTTTTTCGACCGGATGGACGACTTGACGCAGTGTCATATCGGCGGCTTTGAGGTTATCGATCTCCACCAACAGCGGTTTGTTGAGGATCTTTTCGCTCAGCTGTTTGACCGCAGGGGTCATCGTTGCCGAAAAGAGCATGTTTTGGCGTTTGAGCGGGAGCAGATCGATGATCTGACCTACTTCACGGATGAACCCCATATCGAAAATTGTATCGGCTTCGTCAAACACCAGATACTCGATGCGTGAGAGGGGAACATGTCCTTGTTTGTTGAGCTCGATAAGCCGTCCCGGAGTGGCGACAATGATATCAACTCCCTCTTCCAGTTCTTTTGCCTGACGCGCCATGTTCGCTCCCCCATAGAGAGCGATAACGGTGAGTTCAAGCCCCTCGGCGTACGAGCGGATCGCTTCTGCTACTTGGGATGCGAGCTCTCGTGTCGGAACGATGACCAAAGCTCTGGCGCTTGCTTGTTTGGCATCGGCGGCACTGATGAGTTTATGGATGATCGGCAAGGCAAACGCTGCGGTTTTTCCGGTTCCCGTTTGAGCGGCTCCGAGGATATCCCGCCCTCGCAATACGAGTGGAATGACCTGCGTTTGGATCGGAGTCGGCTCACTGTACCCTTTTGCAGTCAGGGTATCGAGGAGGTGCGGGCTGAGCCCTAAAGTCGTAAATGACATATGGTTATTACCTTTTTGGTATCTTATTAATATATATTAACATTTTATCGCTTCAAACCTCCCATTTATGGCATTTTTTTTGCTAGGATACGGCAATTGAAATTTTGGGAGAATATGAGTGAAAGCACTGGCGCTTTTAGTAGGTTTTATTACATTATCATGGGGGGCACTGATCAGCGGAACGGTTTACGACAAATCAACATCCAAACCGATTGCGGATGCTATCGTCATTTCGGGTAACAAAGAGTACCGTACCGACAGCAACGGTACTTTTATCGTCCCCTCATCAGGGATCATAGGGGTGCGTGCTATCGGATACGACCGCAAGTTTT
Source organism: Sulfuricurvum sp. (assembly GCF_028712165.1). Taxonomy (GTDB): domain Bacteria; phylum Campylobacterota; class Campylobacteria; order Campylobacterales; family Sulfurimonadaceae; genus Sulfuricurvum. The sequence goes on along the minus strand of NZ_JAQTQR010000018.1, from coordinate 4,294 downwards.
ACAAAAGCGGCGGTAAAATGTATTTGGATCCTTTTACCCCGAAAGCCCTTTATCTCTCCAGCTTCGGCGCAACCAGCACCAAAATCATGGGCAATGCCAAAAATCTTCTCCAAACGACGGAGATCAATGCTTTTGTTATTGATATCAAAATGGATCGCGGACAGATCGCCTTTAAAACCGACAATCCGATCGCAAACAAAATCGGAGCACAGGATCTGATCTTGTTCAGAGACATGAAAAAGTTTGTTTCCGACTTGCACAAAGAAAAGATATACGTCATCGCCCGTATCGTTTCGTTTAAAGATACCCCTTACGTTACCGCCAACCCGCAATACGGGGTACACACAACCGACGGATCGCTTTTCAAAGACAAAGAAGGGCTCTACTGGATCGATGCATCACGCAAAGAGCCTCGTAAATACATCCTCTCCATTGCCGAAGAAGCAGCAGCAGCCGGGTTTGACGAGATCCAATTCGACTACGTCCGTTTTCCGGATCGCAAAGGGATAAAATTCGCCGTTGAAAATACTCAGGCCGAACGGGTCAAAGCGATTTCAGGCTTTTTGGAAGAAGCACGCAGAACACTCCTCCCGTACAATGTCTTTGTATCCGCCGATATTTTCGGGTATGTGAGCTGGAACGATGCCGATATCGACATCGGTCAGCGTGTCGATGCCCTCGCACCGTATGTTGATTATCTCTCACCGATGCTCTATCCGAGCGGTTTTCATATGGGAATCCCGGGGTATCCGAATCCGGTAGAAGCAAACTATCAAATCGTCAAACAGTCCTTGGATCAAGCCCTCAAAAAATCATGCACTTCATCAAAAGCGTATCGTCCGTGGCTCCAAGCGTTTAGGGATTACGCATTTGATCGACGTATTTACGGTGAAAAAGAGATCCGTGAACAAATCGCTGCGAGTGAGGCTTTTGGGAGCTGCGGATGGATTTTATGGAATCCCCGTAATGTGTACACTCAGCAAGGCTTAAAGTAAAAATGAAGTACAATAAAACAGTACAATAAAAAGAAAGAGGTATTATGAATTCCGAAAAAGTGATTTCCGGTTTTTTTATCATCCTTGCCCTGACTCTGAATTTCGGGTTTGTGTATGGTGATTTTGACGTTATCGCGTATCACAGCGTATATGAGCTCGTTGCTGCTATTACGGTTAATATTATTGCAACCATTATGAAATTGGGGGATAAGACCCAAACGGGTTCCGTTCTCCTCGCGACAAGCTTTGTTGCAGACTTACAGCTTATTGCAGCCGCATCGTTTTGGGGGATTGTTAACATGACGAGTGTTATGACTCCTGAACTCTTTACCATTGTGGTTTCTTTAGCTGTTGGAGCTTTGGTTGCCAATGTCATCTCCGTCACCCTCTTCGTCGGTGAAACCCTGCTACTCAAACGCTGATACGGTAATTAATGAGCAACGAATCGACCATTTGGCTTTTTTTACGGAAAATGAGGGTTCCCCTCATCGTCTTGAATCTTGCCCATGCTATACCCGTCATTCTCCTCACCCTCGTTCCGGGAACGGGAGATAACGGACAACCCGTTCATCTCAGTTTTTTTGATGCCATGTACGTGGTTGCCTATACGGCGACGACGATCGGATTCGGAGAGATCCCCTACGCATTCAGCTATGCTCAGCGTATCGTTGTTTTTATCACCATTTACTCTACCGTTCCAGCCTGGATTTACGCATTGGGTTCTATCATCGCATTGCTGCAGGAAAAAACCTTTACCAGTGCGATAAAAATGAATACCTTTCGACGCAAGGTTCGTCATCTCAGACAAGATTTTATTATTATTTGCGGTTATACCGATGCGGGTAAATTACTGATTGATAAAATCAACAAAGACAATTTATACCGAATCATTGTTATCGATAAAAACATTGAAAAAATCGAAGCGCTGCAAAGTGAAATGTATCTCCCTTCTATCCCCGCAATCGTGGCCGATGCGTCCATGACGGATGTGCTCAAATCCTCAGGAATCGAGTCACCCCATTGTAAATTTCTCGTTACCCTCTTCGATGACGATCAGCTCAATCTCAAAATCTCGGTTCGTGCCCGTATTTTGAACAAAGACCTGAGTATCATCGCCCGTTCAGGATTAAAACAAGGGGGAGAAAACTTAGCGAATATCGGCGTTAATCATGTTATCGATGCCTTTTCGATCATCTCAAAAAGGATCGATTTCGCGCTCCGATCCCCTTATCTTTTTAATCTATTGAGCTGGGTTCAGGGGGGAAATCTCCACGTCAGCAAAAGCGATATTCTCCCTAAGGGAAAATACATCGTATGCGCTAAAGGACGTTTCGGAAAAACGCTCAAAAATACCCTCGACAACAACCAAATCGAATACGCCTATCTCGATATCAACAAAGAGACCCATGAAAAAGTCTCCTCGGATCAGGACTTTTTCATTCAGGCGGGCATTATGGATGCCGCATGTATCATCGCCGGAACCAACGATGATGCGATCAATCTCTCTATCATTGCAACCGCCCGCACCCTCAATCCCAAAATATTTGCTATTGTCCGTGAAAATGAACTCGAAGAACGCAGTCTCTTTAGCAATCTCAAAGTTGACAAGATTTTTATTCTCGATCAGATTGCCGCACTTGACGGGTACAACTACATAGACCGACCGATGACGTTTAAATTTATCGATGCGATTGCAATACAAGATCAAGAGGTATTTGTCGATACCCTGATGCTCATCACCGGAAGGGTCAATAAACGCCCGGCATTGATTGAAATGGAAATCGATGAACTCCATATGTACGCATTAAGCCGATATTTACGTGAAGCACCCGTAAGAATAGGTCAATTACTCAATAACCCTTATCATGATGACAAAGACCTGGAAATTGTCATTTTGGGGCTTGAGCGCTCGAACGGTGAGTTTATCCTTTTACCGAGAGCTGAAACCCTTCTGCAACCGAACGATCGATTGTTGTTTGCAACAACCCGCCCGAGTCTGGAGCAGTTCCAACTTATTGTCAACCATTACTATGAGCTCTACTACGTCATACACGGTGTCGAAGCGCGACGGTTCAAACTCCCTTTTTAATGGCCACACTCCCGATACACGACGTCATTGAGGAACTCCAAACCCTCCTCAAATCCAATAACCGCCTTATCCTGCAAGCTCCTCCGGGTGCGGGAAAAACAACCGTGGTTCCTCTCTCGCTTTTGGATGAGCCGTGGCTCGGCGGAAAACAGATCATTATGCTCGAACCGCGCCGTATCGCCGCCCGAAGTGCCGCCGCACGGATGGCACAACTACTGGGAGAAAAGGCAGGGGAACGGGTCGGCTATCAAATTCGCGCCGAAAAAAAGCTCAGCGAACAGACCAAAATTCTCGTCGTCACCGAGGGGATTTTAACCCGCATGCTCCAACGCGATCCTTCCCTCGAAAACGTTGCCCTCATACTCTTCGATGAATTTCATGAGCGTCATCTACACAGCGATCTCTCGCTCGCTTTTGCCCTCCAGTCTCAGGAGTTTCTCCGTGAGGATCTCAAGATTTTGGTGATGTCGGCAACACTCGATACCGATGCGTTACAAACGCTCTTGAACCATCCCCCTCTTATCACCAGCGAGGGGAGAAGCTTTCCGATCACGATAGAGCATTTACCACCAAATTCTCCCTCTATTGAGGCTAAAAAGATCGTCCCCGCACTGATGGGTATCCTAAAAGATATCCTCGTGAGGGATGAGGGGAGTATCCTCGTCTTTTTACCCGGAACCCGTGAGATCAAAACACTCGAAGCCTCTTTGAGAGAGCATTGTTCCCCTATGGAGATCGATATTGCTCCTCTGTACGGCGAACTTTCTAAAGCGGATCAGGAAAAGGCGATTTTCCCCTCGTCCAAACGCAAAATCGTCCTCGCCACCAACATCGCCGAAACGAGTCTCACCATCGAGGGTATCCGTATCGTCGTCGATTCGGGACTGGAGAAAGTGCTCACATTCGATCCCCGCAGCGGGATGGAACGGCTCGTTACCCGTCGTATTTCCCGTGCCTCCGCCGATCAGCGTGCAGGACGTGCAGGACGTCTCAGCAGCGGCAAATGCTACCGTCTTTGGAGCGAAAGCGCTCATCATGCCCTCACCCCGCACAAAGAGGCCGAGATCCGTGTCTGTGACCTCACTCCGCTGGCCCTCGAACTCAGTGCATGGGGAGATTCTCAGCTCAGCTGGATCGATCCGCCCCCTGCGAAGGCACTCTCACACGGAATGGAACTCTTACATACGCTCGAAGCGACCGATGCCAAAGG
>NZ_JAQTQR010000017.1 GCF_028712165.1 Sulfuricurvum sp. | reverse complement strand
CCTTTCGTCGAAATCTGGGTAGCCTCGGTAATAATAAGTCCCGCAGAGGCTCTCTGGGCATAATAGTGTGCCATCATATCATTGGGAACATTGTTCTGAACACTTCGGCACCGTGTCATCGGTGCCATAAATATTCTGTTACGCAAAGGATAATTTCCGATTCTTATAGGGGAGAACAAATCCATGTCGAGCTCCTTTATCCAGTATAGTAAACCCATTGTCCCATAATACGATTTATAGATTCATGAATAATATTCAGTAATGCATATATGAAATAATCAAAGCAATTAATATAAGTTTTATTTATATAATTGGAATATATATCTCGGTACGGAGATTTTCCGGTTTAGTTCGTCTCGGCGCTCGGTTCAGATAACGGAACATCGGTCCTCCCCGTACCTTTGCACCGCTTTTAACGATCCAGTCACCGATGAGACGGTAGGTTTCTCGCATCTCTTCATAGGCTCCAATGTGTAAGAATACGGCATATTTTCCGCCGTCGATTGTTTTACTCATCACTTCTCCGGAGAGGATGACGCTTTTATCGTTATAGCTGATACACGCGTCACATCGTAATTTATCGGTTGAAGTAACATTTGGGTTGTCATGTCCGATTCCCAAAGCTATCGTCTCTTTCATAAGGAGATTTTTTTTGTATCGTTTTTTTTGGTCTTTTGCAAATGCGAGCAATACGTCCCATGCCTCGTTACATGCAATGTAGTACGGACCCGTTCTACGAACGTAGAGGACATCAAAAGGTTCGATCTCAACAAAACGGGGGGAAAGCAGAACGGCAGAATTTATCTGTTTGGCACTACGTGAGAACTCCGAGGGTGTCTGCCCGAAATGTTCTTTAAAGACTTTGGCAAAAGCGGCACTCGTCTCGTATCCGCTCTCCATCGCTATTGACGTGATATTGCGATCTGTTTTAAATTTGATCGTCGTTTTTTGCAAACGGACACGTCTGATGTAATCTCCGACACGCTCACCCACAATTGATTTGAAAATCCGATGAAAATGATATTTTGAAAATCCGGCGATTTTCGCTAATTCATCCAAAGAAAGATTTTCGCTACTGTGTTCTTCGATATACTTTACCGACCGATAGATACTCTGAAAATACGCTTTTTGAGTTGAATCTTTCATATCTTTTATAACACTTCAAGGGCAACATACGGTGTATTATAATGGATCATCTCACTCATTTCGCCGTTTTCAAAATTAAGTGCCGAATACCCAAGACCTGAAGGTGTCGCCGCACCGTAACGGTTTTCTATCCATCCCGCAGGGGCGGTGAAACCTGATGCTGCCCAGATGGCACAGAGGTCACTATATTTTCCCGAACGATCGACTGTATAGGCATGAGCGGGAGAGCTTTCGTCCTTTTTGCCCGTTCCGCTGGTCGGAAGTGCCAATTGTATGCCGTTGATCATTCCGTAACGGTAAAGATTATTTATCCCTTCTCTGCGGATTTTGCCTTTTGCATCATGGTTAAAAAGAACGTTCAGATGATCAAAACTGACAAAATCGGCACCGCTGTTCAAAACTCCGCTGTTTTCGCTCGTCCCGTCACCCGAACGGTCCCAATAATAAAACCACTGTTTACCGATATGGACAGGAGCAATCAGTTTTCCCTCTTTGCCCAAATCGATTACATCGTTCATAACCCTAATCGACAGGGTTATCTCACTGTTTGCTTCATTTAAAACAATCGTATAATCATTATGAGCTTTTTTCACATTAGGCAACTCACGAAATGTTATCTCTCCTGAAGTGTTTAAAGCAAAGAGTGCGTTATCACCCTTCCCTGCAATCAAAGATGTTCCTTTATGAACTTTAAACACAGGGGTCGATGTTGAAAACTTCCCTTCCAAAAGATCGTCCGAACGGATAGTCTCGCTACCTGCCAATCCTGATATTATCCCCAAAAGCGCTGCTGCAAATACCAATCGCATCATTCCACCCTCCTTTTAGATTGCCATGCCTAACGATCTCATAAAATCTTCAACTGCTTTGGTATAGTTACTCTCCAAGCCCAATTCATCATTAATCTCTTTGTGTTTCAATGCCTGCGGTGTCATTTCGGCTCGCAGATTCAGGGATTTTGCTTTTTGAACAAATGCTTCGGTCTGGACACACGGTTTATCCGGCCGTTCGGTTGAACATACTAACAGCATCGGTACGGCATTCGAACTTAGACGCTGATACGGCGACGCATCCGCCCAATACGCAGGATCGGTTCCAAAAGCTTCGTCATAAAAATCGTAATGTTTTGTACTCATGACTTTTGGGATATCCATTGCCGCACTGTCCAGTGACACTGTTCCGAGCCACGGTTTTAGATTTGGGTAACGTGCGGGATCAGAGGAGATTAAATCGACAAGATGAGCACCGGCAGAATGCCCCATAAGTACGATTTTTTGCGAATCGCCGCCCCACTGCGCGACATGGCTTTGGACATACGCCAATGCTGCAGCGACATCGTCAGCTTGTTTGAGAGGATCAGCATCGGGCAATAGTCGGTAATTGACCGACACGAAAATAATCCCTTTGGGATTCCAACGCGCTTTTTTGTTATCTACAACGTTATCGGAGCGTTTATCCCCTATTTTCCATGCACCGCCGTGGACCATAACGACTACTGGAGCCTTTTGGGGATTGGTGGGGAGATAGACATCCATACGCTGTTTTTTATCGCTGCCGTAGGTGACGTCCATCATAGTATTCGATGTTTGTGAGGAGGTCGTAGTGCGTGTTTCGGCACGCTTTTGTATCATATCCCGTATCATTCCGGCATCCAGATTGAGCGACCCTATCATCATAGCCGCAATTGCGACACCTAATCCAAATCGTTTGCTTCTCATAGTTTCTCCTATGCAAAATATCGCCATAATTATATGGGATTTAGCAAGACAAAACTATTCTAAAATTGCTATTTTTTGTTCGATATTTAAACACTACTTTGATGCGATCTTCATCGCCAGTTTTCGGGCAAACGGAAATACGAGAAGAATCGTAGGAAACGCGATGGCATACGCCACCAGCCACGCATGAATCCATATTCCGACAAATCCGTGTACCCATCCGAGGTTGATAAACGTAATCGCGCCCGACATGATAAAACTCATAAAACCCGACAACAATGCCGCCTGTACCTGATGCAAATATTTAACTGAAACCATTTTAGTCCTTTTGCTTAGTACAAGCAATCATAATCTTTTTATCTTGTGCATACTCCACACCCCAATCGATCATCTGATTGAGAATCGGTCGAAGTGATTCTCCGTGTGATGTGAGTCTGTACTCGACTTTGGGCGGCACCTGCTCGTAGATAATGCGACTTACAAGTCCGTTTTCTTCCATCTCACGAAGCTGCTGAGTCAGCATCTTTTGCGTAATACGCGGCATTAGGCGAAGCATCTCACCGTTTCGGAGCACTTTTTTTTCCATTAAATGCCACAAAATAAGACCTTTCCATTTGCCGCCGATCAGTTCGAGAGTCAGTTCAAAATGGCAATTAAACGGAGATTGAATCATTATATAGTTACCTTTTAGTATGTACATTACTTTTTAGTATGTTCTTGACAGTAAATACTGTATACTATAGAATCTCTCCTGATAAAACACTAAAGGACTCCACAATGCGAAACGATTTTGAAAAAGCGATGCACTTCCGCCATGCTTGTAAGCTGTTTGATACTACTAAACCTATGAGCAGTGAAGATTTAACCTTTATTCTCGAAGCCGGACGTCTCAGCCCAAGTTCATTCGGAATGGAGCAGTGGCAGTTTTTTGTTATCCGTGACACTGCGATGCGCGAAGCAATCCAAGCCGTGGCATGGAACCAACCGCAAGTGACGACTGCATCCGAACTGATTGCGATCGGCTACAAGAAAAATGTCCGCAGTACCGACGGCTATATTCAAAGTGAATTTGAAAAATTCCACTATCCGGATGGACTTCTAGGAATGTATGCAGGATTCGTCGACCCACGCAGCGATGAAGTTCTAGAGTGCTGGTCATCACGTCAAGTATACATCGCTGCAGGGAACATGATGACTGCTGCCGCATCGATCGGTATCGATTCCTGCCCTATGGAAGGATTTGACCGAGACGCGGTAGAGAAGATCATGGGGATTGATACGGAAGTATATGGAGTCCCTTTACTGATTCCGTTCGGATATCGTGTCAATGAACAACCGCCGTTGCACCGTTCAGAATTAAGTGATGTCGTAACGTATATTTAAAAAGGAATCCAATGAACGCATTTACCTACTACAATCCTACCCGTATCGAATTTGGACGCAGCAAAGAAAACAAGATCGGAGAAATGATCGCCGAACAGGGTATCAAACGGCTTCTCCTCGTTTACGGAACCGGTTCGATCAAAAAAAATGGCTTATACGACAGAGTTGTTGACAGTCTCAAAACAGCAGGAATTGCTTTTGAAGAACTCGACGGTGTCGTAAGTAATCCCCTCCTCTCCCGTGTCCATGACGGCATCGAGATGGTAAAATCGCATGATCTCCAAGCCGTTCTCGGAGTCGGCGGCGGTTCCGTCGTCGATTCGGCAAAAGCAATCGCGGCAGGAGCTTTGTATGAGGGTGATGTATGGGATTTTTTCATCCAAAAAGCCTCTATCACAGCTGCTCTTCCCGTCTATGCCATCATGACCCTCGCGGCAACCGCCAGTGAAATGAACGGCAACTCTGTGGTTATGAATGACGCAACCAAACAAAAATACTCTATCAGTTCCGTACTGGTGAATCCGAAAATATCCATCATCAATCCCGAATTGATGATGAGCGTCACTCCCGAATATCTCGCCTATTCGGCAACCGATATCATCGCCCATACGATCGAAGTCTATTTTACGGCAACCGAACATCCCCATTTTCAATCCCGTCTCGTTGAGTCGATCGTCAAAACGGTCATCGAAACGACCGAAATTCTCCTGAAAGATCCTCTCAATTACGACGCCCGTGCCGAGTTTGCATGGGCATCCACCCAAGCGCTCAACGGATTGACCAACTCCGGAACCGGTGGTGGAAGTTTCCCGAACCACATGATCGAGCACGCTCTCTCCGCACTTTTTAATATCGCCCACGGTGCGGGTTTAGCCATTGTCATTCCGGCATGGATGAAATGGTACAAAGGTCAAAATCCCGCTCAGTTTGAGCGTTTTGCCAAAGAAGTTTTCGGTCTGAATACTGCAGATGAAGGGATCAGTGCATTGGAAAACTGGTTTAACTCCATCGGTGCACCGGTTTCCTTGTCGGCAGCAAATATTTCGCGTGAGCACATCGGTGACATTGCCGAAAATGCGCATGGATTAGCACTATTGTGGGGAATGGGGGAAGAATATACTTCTCAGACGATCGCTACAATACTCCAAAACGCATAAATTCAGGAAGAACGCCATGAGTTTATTACTTCAAGAGGGTACGATCGGAAATGTAACACTGAAAAACCGTATTGTAATGCCCCCTATGTGTATGTACCATGCCGACAAGGATGGTCATCCCAACGCATTTCATGTTCTCCATTACGGTTCCAAAGCACTCGGTGGTGTAGGTTTGATCATTGTCGAAGCAACTGCGGTCGAATCACGGGGACGGATCAGTGAAAATGATTTGGGCATATGGTCTGATGAACATATTGCCAGCCATCGAACACTAACGGCGATCTGTCACGACAACGGTGCCAAAATAGCGGTGCAACTGGCCCATGCCGGACGAAAATGCGAGTGTGATTCCGAATTCCCTGTCGCTCCTAGTGCTATAGCCTTTAGTACCGAGGCACCGTATCGGATTCCCTTAATGCTCACACTCGAAGAAATAGAGGGGATAAAAGACTCTTTTGTCCGTGCCGCATTGCGTGCAAAAGAAGCGGGATACGATATGGTCGAGATTCACGGGGCACACGGCTACCTGTTATGTGAATTCCTATCACCGCTGAGCAATCAGCGCACCGATCGCTATGGCGGAACGCTCGAAAACCGATGCCGATTATTAGTCGAAGTAACCCAAGCGGTGAAAGAGGCTATCAATCTCCCCGTAATTGTACGAATTTCGGCAGAGGAGTGGATGAAAGAGGGCTGGAATATCGAAGATTCTATCGCCCTTTCCAAAGCGCTGAAAACAGCGGGAGCCGATGTGATTCATGTCTCTGCCGGAGGGAATCAGGCGGTAACCCAGACACAACCGCCGATTGTGCCTCTGTATCAAGCCGAATACGCCAAACGAATCCGACAGGAGGGATCGATTCCTACCATCGCCGTAGGACTAATTACGACACCTGCTGAGGGTGAAGCGTTACTGATAGGCGGGGTCTGTGATTTTGTAGCGTATGGACGCTCATTGTTGCGCAATCCGAACCTCGCACTCGCTGCCGCAAAAGAGTTTCACGAGACAGACAAGATTCCTGCATCCTTTCGACGAGGGTTTTAAGCAACAGTAATTTTATCTCCGTAGAGCCGCTTGCGCTCGGCGGTATAATCCCACCATACACGCGGCTCGCCACCGTCCATAAAATCGGTGATCGCCATCAATACATCCAGCATACACGGATCTTGCCGCTCTCCGAACGCTTTGCAAAATCGGACATACAGATCATAAGGATCCTCTCCGCGCAGCTGATCGGGGCGAGTGATTCCGATTTTGGCAAAATCAGCGGCAACCGTTTTGCCGACATTGGGAAGATCGGTCAGTTTTTCGACTTTTTCACGTATGACTTTTGCAGGGTTCATGAGTCTAACCTTTACATCGTAGGATGTATCGAATAACGTCCATACATCTTTTCCAGTTTTAGCGGTGTATTGAAAATCATTGATAGGTTGTCACTGTTTAACACCTCTTCTTTTTCTCCTGCCGCATAGATCATTCCCTCTTTGAGCAAGACCGCTTTAGTAATCTCTTCAAATACCTCTTCGATATGATGCGTCACTAAAATGACGGTCGTACCGCTGTTAGCCAAAGAGCGCATCATCTCTATAAAATCAAGCTGTGCTTTAATATCCAATCCTACGGTCGGTTCATCCAACAATATTGCTTTGACCGGATGAACCAGCGCACGGGCTACGATACATTTTCGAAGTTCTCCCGTCGACATCTCACTCAAACGTTTATCGCTCAGGTGCTCGATCCCTAACCGAATCATGGCACGTTCTGCCGCTTCGATCTGCTCACTCGTCACCTCTAAATGGTCAAACAACCCGATCGTTCCGTTAAAACCGCTCAGCACTGTTTCAAATCCGCTGAGATAACCGCTCTCAAATGCAAAACGGGTATGCAGATCGTTCGTCACAACCCCTAAATGCTTACGCAGTTCCGTGACGACCCATCGCCCATTTCCCAAAATCTCCCGTCGAAACGGCTCATCGATATACGATGGATAGAGTTCACAATTAATCAGTTTGATAAGACTCGATTTCCCCGAACCATTGGCTCCTAGGATCACGCAATGTTCTCCTTGTTCGATTTGAAGCGAAAGATTTTTAAGAACCGGCGTTGCAGTATAGGTGAGTTGGACATTGTCGAATAATACGATCGAATTCATATAAAATTATTTCCTTATTTGTTTGCACATACAGCTGTTTTCATGATCATTTACCATCCCGCACGCTTGCATGAAAGCGTATACGGTAGTCGTTCCGATAAATTTAAATCCCCGTTTTTTGAGCTCTTTTGTAATGGTATCGGAAATATCTGAAGTACATGCCGCTTCTTTGTAATCGGAAACATCATTAATAATCGCTCTTCCCCCCACTTTTCCCCAAAAATAGGCATCCAAAGAACCGAACTCTTTTTGGATCTCTAAAAAACCTCGCGCATTCGTGATAATCGCTTCGATTTTGGGACGGCTTTTTACCACTAGGCCGCTGTTGAGTATGCGATCGATATCTGCCTCACCATAGTGTGCCACCTTGTTCAGATCAAATCCCTCAAATGCTTCACGATACCCCTCGCGTTTTTTGAGGATGGTCAGCCAGCTGAGCCCCGCCGATTGTGTTTCCAAAGAAAACAGTTCAAAAAGGGCCCGATCATCATGCAGAGGCTTTCCCCACTCTTCATCATGATAGGCGACATACACCGGATCACTCAGTTTGACCCATCCGCAGCGTGAAACAGACATTATGTTCTCCACTTTTTAATTGGAACTATCATAGCATAAGTCATTCAACCGAGTATTATTATGACAATCTGCATTAAAAATATTTAAATAAACTAAAAATAAACTATAATCCTACCATGATATATAAAACCCGTCTGATAAAAACCCCGATTGGGGAAATGATCGCCATGACAAACGGAGAAGTCCTCACCTCTCTTCACTTTACCTATGATGCTTATATTGTTCACAATTCACGCCATTCCCTTTTGCTCCGTTTAGAAGAGGAACTGCACGAATACTTTGATGGAAAACGACAAACTTTTACACTCCCTTTAGCAGCGGAAGGGACAGCATTTCAACAAAAAGTTTGGGAAACTCTTCGTTCAATCCCTTACGGACAAACAATCTCCTATGCTCAAGAAGCGCAACAATTCGGCAATCCTAAAGCCGTTCGAGCCGTCGCAAACGCCAACGGAAAAAATCCCATCGCGATTCTCATCCCTTGCCATCGCGTTATCGCAACGGGTGGAGGGCTCGGAGGATACAGCGGGGGGCTATGGAGAAAAGAGTTTTTATTGCAGCTGGAGAGCGACCAAAGCTCTCGCTAGGGCTATTGCCTCAGAAATCGCAACGGCTTCGACGATGAACATCGGTGTATCCCAGTCCTTTTAGTTCATCATTTTTCTTCTGTGTTTTCGAACGCAATTAGGAAAATGCTTCTCTTTTTTCGCCTTGGCTCGCGTTAAAGGGTTTGCGGAGCTAATTTTAAGAATAACAACGTAAAATGTTTAAAAAAATGTTGATTTGTAAGGTTCTGCTTGGATATTTCTAATAATAGGACATTTAGAATGTCCTATTTTCTTGTGGATTTCTGGCAAAATGGTATATTTTGGGTATGAATAAATAGTTAAAAAAAAGGATTAATTAATTCTCATGGATATACAAGATTACTTCAATAGATTAAATGTCGAATCACAGACGATATTCACTGAAACGATTTCTGAGAAAGAAAAACTCGGGACACTACATCATCTATCATCATGTGTATACGAATACGCTGAGTGCCTACTTGATCAACAAGAAAAAGAAATTCTTATAACAGTTAGTGCGCAACTGGAGTCAGCAAACCTAAATGTAGTTCTTGGGTTGTATAGGCAAGCTTTTTCGTCATTGAGGCTGGCTTTTGAGATGGGACTAGCATCTATGTATTTCTCCGCAAATAAATTGGAGTTACATGAATGGTTAGATGGCCGCTCTGATATTAAATGGTCAAGCTTAGTTGATGAAGACAACGGTGTCTTGTCACAACGATTTGCGAAGGCATTCTTTAGCGAATGTTCAGAATATAGTATTAAGTATAGAAAAAAAGCCATTGCTGTTTATAGAAAACTTTCTGAATACGTTCATGGGAATAACGAAACTTGGGAAAACAGTGGACTTAAATTAGGCTATAACGCCACACTATTCGAGTTGTATTGTGAATATTTTACGTCTGTAGCAAAAGTGATTTTATATGCTGCAATATGCAGGTATGCCAAGCAATTCGATGAGTCTACACGTGAATTACTACAGTTTATCCCAGAAGAATTTAAGGAAGTTGAGCCTATTAGAAAATTGTTTGGCCAATCATAAGGAATATTAAAAATGAGTGAATTTTATCTAAGAACAGAAAGTATCAAACAGACAGATATTTTGAATTTATCAGTAATTAATGAGGCTGATAGGAATATATTAACTGCCCTCAAATCAAATGAACCATGTTTATTAGAGGGTTCTCGAGGTACTGGAAAGTCCTTTTTAATGCGAGTTGCAGAACTTGAATTAGAAGCTGAAAGTGAATCTTATATCAGTGTCTTTGTTCCCTTCAATATGAGTTCGTTAATAAGCACAGAGGACAATCTCCAATTCTATCATTGGATGTTGGCCAAAACTCTAAAATACCTACTTAACAAACTAAGAAGGAAAGGAATCGTTGTTTCTTCCCTAACAGCAAGTCTTTTAAGCAATGATGCAAATGGAACCGAAGATGAAGTTCAGATTGGCCTCAAAGAAATAGTAAACTTGTTTGAAGATTCATATAGGGGAAATTCTAAAATTGATATATCTACACTGCCTGACATTGAAGATGTAAAAGAAGCGATACAAACGATTTGCGAAGAAAATTCACTTGAAAGAGTAATTTTCTTTTTTGACGAAGCTGCTCACGTTTTTAGACCCGAACAGCAACGACAATTCTTTAATCTTTTTAAAGACCTAAGATCGCCATACATATCATGTAATGCTGCTATTTACCCAGGTGTAACACACTTTGGAGACACATTTGAATTAACTCATGATTGTGTATACAAAAAATTAGAGAGAAATATTTCTGACTCTGATTATCTCCAATACTTTGAAGACATAGTTGTTAAACAATCTGACGAAAAGCTATGTGAAGAAATCAATAGACAAAAGGAACTATTCAATACTCTTGCTTTATCATCCGGTGGTAATCCAAGGATGTTATTAAGAACTCTTCAGAACATAGCTAAGTTTAACACGACAAATGTCAACTCAGAAATCAAATCATTTTATCGTGGTCAGATTTGGGCAGAGCATACAGAACTTGGAGAAAAATATAAAGGTCACCGAGGCATAATTGATTGGGGAAGAGATTTTCTAGAAAAAACAGTCATACCAAGAGTTGAAGAATATAATAATCTTAGAAAGGAGAAGGGAATTAATGAAGCCACTATCTATTTTTGGATTCATAAAGATTCTCCAGAGGCAGTAAAAGAAGCCTTAAGACTATTAACTTATACTGGTATTATCAGAAAAATAGATAGTTCAGTAAGGGCAACTAGATCTGAATTAGGTTCCCGGTATGAAATTAAATATGGTTGTATGATTTCATTGGAGGCTAATCCACATGCGGAATCATCGGAGTTTTATAAAAAACTTGCCCTTAATAAGTTTCCTGAATTTGGGAAAAATCATAGTTCATATGTTGGAAGTGATCAAATTCTTTTATCAAATGATGAAGAACAATATGGAGAGTCTCTAAAGTCTTTACTACGTAAACCAATTGATGTTTTAGTTCTACTAACTCCATGGCAAAAAGAAAAACTAAAAGAAGCTGAAATTAACACAATTGAAGAATTACATAATAGTACTGAAGAAAATTTAATTGACAATATTTACAATGTTGGTCCTACGCGAGCTAGATTGATGAAAAATGCAGCTAATGCTGAACTTTTAGAATATATTTCTGGCTAAATGTAACAAAACATAGCACACTAATAAAGTAGCTGTGGTACTTTATTGGCGTATTCAAATGTTATATCCAAAATACGGGTCAGGCGTTAAATATAAATATATTAGTAGTATCCATAAATATACCGAAGATTGATTTTAAGGTATAATATTCAACATATAAGACGATAAGAATAGCTAATGAGCAAACCTCCTTTTTCAGCCCTAAAAGCACTTAAAGCAGTCAACGTATCGCAAATGATCGAAGGATATAAACCTGTCGATAATAAAGAAGTAAAAGAGCAAGTCAAGAAAATTCTTTCTCGCAAATGAAATACTACCCTCCCTCCAATCACATCTACTACGAAAATAGCGATATACCAATCAATAAACTTGATATACACGATTCTCTCATAATCCACGACCAATGAAAGCTTTTCTTCTTCTTTTTCTGATTATTAATCTCATTACATTCTTTGTATTTGGATACGATAAATATTTAGCGCGTGCCAACCGTCGGCGGGTGAGTGAAAAAACACTTTTGAATCTTGCCATTTTCGGGGGAAGTGCGGGAGCTGTTTTCGCCCAAAAAATCTTTCGTCACAAATCAAAAAAATACCGTTATACGTTCTGGATCATTCTAACGATCCAATTTATCCTCTTTGAAGCGATCTGGTTTTTTGCCTCCGACGCCTCTCATACGCTGCAAAATTTTTCACTCACGTAATAGTCTTGTACATCAAAAGACTTTCATATGCCCCTGATCATTTTTAACAACAGTTATACGTACCTATATCAATTAGGTTGCCCGATACGCCAATAGAGCAAAAATCACTCCCATGGATAATGCAAACGGAGTATAGAATCGGGTATCGTAATATGCAAATTCGGATGATTTAATTTTTTTAAACAAACCGACCGTATTAAACTCACCGATACCTCGAAGCGTAAATATCCCCGATAAAATCCACCCGCTGGTGATGCAATATTCCCGATACGGTGACGAAGAGAGATCATAAAAATAGAGTATATACGCGACAAAAGCAAATCCGATTAATACTAATCCTACGATAACCGTTGCAATCTTTCCGGGATTGATTAACGGCTCGCCATTTTTTGTCGGTATCGCCTGTACAGCTGCGAATTTTCCACCCAATGCCCAATAAAAATGGAGTAATCCGATCAAACATAATGCTAAAATCGCAAGTGTAATGATTACGATCATTATTATTTATCCTTTTATAAAGTTTGATACCCCTTCTATTTATCACTGACAATTTCTAGCAATAGCGATAAATTCTCTCATCAATTCAATGTCTTTGACACCCTCTTTTTCTACACCGCTCGAAATATCGATACCGAAAGGTTTTAAATCACGTATTACTGCGCAGATATTGTCTTTATTTAATCCGCCCGATAGGATTATCTCACCTGCAATCTCTTTGACCCATTCGGGGAATTCTTCAAATACGCCGCTGCCGATGCTGGCATCATAAAAAAAGTAGTCGTAGTTCAAATCTTTTGGAGGTGGATCTTTGGACGATAGTGCGAGATTGGGCACTTGGGTAACTTCGTATATCTGCGTGTAATCGAAAAAATCTGCCGCTTCTTTTACATCCTCAGCAGTCATACCGACGACGAATGTTTTGATTCTCCCTTTCGCGTAGTTTGCTAATTCGATAGCCGCCTTGGGTTCACAGTAGCGTTTGCTCTTGGGATAGGTTACGACACCTATCGCGTCATATCCGTATTCGATCGCTTTATAGATTTGTTCTTTCGTCTTTAGTCCGCATACTTTTATAAACACGTCGATCCTTTATAGTGAATGTCTTAAAATCCGCCGAGTATCGCTCTCTCAAATTCTCTCTGATTCATACTCTCAGGGGTGATTCTCATGATAAATTCCCGTATAGGCTGAAAAAAAGTGGGAATCCCGTGGGCCATCTGTCCAATCATATGTGATTTATTACGGATATAGGAGACTCTTTTTAAACGCTTCTGCGGATAAAGCCGTATCGCCTCTGCAAACGGATGCGATTTGAGCAACTCGCCAAACGCATAGGCGCTCTCAATCCCTATCGCGGCCCCCTGCCCCAAATTGGGTGTCGTAGCATGTCCCGCATCTCCGATCAGAATAACATTCCCCTTCTGTAAAGCGACGTGTGAGAGATCAGCAATCGGGTTATACAGCAATTCCGTAGTGTCGGTATCCAAGGATGCAACGACATGCTGCCAATCACCCCCGAAATCTTTAAAATATTCCAATACCTCGGTGAAATCCATCGCCTCTTCACCGCCTTTCTTTGAAGCGAGTAAAAAGCAATAGATTTTATCTTCTCCTATCGGAAAAATACCGACGCGTTTGTTCTTTGTATCCCAAAATTCAGAGCTACTTTTTACATCAAGTGCAACTGGACGATCACATACGAATCGCCAACACACGTATCCGGCATCCCTGAGCGGTACCGTTCCGACATACAACTCTCTAATGTTCGAACGTAATCCATCCGCTCCGATAACGTAATCGTACTCTTCACGCACTCCATTTTCATAGGTCACCTGTAACGCCATACCGTGCTCTGCAATTTTGACTACTTTATGGCAAAGGCGGATCGTAGAAGCATCAACAGAGTTTAGTAATATCTCATGCAGCCGCTTGCGATGGACGGCGAGTGTAGGATAGGAGGTCTCCTCTCTGATCTTTTCCAGATCGAATCGTCCGAGCGGTCTGCCATACTGATCGTATAACATGATCTCATCTAACGATTGAGCGTAGCGCATCAAAGCCTCTTCCAAAGCGCATTTTCGGAAGATTTTAAGTACATTTGCCCCCAGCAAAATCCCTGCGCCGTCGGATCTGAGCACATCGGCTTTTTCCACGAGTACAGGTCTGTACCCCAAATGCTCCAGCCGATTTTTACACATAAGCCCCGCTACACCACCTCCGACGATCAGGACTCGCTCAGATTTCACATTATCCCTTTTGCGTCAAAACTTTGAGAGTTTGTAACAACAATTCCGTGTTTTCTTCGTAAATACGGATATCTTGTTTTACTTTCATCAGAGTTAATGTCCCCTCGACCGATGAAACGATGAATTGTGCTATCCTAGCCGGATCAAAAGATTTTTCTAAAACTCCGATGCTTTGTCCCCTTTTCAGGTTTTCGGCGATAAAAAACATCTCCGACTCCTAAATATAATCGCGTTCCAACGCGATCACATCGTCAAACGTCTCTCTTCTGCGTATAAGACGTACATCATCTCCCTCTACCGCCACTTCAGCAGAACGACCACGGGTATTGTAATTACTTCCCATACCAAATCCATACGCTCCTGCACTGTGAACAACCAATAAATCATTATGATCCATCATCGGAAGCGGATAGTTTTTCGCTAAAAAATCCCCGCTTTCGCATACAGGTCCTACGACATCGGCAATACTTTCGTCTCCCGATTTATCCAACGCTTCGATGCGATGATACGCTTTATAAAGGCTCGGACGGATCAAATCGTTCATAGCCCCATCTACGACGACGAATCGTTTATCACCATTACGTTTTTCGTAAAGTACTTTCGTTAGGAAGTACCCCGCATTCGCCGTCAAAAATTTTCCCGGTTCGCAGATAATCGTCACGTCGATCCCTTTGAGGGCCGAGAGAATCGCCTGCGCATAATCATACGGCTCAATCGTCGTCTCATCGTTGTAGCGGACACCCAACCCGCCACCGATATCAAAGAATTTCAATTCAATATCGATCGCTTGAAGAGAGCGGAGCAAATCGGCAACAATCACCGCAGCTTCATAAATCGGTTCAAGCTCGGTCAATTGGCTACCGATATGAAAATGGATACCTATCGGATCAAGATGCGGTGAATTTTTAGCATGGATATACATCCGTTTTGCGGCGACAATCTCTACACCGAATTTATTATCATGGAGACCTGTCGAGATATACGGATGAGTTTTAGGGTCGATATTCGGATTGATACGAATACTGATACGGGCTTTCGCACCAAGTTCATTGGCGATCAATTCGACACGTGCAAGCTCAGCTTCACTTTCCACATTGATATAAAGAATATCGGATTCGATAGCCTCTTTGATCTCATCATCGCGTTTGCCGACACCGCTGAAAATAATACGGTGTTTCGGAATACCCGCCATTAATGCACGGCGCACTTCCCCAATAGATACACAATCGGCACCTGAACCGAGCTGTGCGAAATGTTTGACAACACTGAGATTCGAATTGGCTTTTACAGCGTATGCCAAAAGGGATTTTCTGCCTCTGAATGCCTCTTTAAGCGCTTCAAACTGTTTGCTCATCGCATCAAAATCATACACATACAATGGCGTCCCGTACGTTTGAGACAAAGCTTGAAAATCAATCATCCGATATTCCTATTGATTCATTTTTTTTGATTTTAACCTAATCAACCTTTGCTCACCTCTTAGGTGCCAAAGCGACATCCCCAAAAGCCCTAAAACGGTTGTCGGAAAACCGAGTCGAGCTTTTTTCGACAAGTACAGGTCTGTACCCCAAATGCTCCAGCCGATTTTTACACATAAGCCCCGCTATACCGCCACCGACGATAAGAACTCGCTCAGATTTCACGTTATCCCTTTTGCGTCAAAACTTTGAGAGTTTGTAACAACAATTCCGTGTTTTCTTCGTAAATACGGATATCTTGTTTTACTTTCATCAGGGTTAATGTCCCCTCGATCGATGAAACGATGAATTGCGCCATCCTAGTCGGCTCAAAAGATTTTCCCCAAACTCCAATATTTTGTCCCTTTTTCAGGTTTTCGGCGATAAGAGCAATCCAGCGATCCATGATTGATTCAAGGAGAATTTTAAAGTCTTCATCCAACGCGCTCATCTCTTGAATCATATGATTCAACGGACATCCGTGTTTAAAATCAAACGGACATTCGCCTATGATCGTCGCATTCGGAAGTGCTTTTAGTATCTCATCGAGTGCACGGATCGGATCGTCATGACGAGCGAAACAACCGCCCCAAAAATGGTCAATAAATCCTTCGCCGACGATACGCATCGATTCCAGTGCCAGCTCTTTTTTGGAGCCGAAATAGTGATACATTCCCCCTTTGGACGTACCGGCTTTTTTGAGCAGATCGATAAGATTGCTCGCGTTGTACCCTTCGTGATAAAGCGATTCAAACATCGTTTGAATCAAAATGTCTCTCATATTTTCTTTCATGACTCAATTATATCATTTCGCAATACGTTCTCAATCGTCTCATACGCTATATGATCGCCGATGTCTTTGCCGTAGTAAGCGATCTCTATTTTTCCCTGCGGATTGATCAAAAAATCGGCAGGAAGCCGCTGTATCTCGTTTTCGATACTGCCGGGGAAAAATCCGCGAAGAAAAACTGATGTGAGTATTTTATGCGGTCTAAAAAGAAAAGCTTTGAGCAGTCCTATCCATGATGTTTCCACACGATAAAGTCGATAGAGCTGCAAATCCGGATCACCGATGATCGGATAATTCAACGGTTGTTTACCGACGTATTCGGCGAGTTTGTCATCCGGCGATTGAAACACGGCAATCATTTCCAGCCCTAAAGAGCGAAAATAATCGTTCTTTTGGATCGATTCGTGCACTCTCAGATTGCAAAACGGGCACGAAGCATACCGATAGAAGCTCAACAGAACGTATCTGCCCCGATAGGCATCAAGATTTATATCGTCGCCTTGAAAACTTCGCATTTTAAACCATGGAGCACTTTTCCACTCTTCCAATCGGCTCATCGGCGCTCTTTTTTAAGTGCATTCAATACTTCGATTATCTCTGCAGGTTCTGATCGTTTTCGAAAATCATCATCAATATAGGCATAACGAATGGTTCCGCTTTGGTCGATCACGAATGCCACCGTCAAAGGCAATTCCTGCTTATGAGAGGGATAATAATCATCCAATCCGAAACGCTCATCCATCAACGATAAAAGCTTCGGCTGAACGGTATAAACCAGATGATACTGTTTAGCTACAGCATTATCGGTGTCGCTTAAAAGATCAAAATCGATTGCGTGATCTTGCTGGGTCACACGTCCCATCGATTGAATCTCTGGCGCGATTCCCACCAACCTGCCTCCTGCATTTTTGATCGCTTGATGATACTGTTGATAATACGCCAGTTGAATATTGCAGTACGGGCACCAACCTCCGCGATACCAAAACAGCACAACGGGAGATTGTCTAAGAGCATCCTTTAGATCAAAAGTCTCTCCATTGATGGTTTTTAGGGTAAATTCGATCGCTTTATCTCCGACTTTGGGAATATTTTGTTCCATTTTCAGCGTATGACGTTCCTTCAAATCGTCTTCGACCGCTCTTACGGCTTCAGAGGAACCTTGCTTCTGAAAAAGCGCATTGTATTCATCCAATTGGCTTTTTAAAGTGCTATCAGCACCCAACAATTTCCCTATCAAAATAAACCCTATAACGATATATTTCATCCTATATCCTTCGCCATTTTCATCGGCTGTGTCTGAGATTTATGGATCTCGTTGATCTGCCTTCGTACGGCATCTTTCCAAGGTATTTTCGGGGTGTAGCCCAGTAATTTTTCAGCTTTTGCGTTGTCGGTATTTGTATTTTTGAGTAAATGTACGATGGAACGTGTCACCAGAGGATCAAACGGCATCAGGGGATCAAGTATCTCCATAACATGACCGAAGAGATGTGCGATAGGGAATGAAACATTGAAATGAGGATACGGATAGTCGAATTCGCGGTGGATAAATTCCAGCACCTCTTTGACCGTGGGAACTTCTCCACCTAAAACATTGATCCCTTCAAACGAATGCGGCATAGAGGGGGCAAACGCAGCTTTGACAAACGCCTGCGCAATATCCTCGCCCGATATCAACGGCATTTGTGTTCTTCCGCCCTCGATCAAAGGAACCAAATGAGTTTTCAAACGCGGTAAAAGAATCGGCAAAAGCCCCAATCCATAATGTTCTCCGACAAAAAGACCGCAACGCAGGTTAATCACTTCGAAACGGCTATTTGCTCTTTTACGCAAATATTCCTCTATCGCGATAACGTTATTGAGATGAGGCCAGAAATTTGTTTTAGTCCCTTTTACATTAGCGTTATTAGCGATATCACTATTCGCTGCACTAGCCGTAGAAAGATTGATAAAACGTTTGACATTGGAGGCTATCGCCGTATCAATAAGCGAAATAGACGGCTCAAGAAATAATTCTCTAGACTCTTGTTCATGTGCATATAAAGCCGTCCATGAAAATGCATTAATGAGTACATCAGCATCACGAAATAATTTTGATAAATACACTCGATCCCGAATATCGCCTTGTACAATTTGTTCATGCTTCAATTCAGGATGGATATGCGCTGCATTGCGGCATGCCAATATCAATTCACACTCTTCATTCTTTAAGCTCAAAGCGACATGCGTACCGACAAATCCGGTAGTACCTAAAACAACAATCCGTTTCATTTACAGCCCCAGCAAACAGACTTATTGGTCTGTTTTTTGAGGGTATCATATCACAGACCAAATGGTCTGTCAAGGGATTCATTCAAAGATTAATTACATAAATAATTTGGTGGGAAGCAACCTCTCTAGGGCTATTGCCCCAGAGCAAATACGTTGGAGAGAGTATTGATATAGTTAAAGTAGCCCGTAATCGCGACGGCTTCGACGATCTGTACATCCGTAAATCCTAGCTCTTTGAGCGCATCGATCTCTTCTTTTAGGATCTTGTAGTTATCTTTTTTGGATGCTTTGATACAGAAGTTCAGAAGCGCTTTTTCGGCGTCACTCGTCGAAATAGCCTCAACCCCCTCCAGTACCTCTTCGATCCGTTGTTCGGATAGTCCGAGCATTTTTGCAATCGATTTATGAACATCGACACACATCTTGCAGCCGTTCTCTTTTGAGATCAACAGGGCGATTGATTCTTTAATTTCATACGAGAGCGTCGTCTCATCCAGCAAAAAGCGCTGAATCATCCCATCCGTTGCAAAATAGATCTTTTCATCCAAAGCCAACAGTTTGAAAATTTCCCCGAGTTTTCCCGTTTTTTCCAAAATCGGGCGGGCCTTTTCCTGAATTGCAGGAGACATCTCTTCGAATTCGGGTAATGCTATATGTGCCATTGTTTTCCTTTTTATATGATTGAAATTACGGTGCGACCCAGAAAAATACGCCGAGACCGACGATCAGCAGCTGCGTTGCCATAATGGCTGTCGTTCCGATAATGTTGCCTATCTGACAACTCGTACATTGTTTATAGAGCCTGGACTCATACAGAGCATAGAAAAAGTATGCGATCATCAATACCGGTACGGCGAGAAGAAGATAAATATCGACTTGATAGATCAACCTACGTACTCCCTCAGAAGCAAAAAACACTATGATGAAACTCACAGCGATAAGTGCCATCACATATTTCGCCCCCCGTTTGAAATAATCACGGACGAATACCATCGGGCAAGTACTTCCACTGGCAATCAAACCAAATTCGAGATGATCGTTAATCCGCTGTTTCATCTCCCGATCAACCCGATCGACGAAGGTACTTCCGAAACTGTAATCGAGCTGGTGTTGGAAAATGCGGGCCGAATCGCCGGAGAGATCTTGATGATGCGGTTCCCCTTTTTCATCTTCATAAATGACGGTTACGTTTTCGAAACGCTCCACATCTACGGTAAACCCCTCATAATAGGTGCTCCGCTCCGTTTGAGTCAATTTTCCGCTACATTTGATCAAACGCGCGTTGATGTATGGAATATAGTCGTCAGCGTTTTTAATAACAATGACGTTGTACTGGACACCGATCATAATCGCACTGAGCGCATCCAAATCGTTTGCCTTCATCGTATCGACCATGTCGGTGATCCATTGATGCAATTCATCATTAAAAAATCGGACGTTTGCCGAGATCAGACGGATTCGTGAATCCGGATATTTGAGCAGCGGTTGAACCATTAGAAAAACCTCGATAGTTACAGATAAACAAAAAGCGTAAAGCTACACTTGACGTTTTGAATTATAGGGTATAATTCTTACATTCGTATTAATCAAGGAAAATCATGGATTATAAAATTTCAGAACTCGTAGAACTCACCCATGTTCCGAAATCCACGATTTTATACTACATCAAAGAGGGGCTGCTTCCCGAAGCCCAAAAGCTCAAATCCAATGTTCACCGCTATAGTGAAGAGCATGTTGAACTGATCAAATACATCAAATACATGCAGCAGGAGATGGGGAGTTCCATCGAACAGATCAAAGGGATCTTGCAAAATAAAAATCAATCGATGGCGAGCTCTTTTTCGATGCTGGCTCCGCTCATGGAGACACTGAGCGGTATCCCCTCCACTGCAAAGCATTACACCAAAGAAGAATTTATCGATTATTTCGACGTAGAACCTGCTTTGTTGGAACAATTGCTTAACGATAACATCCTGGTTCCGACAAACAAAGATGATTTCACGGATAAAGAAGCGTCCATTATCCGCCTGATTGAAGACTACATCGAAATAGGTCTTGATTACACGCTGCTCAAAACATATGTCGATCAGGCAAAAGTAATGGCTGATTTAGAGTGCCAGTTGCAAAAACAACTCTGCAAAAGACGCACCGATGAAAATTTTTCGACCCTTTGGAAAATCATGTTTGAAACGCTCTTTAATGCCAAATCGTATCTTTTCAGCCGCTATACCCACAAAGGATTAGTAGAGGTTCTCCAAGAAGAAATCCGGGGAAAAAAAGAGTAAAACTACTTAAAACGTTTCTTGAAACGATGAGAACAGGTAATCATTCTGAGAGACTGAGGCATGGCAAGCAACACATTCGGCTGAACCTTTCGGATACGGTACATAGCTGTCTGCATTTTTAACAAATCGTGCATAGCCCCAGTGATCACCGTTTTGATTAAAATGTTTTGAATCTTTGACCATAAACTCGATCCGCTGAATTTTATCTGCTTCGAGTGCATCCGAATAGGCTTTCATAGGTTTGACACTCCAGCCGATTTTAACCATTTTACTCCCCTCGGGCATCGGGAGTTTTTTTGCTTTGATAGCATCATAGGCAATCGGATTAGCTAACACATACCGTAATTCATGCTTATCGATACGCCAGTGTGTCGCAACGATTTTATAATCCTGATATCCATCGATCATCTTAAAAGGCAATCCGGTATCCGGCATCTTGATATCCGGAAGCGATGCAGCTGAGAGTGAGGAGACAAAAAGGAAAGCTGTAGAAAATGCAAGGATACGTTGTAACATGAGAGCTCCTATAATAATAGGTACAATCTTACTCTTCTTTCATAAATGACAAAACAATCATTTTTGCTTAAAGATTAACTGTGAAAAACGTATTGGTTTTTACCGCTTTCTTTTGCCAAATACATAGCCTGATCCGCATGTCGAAGCAATATATCAGAAGGCACATTGTCATGCGGATACAAAGTAACTCCGATACTGGCAGTTACATTGACTTTTTCGTTATTCGGAAGGATAAACGGTTCATTAATACTATCCAAGATTTTAGCAATGATTGTTTCGCACTCGTCAATACCTTTAATATTAATAAGTAAGATGGCAAACTCATCTCCGCCTATTCTTGCTATCGTATCGCTTTCTCTTACATGGGTTTGCATCCGATTCGCAATTTCAAGCAATAAGTTATCGCCGACACTATGTCCGAAGCCGTCGTTAACGGGTTTAAACTCATCTAAATCCACATAACAAATTGCCATCATAGTATTCAAACGTTTTGAAATCATCATGGCTTGATTGATTCTCTCAGCAAACAGCAACCGGTTCGGCAATCCCGTCAAAGAGTCGTAAAACGCCATTCGCTCCAACGTAGATTCATAATCTTTCCCTGTCGTTATATCACTCATCAATCCAACATAGCTTGAAGTTTTTCCTTCTGAATCGCTAATAGCCGAGATCGTCAATCTCTCTACAAAAATTTCTCCATTTTTTCTTCGGTTCCAAATCTCCCCGATCCAATATTTGTTTTGAATGAGTTCATTCCACATATTTTTATAAAATGCTTTATCGTGTTTATCCGATTTTAAAAATCCCGCATTTTGCCCTATAATCTCATCGTTTGGATAACCTGTGATAAGGCTATACGCTTCATTCGCTTCGACTATTATTCCTTTTGTATCTGTGATGACGATCCCCTCTTTTGCACTCGTAAAGACACTGGCAAGAAGTTTTAATTTCTCTTCGGTTTTTTTTCGCTCTGTTACGTCTTTGACGACATGCAAAGCATAACGACCGTTCATATAGGGATAAGTGGTAATTTCTACGCTGAAAATCGAACCATCTTTTCGTTTATGTTTTGTTTCAAAATACTTTACATTATTGGACCTAATTGTCTCTACAATGTTTTGCACCTCATCTGCCGTAATCACCGGATCAATATCAAAAGAAGTTTTACCGATCAATTCCTCTTTGGAATAACCAAGTGCATCACAGGCGGCTTTATTAACATATCTAATTTCTCGTTTGTCGTTGAACAGATAGATGGCATCCGTGATAATATTCAAAGCCAAATCAGCTAATTGAAGCTGTTCTTCGATTTGTATTGGTTCCGATTTATCAAGGATTGATTTGGTATTTGTATTATCAAAAGAGTGGATGCCCGTAAAATTATTTTGTAAAATATCTTTATCTTTTCCCATACTTCCACTCCTTCACTGCGTGTTATCATGTTAAGTACATAATAAGTAATAATACAAAACAAAAGATATTAATATAAATATATTTTATCAAAAAAATTAAGCTATGTGTGTAAGAATGAAAAGTTGTCTGTTTTTCTTGTAACTATATGTTACATTTTGACAATAAATATTCCTATTTCATCGTCATCATCAAAAATCCGGTAAATCCGGCATTATCTGCACCGATCATCGGACTCACCTGCGATTTCATCTCTTCGAGTACCTTCGTGTATCTCTCATAAAACTCGTATGTCGGACGGGGTTTGTACATAATCCCCTCGATCTCGAAAAACTTTAGGATATCCTTGGTCGTAGTCGGTTTGATAAAAAATGCTTTCTCTCGTGCATAGTAATAAGGGATCAGTGTCACAATCGACCATTTCGCGAGTTTGTAGATCGACAATACATCGACGAGGATTGCAAACCCTTTCTCTTGATTGCCGTGTAAAAGTTCATATAATCCTATGGCGAACATATCTTGCTGTTCCATGTTCATCTGCTTCACCATATCTCTGACTTTGGGCTTTTCAAAAAGCGATATCAGAGAGGATTTGGAAACGATCTTGGCAAAACTCTCGCAAATTTCTTCCATACGCGAAAACCTATCCGGTGCGAACAACTCCCGCACGCTTTTGCCTATCCCCTCGGTATTGTGCCGTTTGATGATGGGAAGCAGGGCTTCGTCTTCGAACCCTTTTGGGTAAAAAGCTAAAAAATTGGCCTCAGCCTCTTTGAGTTTTTGCAGATTCATCGCAATTCTTTGTATTTTTAACAAGACATCTTATATTCTATCATCGATATGATCGCACCTTGCGGGTCTTTAATAACAGCGAAATCGCCTACTTTCGGTATCGGTGTGATCTCTACGATGATAGTCGCCCCCAGATCTTTTGCTTTTTGCAATGTTGCATTGATATCCGAAACAGTGATGTAATTACCCCAATGCGGCGGTATTTTTTCATCACCGATATGTTTCATATCCATTATTCCGGCCATCTCTTGCCCCTCAAGCGATACCACTTGGTAGTCAAAATCGACATTATCGGCTTTTTTAAATTCCCAGCCAAAAACGTCTCCGTAAAACTTTTTCGCCCCTTCAACATCATCGGTTAACAGTTCAAACCAGCTAAATGCACCGTGTGTTGTAAATGGATTCATAGTCATACCTCTCTTTTTTTGTTGTCGAATATCATATCAGTGTTTTATCAATACAAAGGTAATTATGGCACTATCCAATCTGATAGTCAGTGTTCTTCCAAGTAATATTCTGATGCGATTTTTTTCGCTTCTGCTCCGCTGGCACCTTCGCCGCGGATCTCAAAGGCAAATGCTTTGGTATCGTCCCCTTTTTCGACAAAACCGACAAACCATCCTATCCCGCCGCAACTTCCCGTTTTGCCTCCGAAAGTAAAATCAGATTTTTTTTCGAGGATCAGTATCTCTTTAACCGTCCGCATAGCACGAGTACTAAATGGAAGCTCTTCATGCATCCATAAACGGACAAATTCCGCCTCTTCATTCGCAGAGACTAAAAGACTTCCCCCGCCCAGCCAAAAATCGGTGAGGGTGCGGCTAGTATCAGCGTTTCCGTAATGAGCCTGAGCAACCATCCGTGCCATCCGCTCTGATCCTACACGCCGCGCCAACTCCTGATAAAACCATACTGCCGATACCGAAATCGCCGATCTCATCGAATGATCTTGATTCCACAGAGGATATCTCCGCACGACTCCGTCCCATTTGAGTGTCTCATTTTCATCGCGCACCGCACCGCTATCGAGAGCAATCATGGAATTGAGGATTTTAAATGTCGAGCAGGGGTTTACCCGCTCATCGGCATGAGTGCCATAGATGGTTTTCGCTGAAGTATTGAGATCGATGATAACCGCCGTACCGTCAAATTTTCCGAAATCGGGTTCAGAAGCGAAATTCGATGCTATTGAAATCCATAAAATTGCAAATACTCGTATTATTCTGCGCATATCGCTACCATCTTCCCGTCTGTTAATGTCGCCAAATCTTGCGGAGACAATTCAATCTCCAATCCTCTACGCCCTGCACTCACAAAGATCGTCGCAAAATCTTCCGCCGAAGCGTCAATAAACGTTTTGAGCCGTTTTTTCTGCCCTATCGGGCTCACTCCCCCTAAAATATAGCCGGTTGAGCGTTCCACATCGGACGCATTCGCCATCTCCGCCTTTTTGCCCCCTGCGGCTTTGGCGATTTGTTTCATCGACAGCATGGAGGAGACGGGGATAATAGCCACAACCAGCTCTCTGGTATCAACTGTCACGATGAGCGTTTTAAACACTTTCTCCGGCGCAAGTCCCAACTTCTCTGAAGCTTCCAGCCCGTACGACTGGTTTGAGGGATCGTGCGTATACGAATGGATTTCAAAAGCGATTTTTGCTTTTTTAGCGATATTGATGGCGGGAGTCATGACGAGAATTCTCCATCAATATCGGGAAAATGACCGATCATCTCGCTGTAATTTTTACGGGTTTTGAGCGCTTCGACGACGACAGGAAGAGGCTCGGAATACCGCTCAGGCAAATCGTA
Organism: Sulfuricurvum sp.; assembly: GCF_028712165.1. GTDB lineage: Bacteria > Campylobacterota > Campylobacteria > Campylobacterales > Sulfurimonadaceae > Sulfuricurvum. The sequence goes on along the minus strand of NZ_JAQTQR010000017.1, from coordinate 16,578 downwards.
TTCATTCTCACCCAATTCAAATGCCAGTTTCTCATGCGGAGGCTCAAACTGTGCGTCCACCCCTGCTTTATTACCGCGCGCATCGATGCGATACCAACCGTATGGTTCGAGATAAACGGCATTCAATCCGTGGAGGCAGTATATCCCCTCTCTGTACTCGCCGCAGCTAAGCCGCTGATAGCATAACGCCGTCGGGATGCCGTTCGCACGTAGCAGTGCCGCGAGCAAAATGCTCTTGGCATAGCACCAGCCCGTTTGATGCTCGAGTACTTCGCTGGCTCGCAGTGTAGTAATCCCCTCACCCGCATCGCCCGTGTGACGTATCTCGTCGCGGACGAATTCGAAACACCGCCGCACGATCTCTGTGTCGTTTGCGTACCCTTCGGCTAGTTCACGAGCTTTTGCCGCTACTGCAGGGTGATCAAAATCAATAATGTCGGTAGCTTCTAAAAACTCTTGCATCCGTTATTCCTCTATCAATCCCAACTCCAAAAATCTCTCCCGATTTTTGAAAATTGCCATCGCCGTAGTCATTTTATCAAATCCGAATTTGCTATAAAACGGTTCTTTTCCTGCACTGGTAAAAAGCAATATTTTATTGTACCCTTGTGAAAATCCGAGCAGTTTATTAACAATCTGCTTACCGATGCCACGTCGTTGATACTCAGGATGAATAGCCACATCACAGATATAAGATACATCTGCTCCGTCCGCTAAAGCACGACCTACACCAACCAATTTTTCGCCATCATAAATGAAGCATTTATACATACTGTTAGCGAAAGCAATGCTTAGTTCATCGGGATTTTTATCTCCAAGCGGAGTGATTTTATAAAGATTTGCAAGCTCATTCCAGTCAACATTTGCACTGTCATATTTCCATGTCAAAGGCAACGTATTCATACCGTAAATAACTCCAATCCAAAATACTCTTTGAGTGCGCTCGCATACTCGACATCCAGTTTTTCGAGCTTCCCGTCCTCGATTAGCTTCAGCTCATTGTCCACAAGGATTTTACGCCCTTGCGGTGTCTGCATGATCGCAATTTTTTTCTGCGTGAAAATCGTATCGGAGCTTGTAGCATTAAAATAATTCGCTAGGCTAAACTCGATCCACTCCTGCGGTTGCAATGCAAAGCCGTACAGACGCTGCCACTCCCCCTGCACCATCGCGCCGAGCACGTACTCGCTACCTAGTATTTCCAGCCGGAAACGATCCCCATCCTGTACGACTTCGCTCTCTTCGATCACCATCGGTGCGCGCAGAGCATACCCCCCGAACCCCGTATCACAGAGATAATCGCATCCGTCGACACGGACGATCAGAACCATATGGGTTTTGGGACGGCGTGTCGGATAGAGCATCGAGCGCGCGCCCGCGAAATACCACTCGAAACCGATGGCAGTGAGCGCCATCGCAAACACACCGTTGATCTCGTAGCAGTACCCGCCTCGACGATTCACAATCACTTTTTTCACGATATCTTCGGGAACTAATGATGGGATGCGCCCTGCCTGCACCTCGGTATTTTCGAACACGATGGTGCTCAGCTGTCGTTGCATCAGAGCGGTCAATGTCGTGACATCGGCACGCACTTCCCCCTCATAGCCGATGCGGGAGAGGTAGTCGGTGAGATTAAAATTGGTAGATTTCATATATTGTCCTCCTCTATTATGAGCGTACACTGTGCATCAACTGAAGTGTTGCGCTATCGACAGAGCCGTTTCGCTCTTCTATGTGTTTGAGTAGGGTATCGTACCGCTCTTTCGGTAAATTTTGCCCTGCTTTGACTTTGAGTGTCATTACATTCGGTACGATTTTATAGACCCCCGTTAGCTCCATCATCTTGGTATAAATCGGGTTCGCCGCATCTATGGGGTCATATTTCCCCTCTGGCTGCATTTTCTCCATCAGGGCCGTCAATCCGAACGCTTTTTCTCGTTCATCGCTCACCCGTATCGCTTCACCGCTGATATGTACCGAGGTAAAAAACTGCGTCGCGGGATATGCCGCGCTCGTATCGCTGAAATACGAGGGGATATAGGCATAAGGTTTTACGACCAAGAATGCCACTTTCGCGCGATCCCCTATCGCTTCGACTTTACGCCCTTCGATGCTGCCGTGAAAGTACACGACCCCCTCACGATACGCGAAGTTAACCGCAACACCGTAAGGCTCACCACGGCTCACAAGTGACAATACCCCGTACTCGCATTCGCTCAACACCGATTCGATGGCTTTCGGGTCGGTGACCTCAAATTCTGATCGTCTCATATCGCTTTCCTCAAAAAGTTTATGATACTATATCGCCAATCTGCACTCTTCACAAGTGACAAAATATTTAAAATTTATGAGGTCAGTTTATGTATCTCCTCGACGCGACATCCGAAACTCCTCTGCACATCCAGCTCTATGAAGCACTCAAACACGACATCACGACTACCCTTGCCATCGGGAGCAAACTCCCCTCGATCCGCAAAATCTCCCAAGAGTACCGCATCAGTAAAAACACCGTCGAATCGGCCTACAATCAGCTCTACGCCGAAGGGTACATCGAAAGCCGTCCCAAAAGCGGCTATTACGTCGCGGATGCCGATTTTATTGCGCTGGGTGACGCTGCGGCGATAGAGTCAGCCGACACACCCCCCATCACCTACCGCTACAACTTTTACCCCGTCCGCCTCTCCAAAGAAGTGTTTCCGCTCAAACTCTGGAAGCGGCTGTTTAACCGTGCCATCGATAAAACCCTCGATATGGGGGTGTATCCCAATCCGCAAGGGGAATTTGGACTACGTACCGAAATCGCGCGTTATCTCACCGAACTGCGAGGCGTGCGGTGCGACGCATCAGAGATTATTGTTACGGGGGCATTTATCGATGCGATGGGGATGATCGCCGATATTCTCCGCCCGACGCACCCCCATTTTGCCATCGAGCATCCAGGCTACCATATCGCCCGAAAAGTTTTCACCCACCATCACTACGACATCACCCCTATCGGAGTCGATGAAAACGGTTTAAAAATTGATGAACTGAGTGCCTCCGATGCCCGCATCGTCTACATCACCCCCTCCCACCAATACCCCACAGGTGCGGCAATGCCCGTCGCCAACCGTCTACGGCTTCTCAACTGGGCAAAGGAGAATGAGGGCTACATCATCGAAGACGACTACGACAGCGAACTCACCTACCGCTCCCGCCCGATCCCCTCACTCCAAGGACTCGATAATAATGAGCGGGTCATCTACCTCGGTACCTTTGCTAAAGCCCTCTCCCCTGCTCTACGTGTCGGATACATCGTACTCCCTCGTCATCTGATGGATCGATACCGCTCCTTTCACGGCACCTTTTCGCGTGTCAGCCTCATGACCCAGAAGACGCTGGAGCTATTCATGAATGAGGGTCATTGGGAACGTCATCTGCGACGGGTACGAAACCTAAACCGTAAAAAACACGACCTGATGAAACAATCCCTTATCAAATATCTAGGCGATGCGATCACTATCGTTAGTGAAGGGGGCGGTCTCTCGATCAATATCCGCTTCACATCAAACATCGATCTCGATCTATTGCGACAAAAAGCCGAAGAATCGGGAATCAAACTCTATTTTGCCAAGGATTACTCAGGGGGAGAATGGGATGCCATACGGATGGGATTCGGGGGTTTCGAGATGGAGGAGATCGAACCTGCGGTTAGAGCGTTTGCGGAGATAATTTTAAGAAAAATGCTGTAGAATCTATCAATTCTATACCTCTCTCAAAAATACGTTACTGCGAAGAAATAAAAAGAATGGCAAACACAGAAATAGAAGCAAAAATTGAATTCCAAAAAGTAATTGGTGAAACTAGTTCTGGCTATAAGTCAGTTAGATTTTCACGTATAAAATACAAAGCGAGTCCAACTACTCATATAGATATTAGACAATTTCAACGTGGTTATGATGAGGAAGGAGAAGAACAATTTTTTCCAACTAAAACTGGTTTTAGAATTCCTGAACATGAGTTTCGCAAGGTTATAGAAAAATATGCTGTAATGCCAGAAAGTTACATACATCCTTTAATTGTTAAAAAGTGCTTCTCACTTTTACAAAGTGGCGAGTTTGATAGTGCAGTTATGCAAGCATTCAAAGCAATTGAAGTCATTACACGGGAAAAAATCGGGACATCCTCTGACATGTTTGGTGAACGATTATTAAAAAAAGCTTTCAATCCTGATGATGGTATTCTAACGAATCATAAACTACCAAAATCAGAAAGAAGTGCTTTGCTTAATTACATTACAGGAGCATTTAGTTTTTATCGAAACTCAAGTTCACATCGCGATATTGAATTGGATTTTGTAGCTGCGTTTGATAGAATAGCTGTTGCTAGCGATTTATTAAAGATTATTGAAGATGCCGAAATTTCGGAAACATCTTGTTAAATTAAAAAAGTGAATGAGAACATAAAGTGCTCATTGGGAATGTAGACTAGCATATACACTCCCAAGCTGGAGCTTGGAAGCGAGACAAGACGTTTGCGGAAATAAGGAGAAATTAGTTATCTTAAATATCAATGTATAAACTGCTTAAGTGTTGTTTTCATTTCCTCAGTTTTTGCATATCCAAAAGCATTTATATTATCATTATCAGTAATATTCAGGTTTGCACCATTTTCCAAAAGGAGTTTGACGATTTCAAAATTATTACTTTGAACTGCTAAATGTAATGGCGTTTTACCTGCATCCTTATAAGTTTCAAAAGCAGGTCCTTTTCCACTGTTATCGTATATTGTTTTAGCATTAACAGTTGCGTGATTATCAAGAAGAAGTTTTACAATTTCAATATTATTCTGAATAACAGCAAGATGCAAAGGAGTAGCAGATAATGGATCGTATCTATTAATTTTAGCTCCATATTTCAATAACTGCTTTACCATTTCTACATTATTATTACGAATAGCCGAATAAATAACTTCAGGATGATATGTGAAGGTTTCATTCGGATTTGCACCATGCTCCAACAATGACACAACTTCATTAGTCTGATTCATTTCTACAGCTCTAAATAACGGTGTTGAATCATCTTGAGGTTTTTCTGCAATATTTAGATGAAAATTTTGGTTTATATATTGGATGAATGGCATACGAAAAGGATAAATTATACTAAATATAGAAAATAAAAATAACCATAAAACTTTTTTTTTCTTAAATACCATTAGTAAAGATATTAACAATCCTATATATGGAAGAGCAATGACAAAATATTTTAAATAAAACTGATTTACATATCTTTTAAAAAAAAAATCATAATCCAATGAAATTGGAAGGATTTCCCACAATAACAATGAAAGAGCTATTAAACCCACGATAGAAGTTAAAATATAAATAAGTTTATCTTGTATATCAATAATTGAATTTTCTTTACCCATACTATATCTCACATAATAATATATTTTTTAGTTAATTTAAATATTTATAATTATACACGATTATTTACTTATTAGCAAATTTTCCCTCGTTCAACGTCCTTGTTGGGAATGCAGACTAATATATACACTCCCAAGCTGGAGCTTGGAAGCGAGACGAAATCACCCTTCCAATGCGGGGAATATTACTATAGTTTACTAAAATATACTAATGATAAATAAAGAAACTCTTAGTTAAAGTTTCGGCATGATAAAACTAAATGGCAACACTTACCAATTCTCAGCAGAAATATTTTTCGAGATGTTCGATGATCGGCTTAAACTGATGATTATCTGGTATCTCAGCAACGGCTCGATGCGTTTTAAAGAATTGTCAAACTATTTGCAACCGATTACCAATAAAACGTTATCCTCAAAACTCAAGCAACTCGAAGAACTGCATCTGATCAAACGCGAAGTATTTGCTGAAGTCCCTCCGAGGGTCGAATACACACTTAGTGCTCATGGACAACAGCTCAAACCCGTCATTGATGAAGTCGTCGCATGGTCTCAGCACTATGCCAAAACTTTCGGACAAACTATAAACGAGGAATAAATATGTTTAACATTAACTATACGGATATTCAACCGATTATTCAGATCAATGAAGTCACTATTGCCTTTTCATCTGAGCCAATGCAATGAACGTATTAGAAGCGTTAAAATCCCGTAAATCCGTTAGAGCTTTTGTGAACAAAGCCGTCGAAAAAGAAAAAATCGAAATGATTTTGAATACTGCCAAACATGCCCCATCCGGCGTGAACATGCAGCCGTGGAAAGTTTGCGTTGTCAGCGGTAAAGCAAAAAGCGAGATCGAAACCAAAATCATCGATGCATTCGAATCGGGCATAAAACCGAATATGGATTACCGATACTATCCGCTTGAATGGAATGAACCCTATAAAAGCAGACGAAAAGAAACGGGTCTTTTGATGTATCAAACCCTAAAGATTGCAAAAGAAGACAAAGAAAAGCAGCAAGAGCAATGGAAAGCCAACTACAGAGCTTTCGACGCACCCGTCGTACTGTATTTTTTTATTGACGCGTCTTTGGAAAAAGGCTCTTGGCTGGATTATGGGATGTTTTTACAATCTGTGATGCTATCGGCTGCACAATTAGGTTTGGGAAGCTGTACACAAGCTGCATTAGCCGAATATCCGGATATCGTCAGAAAAGAGTTGAATATCGGAGAAGAGCAAATTCTCCTTTGTGGAATGGCACTGGGTTATGAAGACACAAGTGCAATTATCAATAGCTACCGCACCGAGCGTATCGTTTTAGAAGAGTTTACACAATTTTATGATTGACTCATTCTCTTAAAAACGCTAATTCTTCTATCGTCATCGTCGGACTAAACTCTGTTATCTCATACTCAGCGACTCCGTGAGCGTGAAACGGATCGAGGGTAATAATCGTCTCAATCTCTTCGCGAGAAGCACCACGTGCCAAAATCAACCCTCCGGTGCGGGGAACTTTGCGCCCTGATGCGAGGAAATTACCTAATCTATACTGTTCTTTGAGATAATCCACGTGATCTGTCAGATATTGATCAACGTCTTCGAGAAGCTTGATGTAGGTGAGTGAAATAATAAACATTGTTGTTCCTCATTATCTTAGTCAATCTGCAAAATTCATACTCATTTATAATATCGGCCTATACATTCTACAATATCGATTCTTATGACTGCCGTTCCGTTAATCATAGGAACAGGTAACTCTTTTTCCATCAGATGCGGTGTGAATTTCTCTACAATCTTGGATAATGCCGCTCTCTTTTCATCAAGATCATCCACAATACTTGCAGTTCCATAAAGGATAATGCTATTAAACTCGGTGTTAACATCACAAGGTTCTTCGATACCCTCGCTGATTAATGAAATCATTTCATCAATCTCAAAACATACTTTTGGATTTGCCTTTATATTGTCTATTTTTTGCCCTTTAGGTAAACCGTGCAAGTATATTTTAGTATTATCGTATACAAAGTGCATCGGTAAAACATAGGGGTAACCGTCTTTATTTAACGTCGCTATTCTCCCGACTTCGGCTCTTTTAAACAACGCTTCTATCTGCTCTTGTGTCAACAGATGGGTCTTGGTTCTGTGTCTCATCCTCAATCCTTTTTTTTGGTGAATTTTAGTTCAAAAAGCAATCAAAAACAATCCAAAAATTGCTCGATTTTCCCTCTATTTCAGCAAGATTTGGATTGCCAAGATCTACTCAGAGAGATAAACTTTGACGAACCATTCAAAAAAGGGACGCGATGAGTTTTATACGTGAAGAGAGTTTATCGGTTGCGGATTCGGAAGTTTTCGCCATTATAGAAAATGAGTTCGACCGACAGTCAACACATCTGGAGATGATCGCGAGTGAGAACTTTACCTCACCTGCTGTTATGGAAGCGATGGGGAGTATTTTTACCAACAAATACGCAGAGGGGTATCCGAACAAACGATACTACGGCGGATGTCAATTTGCCGATCAGATAGAACAACTGGCAAAAGATCGATTATGCCAAATCTTCGACTGTCGCTTTGCGAACGTACAGCCCCATTCGGGCAGTCAGGCAAACGGAGCCGTCTATGCAGCACTATTGAATGCCGGAGATAAAATATTGGGGATGGATTTACGCCACGGAGGACATCTAACCCACGGTGCCAAACCTAACTTTTCGGGGAAAAACTATCACTCCTTTACTTACGGTGTAGCGTCTAACGGTCGTATCGATTATGATAATGTCATGGAAATCGCAAAGATTGTTCAACCCAAAATTATCGTGTGCGGAGCTTCTGCCTATGCCCGTGAAATTGATTTTGCCTGGTTTCGAGAAATCGCCGATGTCGTCGGAGCGATTTTGTTTGCCGATATCGCCCATATCGCCGGATTGGTCGCGGCGGGAGAACACATGAGCCCGTTCCCCTACGCTGATGTCGTCACCTCCACAACCCACAAAACGCTCAGAGGCCCTCGCGGCGGTATCATTATGACGAACAACGAAGAGATCGCCAGAAAAATCGACAGCGCCATCTTCCCCGGAATACAAGGGGGACCTTTGGTACACGTCATTGCTGCGAAAGCGGTGGCATTTGGAGAAGTTTTGCACCCCTCATGGAAGGAGTATGCCAAAGCAGTCAAAGCCAATGCAAACGTTTTAGCCAATGTATTGATCCAGCGGGGTTATGAACTCATCAGCGGCGGAACCGATAATCATCTTGTACTCGTATCACTGCTTAACAAAGATTTTTCCGGGGAAGACGCAAGTGTGGCATTGGAAAATGCCGGTATCACAGTCAACAAAAATTCGATTCCATCCGACCCCCGCCCCGCTTCGTCCACCTCAGGTATACGCCTAGGCTCTGCCGCGTTGAGCACACTGGGGATGAAGGAAAAAGAGTTTAACCTTATCGCGCATAAAATCTGCGATGTTTTAGACGACATCAACAATACTGCTCTTCATGCACAGATAAAAGAGGAACTCAAAACTCTTTTAAAGGGTTTTAAAGTCTATAATAATGCAACCTATTAAAGGTGATCGTATGCAAGATATCGAGATATTAAATCAGAATTATCAGCTTATTGCCAAAGCCATTACCTATATCGACACCCATTTCAAAGAACAGCCCTCCATCGATGAAATAGCTCGAAACATAGGGATGAGCAAATACCATTTTATGCGAGTGTTTAAAGAGTATGTCGGTGTAACGCCCAAACAATTTCTTCACTCCGTGACGCTGAACTACGCCAAAGAGCATATCAAAGAGTCCAAATCTCTGCTAGACAGCACTCTGGATATCGGGTTATCCAGTTCCAGCAGACTGCACGAACTGTTTGTCAATCTCATAGGGGTCACCCCAAAAGAGTGGCGCGAAAAAGGGAAAGACGTCACCATCACCTACGGTTTCGGACTCACCCCTTTCGGTGAAGCATTGATCGCCTATACCGACAAAGGGGTCTGTTATCTGGGATTTATCGACAACAACAAAGAGTCGATCTATAAACGGTTTTGTGAGCTGTGGGAAAATGCCAATCTGGTACATGATGATCTAAAAGCCCGTACCTATCTGGAAAATATTTTCATCAAAAACAAAAAATACAATCTCTTGGTCAAGGGAACGAACCTACAGATCAATGTCTGGAAAGCGCTTATCAATCTCCCTAACGGCGGTATAACGACCTATCAGGATGTCGCGAATTTCATCGACAAACCTAAAGCCGTGCGTGCGGTCGCCAACGCCATCGGAGAGAATCACATCGGCTATCTCATCCCCTGCCATCGCGTCATCGCCAAAAGCGGTGCTATGAGCGGCTATCGATGGGGGATTGAGCGAAAAAAGATCCTCATCGCCTACGAATCGGCATCCAAAGAAAGCCCTATCACCTACCGCACGGCAACCATCAAAGATATACCGAGCCTTTGCGGGCTGTTGCATCAACTCTTTTCGAAAGAGATCGAGTTTACTCCTAATGAAGCAAATCAGGTGAGAGGATTGAAAAAAATCATTGAGGATGAGACTATCGGAGAGATATACGTTGTATCTAAAGAGGATGAGATTGTGGGGATGGTGAATCTTTTATACACCGTCTCGACGGCATTAGGGGAGAAAGTCGCCCTGCTCGAAGATATGGTCATCGATGAGAAACATCGCGGAGAGGATATCGGTTCTGCCCTGCTCGAATACGTTCTGACATGCAGTAAAGAAAAAGGGATACGACGAATAACCCTCCTGACCGATTCGGACAATCTATCGGCTCATCGGTTTTACGAAGGGATGGGATTTGAAAAATCGGCGATGATCCCTTTTCGGATACAACTCTAACACAAACACTACAGGAGTAATTATGACTATTTGGCAGCATGTACCTTTTGAAAACGAAGCGGCAATCGGCGAGTGGGCACGTATGCGAAACATCCCTTACCGTATCATCCGATGTTGGGAAAATGAACCGTTGGAAGCAGATGATCTTTTGATCGTATTGGGCGGGTCGATGAGTGCGTACGATGATCTGGATTTCATCCAAAACGAGATCGAGTTCTTACGCCGACGCATTTGTGAGGGAGGGAAAACCTTCGGTATCTGTTTAGGTGCGCAGCTCATCGCATCAGCTATGGGCGCACCCGTCTATTCATCGCAGACACGCGAAGCAGGATGGCACGATATCGAGATTTCAGCTCATCCGCTCACCCTAAATCTAGCACCTAAAATGAGCGTATTTCATTGGCACGGCGATACATTCGATCTTCCCGAGGGGACGCTACGCATAGCCTCCAATGATGCCTTTAAAAATCAGGCATTCGCCACCCCTGATGGACGTATCATCGCAACACAATTTCATTTTGAGACGACTCAAGAGAGCATGAACGGACTCTTAAATGCCGATAGCGCTTATCTCGATTTTGATTCTCCGTTTATTGATAATGCCGATACGATACGAGCTGAAGCGTATCACATTCCCTCAGCCAATAAAGCGCTGTTCGATCTGTTGGATTGGTGGAATAAAGTTTAATCGAACCTGCCGTTAACGTGTTTGCGGAAATTATTTTAAGAAAAATAGCGTAAAATGTTTAAAAATATGTTGATATGTAAAATTCTGGCAAAATGGTACATTTTTGGTATGAATAAATAGTTATGTTGCAAAGATATAAATAAAGGATAAACCACAGCTATGGCATATAACATTGTATTACCTAAAAAAGATGGCACTCCAGGCCAAGAAACATTACATACTGAAAACAACATTGTTATAGTTGGTGCAAACGGTGCAGGAAAAACACGATTTAGTATACGACTTGAAGAATTAATTCAAAGTCAAATTACGGTACATAGACTAAGCGCACAAAGAGTATTAAGTATACCTGACTTTGCACAGATTAAAAATTTAGAACAAGCAGAAAAAGAATTGATTTTTGGTAGATCAGATCAGCATGCTAATATAACGCAAAAAGCAAACTCTAGATGGGGTCAAAAACCAGCAACTTTTTTATTAAATGATTATGACAAGCTTCTTTCATTGTTATTTGCTAAATCAGCTGAAAGAGATAGAAACTACACAGCCCAAGCTAGAGAAAGCCAAGAATATGTAGACGTTCCTAAAGCTCCCATAGATGAAATCATTGAGTTATGGAATTCAATAATGCCTCATCGAGAATTATCATTTCTTGATGGAAAGGTAATAGCAAAAAAAGTAGGACAATCTGAGTATCACGGTCAAGAAATGAGTGATGGAGAAAGAGTTGTCCTCTATCTAATAGGTCAGTGTCTTAGTTTGCCTGACAACTCTGTAATAATCATTGATGAACCAGAAATACATCTACATAAGTCATTAGTGGACAAACTCTGGAATCAAATAGAGTCTAAAACACAAAATAAATTACTTATATATATTACTCATGATTTAGAATTTGCATCATCTAGAACCGATGCAAACAAAATTTGGATAAAAGAATATCACGGTAATAATCAATGGATATGGGAAGATATTCCTGTTGATGAAAATTTGCCTGAAAGTTTGATGCTAGAAATCATAGGTAATAGAAAAAATATCGTTTTCTGTGAGGGAGAAAATGGGAAGTTAGATTCTACAATATATCAATTAATGTACCCTGATTTTCATATTATTCCAAGAGGTGGCTGTGATAAGGTGATAGAAGCAACTAAAGCATTTAGAGGTAATGTTTCGCTACATCATTTAAGTGCATATGGGATTATTGATAGTGATTATAAAGAACAGCCAGAGATAACAGCACTAGAAACTCAAAATATATATACTATTTCTGTCGCCGAAATCGAAAATCTTTTTTGTATTGAGCCAATTCTTAGGATTATTTCACTTCATTTAGAACTTGATGCAAATGCAAAAGTAGATGAAGTTATTACTTTTTTAGTTAATGCACTAACCTCAGAGTTTGATAATCAGGTTTCATCAAAAGCTGAAAAGATTATTGAATATAAATTAGGCGCCTTTTCAAAAGAAGCAAATACAGAGCAAGGTTTAGCTGATGGTCTTACAACAACTTTGGGAAGAATTAACATTCACAATATATATGAACAATCTAGAATTTTATATCAAACTGCAATAGATGAAAGAAATTTAGAACAACTTCTATTAATATATAATCGTAAATCTCTTCCTGACAGAATATCTCAAATATTTGGTCTTGCAACTGGAGAGTATAGTAAACTATTAGTTAGGCTATTAAAAGGGTCAAAGCAAACAGAGATAACGACTGCTTTACAAAGCTATTTACCTACATTAACTTAAAAGAAAACATAACAAGTACGAGGAATGAACAGCATAGCTGTCACTCACGACGAACGTTAGCTATAAAATGAGAAGGACGAACAATGCAACCAAATGATATTGAAAAAAATAATAAAACTGACATCACACTATCAACAATAAAGTCAATTGCAGGTCCAATCCCTTTTGTTGGTCCAATGATACAAGAAATGTTTGATGTCATAGTTCCAAATCAGAGAATTGATCGACTTTCTAGGTATGTACTTGAACTTGAGAAAAAACTTCAACAATTTCAAAAAGAGCAACTTGATAATAAGCTCAAAAGCGAGGAATTTGTTGATCTTATGGAAGAAAGCATGTTTCAAGCTTCAAGGGCATTATCTGATGATAGAATCAAATATATATCATCAGTGATAGAAAACAGTTTGGATAATAATTATATTTCTGATCTTGAAAACAAACACCTTTTAAACCTTTTAAAAGAGCTAAATGATATAGAGATTATCTGGCTAAGATTCTATTTGAACCCTTTAATGAATAGTGACAAAGAATTCAGGCAATTACATAGCAATGTTTTGAAAACAGTAATCCCAACGTTGGGAGGAAGTAAAGAAGATATTGATAAAGAAGCTATTCAAAATAGCTACAAGGAACATTTGGCTACTTTAGGATTGCTAAAGAAAAATATCAGTATCAAAATAGGTGGGAACACAAATGAATTGGAAACCAAAGGATATGAAATCACTTCATTAGGAAAACTCTTGCTCAAACAAATTGGTTTCAAAGATGAAGAATGGCTTCGCTAACAAATCAGAGGAGCCAATAAATTACCCTGCGGGTAATTAATCCGCTCATCTTAAACGTTAAGTTACAGTAAAGGACACAATTAGATGGATATTTTTTGGGCTATTATCACAGGTGCAGGTGGAGCTACAATTATTATTTTCGGCTTCTCAACATGGCTTGGTAAAGTGTGGGCAAGCAGAATATTAGAAAAAGAAAAATTCCAATATGCAAAAGAGTTGGAAGAAATAAAAAGAAAATATGAGATAGAAGTTGCAAGTGTAAAAACTGTACTACTTCGTTATTCAGAAAAACAATTTGATATTTATGGTGAGCTTTGGGTGTCATTATGTGATTTAAAAAAATCAATGGATGATTTATGGACTGACTATTCAGTTCAAAAAGTAAGAGATTTTAGTTCTCAAATCAATCAATCAAACTTTTATTTACAAAAAAGTTCTTTGTTTATTGATGATATACATTTAAATACAATAAAAGAAGCTTTATATCAACTAGATGAATTTGCACATGGTAAAGGTGAACTAACCAATATACCAAGTCGCCAAACAGCTGAACGTAAAAATATCATTGATAATAATAGGTACAGGAAACAAGAATATGATAATATGCTCGATAATATAAGAAGTTACTTTATAAGTAAAATATCAGGAGCTTAAGATAAAGGGGTCAGGTGATACCTATAACCTCAATTACTTTTTTTAAAGCTCACCTTCCTCAGCGAGTTTCACATCTGGGGCATTTTTTACCTAGTTAATGCGCATATCGAATAATATTAAATCCTTCATTTTCATGAGGTGGCTCAAAATATTTAGTGATTGCATCAAATACTTCCTCTGAAATCAAAGGAGCATCTTTAGGTAATCCATCATTTCGTTTTCGCAACTGCATTTTACATATATCATCGGATTTATCCATATAATGGAGAATATGATCAACGTTTGCAATTTCTAAAATTTCTTTGAACCACTCTCGTTGCTTTTGTGTGTTTGCCGGAAAATCAATCACGACATTCATATTGTTTCGTAATAGATCGATCAAATGGGGTCTAATCGCCTCTTTTAGACGTTCTGAGTATTTGACATAATCTTGGATCGTTTTGATCTCATCAGGATAAAGCTTTGCCAAAAGCTCATCTTCACACAAAGCTATGGCGTTATATTCTACAACTAGCTTTTTTGATAACGTAGATTTTCCGGAAGCCATTTTTCCGCATAGTAAATGTAATTTATTTTTCATTCATATCTCTCTTTATTATATGCGCAAACTTAATAAGAATCAATATTCATAAACCGTTGCCAGATTTCATTCGATTCCCATGATGGAAGTATCGCTTTTTGTGCCTCAGTAGTGCTAAGACCTCGTGATTTACGCAAATAATGGTACAAAAAAGCTGATGCTCTGTAGTTTTTTACACAATGAACCCAAACTTTCTTATCAGCAAATGTTTCCATAATTTTAATGAATGACTTCAAATGAAAAAGCTCAGGCGCATCAAACGGAACCGGAATATGAATATAGATCATGTTGTTCGCAGTAACTAAATGACCTTCTGCGGGTATTACGTTTTCCGAATCTGGCATAGCGAGGTTTATGATGACGTCATATCCTGCATCCGCGATTGCGGCGAATTCAGCCTCATTAGGCTGTCCCGATGAAGCTATGTGTTCCGTGATTTGCATATAATTTAAAATGTTCTCTAACATGGTCTCTCTTTATCTCGGAAATGACCCATTATTGATATCAATTACACTTCCATTGATATATTCAGGTGATTCGGTAGCAAGCCAGACCATTGTTTTGGCTATCTCTTGCGGATAAGCGAAACGTTTGGTAATGACCGACTTTAAAAATGCTTCTTGCCGTTCTTTTGGTATCACATCGAGCATATCCGTTTCGACGGGGCTGGGTGTTACGGCATTGATGATAATTTTTCCCTCAAAGATTTTCGAAAAACTCTTCGTAGCATTAATGAGAGCCGCTTTGGTCATCCCGTACCAAATATCGGGATGTCCTATTTGTCCGGCGATAGACGCATTATTAACAATACGACCGCCAAATGGCATCTTTTTGGCAACTTCTTCGATCAGTTTGATAGGAGCATAAAGATTTAACTGCATCATCGAATCGATTTTTTCACAGCTATAGCTCTGATAGGGGATCGAATACATCACACCTGCATTATTGATCAGAATATCAATCGGTGGCAAAGAGTCGATGAACGCAGGTATTTTATTCACTTGTGTCAAATCAAATACGACCTGCTGTACGGATTCATGGTCTTTAAAGTCGCTAAAATCCCGCGCTACGACAATGACTTTATAACCCAATGCCACAAAAACTTTTGTCGCTTCTAATCCTATCCCTTTGTTTCCGCCGGTTATTAAAACGGTTTTTTTCATCTCAACCTCTATCTCGTCAAAATATATTTTATATAAATGTTCTTCTCATTTTACCGTTTTATCTTCAACATATACCCTGCATTCTTTTGAAACTCAAATCCGACTTTGACTATTTCCCCGCCGAATTTTTCGGCCATCCGATAGGCTAACGGACTAAGGTTATCCGCTTCATCTACTCGAGAGTTTTTATAATCGACCAGGTGGAAAATACGAACTTCCTTCCCGACCCGAAGCATCTCGGTAATCGACGCTTCATGAAATGCTTCATCCAGTCTATCCTCATAGACAAATAGCAGATGCGAACTGAGTACCAAATCAAAGCTATCATCCCTATACGGCAGTTTCGGAAGTTCGGCGAACCAATAATCCTTTGTATTGTAATCGTCACAAAATGCTTTTAATGCCCCTACTCTATGCTCTTTATGTCTCTCTATCGAATGATAAAACGCAAAATTATGTTCCGCCATCCAGCTCGTATCGGCATAGATTTTCTCGATACTCTTTTCCCCTTGTGCACGCAATGCATCACGATCATAACAGTACAGAATATCGCACCCCTGTGCCGCTATCCCTTTGCTCTTGGCTTCAGATATAAATGAACTCGCTCCGCTTGGGCAGTCCAAAACTCTCATGTTTTTCATCGTCTCGGCATCCAAATCAAAAAATGCCGCATACTCCTCAAAGGTACGAC
>NZ_JAQTQR010000016.1 GCF_028712165.1 Sulfuricurvum sp. | reverse complement strand
CTCGCCAAAAACATTTCCGATCTTCCCAAAGATGCCCTCTACTTTTACCTCTCAGGACAGCTTCTTACCGAAGAGAGCTATCTCTTTACAAAATTGATCAAAGGACATCTAGGAACCAACAACGTCGATGCAAACTCCCGCCTTTGCATGGCAACCGCCGTTGTCGCCCACAAAATGGCTTTCGGCAGTGACGGTCCCGTAGGCAGTTACGCCGATATCGATGATGCAGACGTCATAATCATCAGCGGTTCCAATCCCGCATGGGCACATCCGGTCATCTTCCGCAGAATACTGGCCCGTAAAAAAGCCCATCCGGAGACAAAAATCATCGTCATCGATCCGATCTATACCGAAACAGCCGAAAAAAGCGATCTCTGGATAGGACTCTCCGGCGGAAGCGATACGACCCTTTATAATGCCCTTTTAGCCGAGCTTTATCGACGCGGGGCATGCGATACCGCCTTTATAGACCGTGCAACCGAAGGGTTCGAGCAAACAATAAATGCTGCAATCGAAATACCGTTTGCAGAATCCGTCGCATCCTGTGGACTCTCTTTGAACGATGTCGAATCACTGGTTGAACTCTTCGCATCCAATAAAAAGATACTCGGATTATGGTGTCAGGGGCTCAATCAAGCGGTTGACGGAGTTATGCGCAATCTCGGATTTATCAACCTATTTTTGGCAACAGGACGCATAAATGCCCAAAAAGGGCTCCCTCTCTCACTCACAGGTCAGCCAAACGCGATGGGTGGACGGGAAGTGGGATATCTCTCTAACGGACTCCCGGGATACCGGGATGTGCGCAATCCGGACGATAGAGCAGTTTGCGAAGTGTATTGGAACCTCCCGACCAATACGATTTCCCCTACTCCCGGTATCACTGTTACCGATGCCGTCGATGCTATCTTGGAGAATAAAATCCGCTTTTTATGGGTTGCCTGCACTAATCCCCTTCTAACCCTTCCCGATCTGAAAAAGACGGAGCGGGCATTTAGTAATCCTGAGCTTTTTTTGGTTGTCCAAGACTGTGTTCTCAGTGAAACGGCATCGCTTGCCAATCTCGTCCTTCCGACACTTTCATGGGGAGAAAAAGAGGGGAGCATGACCAACTCGGAACGCTTTATCAAAAGAGTACGCCCTTTTAAATCCGGCCCTGATAAAGCCAAAAGCGACAGCGATATTATTTGCTATGTAGCACAGAAACTGGGATTTGAAGGCTTCGACTACACCGATACAGAAGCGATCTATAACGACTATAAATCCCTCACAAAAAATCGATTATGCGATCAAAGCACCCAAAAGTACGAATCCCTTTCATACCAATGGGGAGGTGAACGCCTTTATACGGATGAATGCTTTGCCACAGCAACGCTCAAGGCACAATTTCATCCGATCATCTCCTCTTCTCCTCATCTGGATACCGATACGTTTGTATTGATTACCGGCCGAACTAAAAAACAGTGGCATACAATGACCCGTACCGGGCAAGTCGAAGAGTTGCTCAAAGGAGAAGAAGCACCCTATCTTCTGATGAACAGTGATGAAGCGCTAAAGAAAGGTCTGCAGGAGGGAGACATTGCAATTATCAGTAATAATCTCGGTTCTCTCGAACTTCCCGTCCGTTTCGGAAAACTCTCACCCAACCATCTGTTTGCCCCGTTTGGTTATCCGAAAAACCCGATCAATACTCTGGTTCCTGCATTAAATGACCCTTTTTCATCCCAAAGTGCCTTAAAATCGGCTCAAGTCACTCTTAAAAATTTGGTGTGAGACTGTGTATAGGTATTTTCTCCTTTAACTTAGCAATATTCAAAAACATTGTGCTATTATCATTGATAAGTCATTCAGGATAAAGATCAAAGGAAGTTTTCCGTGCCTAACATCACTAAAGCGGTTACTCTATCCAAATATATTCCCCTTTTTATTATCGGGTTCATGATCCTTATCCTCACCTCGTTAATTTGGAATATTCATAATATCAATCAACAAATACTGCAACTTGCTACCCAAGAAGCAAAAACCAATCTAAACAAAGACCTCGCTTTCCGTTTGTGGGCAACACGCCATGGCGGAGCATATCTCACGGTCGATGAAAACACAAAACCTATCCCGTTTCTTGCCAATATAAAAGATCGTGATGTTAATATCAGCAGCGGGAAAATGCTCACTCTCTACAATCCGGCAACAATGTTACGAGAAATTATGAATGACTACGGGAAACTCTACGGAGTCAAAGCACGGATTACTGCAAAAGTATATATGAATCCCGAAAATGCTCCAGATACGTGGGAATCCAAAGCTCTTGATATCCTTTCATCAGGAAAAAAAGAGTACACAGAGATCATCCAAGTCGACGGAAAAAGATATCTACGTATGATGCAGCCGATGTATATGGAACAGGGGTGTATAAAATGTCATGCCTGGACAGGAATCCCCGTCGGCGGGTTACGGGGTGCGACCGATGTCACAATCCCTTTGGACTCATATAAACTTATTGAGCGAGATAGTATTTCAAATCTGATCTTGACCCACTTGATTCTCTGGATCATCGGTATTGGTATGATATTGTTTTTAGGACGCCGACTGATCGGAAGTGAAAAAGCGTTTGAAACAAGCCGACAGCGATTGCTAATGCTTACGCATGCATTGGAACAAAGCGGAAACGGAATCATTATCACAAACACACAAGGTATTATCGAATATGTCAATAAAGCCTTTAGTAAAATCAACGGTTATACCCGGCAAGAACTCATCGGCAAAAAACCCAATGTAATGCGAACCCATCTCAATAGCTCAGAAATATACAAAAATATGTGGGAAACAATTTCCAAGGGTTTTACATGGAGAGGAGAATTTAAAAATCAGAAAAAAAACGGTGCAATCTACTGGTGTTTGGAAACCATCTCTCCTGTATTGGATAATGATGGAAAAATCACTCATTATATCGGTGTTATCGAAGACATCGAAGATCGTAAACATACGGAAGAACATCTTCAACAATTGATTTTATTCGACCCTCTGACCAAACTTCCAAACCGTCATTTCTTCCGTGAACGTCTTAATACTCAAATCCTTGAAGCACAGGAAAACGACAAAATTTTCGGCCTTATCTATATCGACTTGGATCGCTTTAAAATGGTCAATGATTCACTCGGTCATTCAGTCGGAGATCAGCTCTTACAAAATCTTGCCGATCGATTCGCTCAGATATGTGATGAGAACCGATTCTGTGTCCGCTTAGGGGGAGATGAATTTGCGATTATAACCGAATTCTCTGACTCCAAAGAATCAATAGAAAAATCTGTTCATGACATTTTACATTTGATGAAGGAACCATTTTTTATTGATCAAAATGATATTTATATGACTGCCAGTATCGGTATTGCGTTGTATCCGCAGGATGGAGACGATGCTGAGACATTGATCAAAGCTGCCGACATGGCAATGTACGGAGCAAAAATCAAAGGCAAAAACACGTATCTCTTTTTTGAACCGACCAACGGCGATTTTGTTTCTGGAACATTGATTATCGAAAATGCTCTTCGCAAGGCGATCGGTTCGGATGAGCTCTTTCTCGTCTATCAGCCTAAATACAATACACGTGAAAAACAGTTTATAGGATTAGAAGTTCTCATACGCTGGAATAGCCCAACTCTTGGATTTATGAACCCCGCATACTTTATTCCGATTGCCGAAGAGACCGATCTAATCATTACCTTAGGTGAATGGATTCTCAAAGAGGCATTATCGAAAATGATGAAACTCTCCGAAACTACCGGTTTCATCCCCAAAATATCCGTCAATCTCTCTCCTGTCCAGTTTCGAAATCAGCATCTCAATGAGATCATTACAAAAGCATTGCAGGAAACAGGGTTCCCTTTTGAAAAGCTGGAACTTGAAATCACAGAAGGAGCTTTGGTCGATAATCCAACACTCGCTATTGAAAAGATGAACCAGCTGACAGTTCACGGTATCACTTTTTCAATCGATGACTTCGGAACCGGATATTCTTCTATGTCTTATCTAAAAAAATTCCCGGTCTCCACGCTCAAAATCGATAAATCCTTTGTCGATGATCTGGTAACGGATCCGCACGACCGAGCTATCGTTCAGGCAATTATCACAATGGCTACATCCCTAGGAATTAAAACAATAGCCGAAGGTGCCGAGACGATCGAACAAGTCACTATTTTAAATGATTTGGAATGTTTTGCTATTCAAGGATACTGGCATAGCCGTCCTTTAACTTATACGGATCTGCTCAACTATTTTGAGACGAATACATTATAAGCACCCTTAAACCACCATCCGCTATAATTTATCTATGAATAATGAGCAATTAACTTTCCATATTGATCCAACGCCTACATTGCCGACACGTCAATGCCGATTTTTTGCACGGATATTGGGATATGCACTGAGTTATGGAAACTATATTATTGCAGGGTTTGTATGGTGGACGAGTGATTGGTTTATCGTACTAGGAACGTTGCTTTTAGGTTTTATTGTCTTTGGAATCATCCGAAGCAAACTTCGCAACGATTCCATTCCCGTTGCTCAGCGTGAAACACCCTATAATGATTACGCGATTGCGACATGGTATCTCTCACGCAATCACTGTTTTTAAAGGGTATTTTTATTACTAACCCTTTTTCATTTCAAAGCGCCCTTAAATCAGCATAAGTTTCTGTAAAAGCAAAAAATTACAATACTGATTAAAAAATCATCTTATATTTATTTTTATTTAAACTTGACATAACAGAATATCCTTGTTATATTATGTATATAGATATGTGAGCGCTCAAAAACAACAATTAGGTTAAAATGAAAAAATATACGTATGTCGGAATCGGATCCAGTGCGGGTGGTTTGGAGGCGTTGCAAAAACTTGTTCCACTGCTGCCATCGGGTTTAGGCTGTATATATATTGTGGCACAGCATTTGACCCCCAATAATAAAAGTCTCCTAGCTTCTATATTAGCGCACCATTCCCTCCTCCCAGTATCCGAAGTAGACTATGACGCTGCCTTTCTTCCCGATCATATTTACATTATCCCGTCCAACTGCAATCTTTATTTTAAAAATCATCGCCTTGTCCTCGAAAAAGCTGAAAATATGCCTCATTCTCCGACACCTTCTGTCGATACACTCTTTGAAAGTTTGGCTTTGTACAAGAAAAAAAATACCATTGGAATCTTATTAAGCGGCTCTGGGCATGATGGGACAAAAGGGATGAGGTCTATTAAAGAACACGGAGGGAGAACTATAGCCCAGTCACTGGGAGAAACCCATTATGATGGAATGCCGAAAAGTGCCATTGAAGCTGGAGTTATTGACGATATTTTAACTCTGGAAGAGATCCCGGGACATCTTGATCATCTGATCCATGGATCTAAGTCACCCCTGAAAAATGCGACGATGGAACCGATGAAAACGATCCAAACCGTACTTCGTAATCAAGTTCACCTCGATTTGCGAAAATACAAAGACGAGACGGTTTCACGGAGGATTAAAAAACGGATGATGGCCCTTCACATCGATTCACTCCCGGAATATGCGGAATATTTACTGGAGCATCATGAGGAAGCACAACTTTTGTATCAGGAAATTTTGATTGGGGTCACTGCTTTTTTTCGAGATAAAGAGGCATTTAACGCTCTTGAGCATACTCTGACCTCCACCTTGGAAAAAAAATCCGAAAATCATGAATTACGCATTTGGTGCGTTGCCTGTTCGACCGGAGAAGAGGCGTATTCATTGGCAATTTTGGTTAGTGAAATTTGTAAACGTCTCCAAAAAAATCTTGATATTCGTATTTTTGCCACCGATATCGATGATGATGCACTTGCAACAGCGCGCGCAGGTTTTTATTCTAAAGAGTCTCTCCAAGAGGTGGATCAAACCTTATTGGACGAATATTTCACCCCGTTTAATGATGGGTATAAAGTAGTACAGACTCTCCGTCAATCCATTGTTTTTACCCATCACGATCTTCTCCAAGATCCCCCGTTTATCAATCAAGATCTCATCAGCTGCAGAAATCTACTGATCTATCTTTTGCCTGTCGCGCAAAAAGAGACATTTTCTCTTTTTCATTACGCCCTCAAAGATCATGGGATCCTCTTTTTGGGTTCCTCAGAATCAACCCTCTTGAGTGTCAATTATTTCACGCCGCTCAATACCCTGCATAAAATTTACGAAAAAGAATATATTCAAAACCCTCCCAAAATTTCTAACCATTATTTTTCAAAACATCTAGACCAAAAATCAGAAAAAGAACCGAATCCGGTCACCGAAATTGAAATGAAAAATATTGAAGATCAAATAGCCCATACCGTGTTTGATTTTTTTGCCCCTCACTGCATCATCGTAGATCAAAATTTTACGATGGTCTATAAAAAAGGTGCTATCCCTTATATCCGTTTTTCCGATGGTTTTCCTACCCTTAATCTTTTATTGAATCTGGATGAGTCGCTCCGTTACGATGTTAAAACGCTTCTCATTCGCGCCCTTGCTTCCAAAAATCCTGAATCAACAAAATTTATTGAAACGGCTTCAACTTCATCCGATGATACCTTTGTTCGTGTGATAGCCTACCCTTTTAACGGATTAACCGGCAGTCCAATGCTTTTGCTCTATTTTCAGGAACTAAGCAGTAGTGATCTTCAGTTTAACCCCGGAGCATTAACTCTTCCGGATGAATCAATGATGCTTAAGAATCTCACCTCTCAGCTCACAACTGCCAGAGAAGAAATCCGTTTACTATCCGATGAATTAACAATCAACAAAGAGACTTTGCAGCTCATGAACGAAGAGTTGCAAAGTTCTAATGAAGAGTTGCAAAGCTCCAATGAAGAGTTGGAAACATCGAATGAAGAGTTACAAAGCTCCAATGAAGAGCTCCATGTATCCTTGTCCCATATCGAAAATATCCAACATCAGCACGCTTTAATTCTGAACTCAACGCTCGATGGGATTCTGGGGTTCGATATGGATATGCGTCACACTTTTGTCAACGCTGCCGCCGCAAAAATGCTGGGATTGAGTGCGGATGAGCTTATCGGGAAAAAGAGTAATGAGTTCTGGCAACGTACTAAATCCGATGGAACCGCTTACCTAGAAAATGAATGCCCACTTCAAAATGTTCTTCGACTGGGTAAACACCATCGGGGAGAAGAAGTTTTTTGGCGTAAAGACGGAACCTCCTTCGAAGTCGAATTAGTCGAAAGCCCAATCATAGAAGGCGGAAAAATCATCGGTGCCGTAATCTCTTTTCACGATATCACGGAACAAAACCGACTCGAAAAAATTGCGATCCGTGAACATCAACTCTCCGATCTTTATATGAGTATTAGCGGAATGCTGGTCATGGCACTCGACACAAATGCCAATATACTGACCATCAATACTGAAGGGTGCACTATTTTAGGGCTTCCTTCTGATCAGGTTATCGGAAAAAACTGGATTGATATCTTTGTCCCATCCGAATCACGTGACAAATTTAAAGAGATATTTTCCTCGATTCTCAGTGGAGAAATACTGATTATCCCTAATAACACTTTTGCCGTAACCGACGCAAATAATGGTAGGCATCTGATGTCATGGACCAATGCCGCAATCAAAGATCAAGAAGGAAATATTACCGGAGTCATTTGCTCCGCTGTCGATATCACAAAAGAAGATGTTCTTATCCAAAAGCTTGCACAGCAAGAAAATCTTTATAAGCTCACCTTCCAAGAGGCGAATATTGGAATCGCCCATATCGGACTTGATGATAGCTGGATAGACGCCAATACATATCTCTGCACTCTTTTAGGCTATACCAAAGAAGAGCTGTTATACATGAACCTTAGTGATATTATTTATCCTGAAGATATAGCGGTAGATATTCATCTGAAAAAGCTTCTTTTGGAAAATCAACGGAACAATTATCAAGTCGAAAAGCGGTATCAGCATAAAAATGGAAATGTCATCTGGGTTAACCATTCAGCAGTTTTATTGCACGATGAATTCGGAAATCCGCTCTATTTTCTCCTCATTATCCGTGATATTTCACAGCTAAAATTCCTAATGTATGAACTGGAAATGGAAAAAGCGGAACGCCAAAATATTATCGAATACGCCCCTATCCCGATCATGTTGCATGACGATGAGGGGGATATTATCCTAACCAATTTCACACTGAAAGAGTGTACCGGGTATTCGTACAAAGAGATTCCGACACTGGATCTCTGGATGGATAAACTGTATCCGAATATAAGTTTGCCATACAAACAAGAGCTCAAATTATCGTATATTCAACCGATCCAAGGAGAACCAAAAGAGCACCATATCACGGTCAAAACCGGTGAAAATCGGGTTTGGCTGGTCAGTTCGGTACGGCTAGATCACAATCATAAAAACAAACCTTTGATTGTTTCCTCCGCTATTGACATTACCGAGATTCAGCGTAAAGATGAAATCATGATCTCACAAGCCCGTCAAGCGGCTATGGGAGACATGCTCGCGATGATTGCCCATCAATGGCGACAACCTCTGAGTATTATTTCGATGGCATCCAATACCCTCAAAGCACATCTTGAGCTCGATAATGAGATATCCGATGATGTACTCGAACAGGTGATCGAAACCATGGATGAGCAAACTCATTATCTTTCCCGTACAATTGATGATTTTCGGGACTTTTTTAAACCGGACAAAGTCAAAGACAAAGTGAATATGGCAACCATCATCGAAAAATTAGTCACCCTTATTCAAAAAGGGCTCGATAATAACGGTATCCTCTTGGAACTTCCAAAAAATCAAGAGTTTGAAATTCATACCTACCAAAATCAACTCCTTCAAGCCCTTATCAATCTTATTAACAATGCAAAAGATGCGATCAAAGAACATAATCCGACCACAGGAATCATCCGCATTGGACTCACACGTGAAGATAGGGAAATTATCATTCAGGTTTGTGACAACGGCGGAGGAATCAGCCCTTCGATCAAAAATACAATCTCCCAGCCCTACGTCACAACAAAAGCCGAAAACGGTACAGGGCTCGGACTTTATATGTCAAATATTATTATCTCCAAACATCTCGGAGGTAGACTGTGGTGGAGCAGTGACAGTGTCGGATGCTGCTTTTATATCGGATTACCGATGATACTATCTTAAAAGGCTTATGCAATGGCATATTTGAAAGAGCTCAAAGCAATCAGTTCGTCAATCTCTATTTTATATGTCGAGGATGATGCAGCCCTTCAAAAAAGTGTCGTTGATTATCTCAGACTCATTTTTCCGCAGGTAGATACCGCATCAAACGGAGAAGAAGGGCTAATCGCTTTTCGAAAAAAAATCTACGATATTATTATCACCGATATACAAATGCCCCACATGAACGGGTTGGAAATGATTAAAGCTATTAAAGAGATAGTTCCGGAACAAGAGATAATTATTACAACCGCTTTTTCGGAAGTGCCCTATCTCCTCGATGCGCTTTCCCTCCATGCCAGCGGCTATCTCGTGAAACCGATCGACTTTGACGATATCAATCTCATCCTTTTTAAAATCGTTGACAAAATCAACAAATACCGTGAAAACGAACTCTATAAAGAGTCTTTAGAAGAGATGGTAAGGGTCCGAACCGAAAAAAATATTACACTCGAAATAGAAAAAATAGAAAACTATGAAAAAACGCTCCTCTCATTCGTCGAACTGGTCGAAAAACGCGATACCTATACCGGCGGACATTCGGAACGTGTTGCAACATACTGTAAGCTCATTGCTGAAAAAATGGGGTATAGCACTAAAGAGTGTGATCTCGTATATCGTGCGGGAATTTTGCATGATATCGGCAAAATAGTGACTCCGGATTCCGTCTTGCTCAAACCCGGAAAGCTCGATGATCTCGAATACCGCCTGATTTGTGAGCACGTTACAACCGGCTCAAACATGCTGCAAAATATTCCGATGTATTTTGAACTCTCACAAATTGTTGCGGCACACCATGAACGGCATGACGGAACCGGCTATCCGCTCGGGATTCAAGGCGACGCCATACCTCCGCTCTCTCGAATTATGATTGTGGCTGATGCATTTGATGCTATGACAACAAACCGTATTTATAAACCCAGAATGAACATTGAATTGGCTATCGATGAACTCAAAAAATATTCCGGTACACAATTTAACCCTGAAGTAACCGATGCGGCCATCACCGTATTATCCGGTATCGAGATCAATACGAATATTTCTCAGCTCCCCTCGACGGAAATGGAACAGAAACGTTTTTCTTTCTTTTTTGAAGATTCATTATGTAAAATCTATAATCCCCATTATCTAGATCTATTTTTAGTTCAACATCAAAATAATCCAAATACTCTCTATCTAAAAATTATCTTTATCCATAATTTCAATCTCTATAATAACCGTTACGGATGGGACAAAGGCGACTTGTTTTTAAAGTCTTTTGCTGATATTCTACGTAAAAAATCGGAGGATGAAGTACTTTTCCGTCTGCATGGTGATGATTTTGTCCTCTTATCCAATAACCCAATCAGTTTAGATTTATCATTGTTCACACCACTTCTTCAAAAATCAGATAACCTAATCACTCTGGAACTCAAAGAATTTAATACGGATAGCTATCTGATACATTCTCTCGAAGATTTGGAAGAATTATTAAAATAAAATTCCTCCGATATAATTCATATATGTATAACAAGCAGTTATCGTTAATTACGCGATTGCGATATGGTATCTCTCACGCAATCACTGTTTTTAAAGGGTATTTTTACAATCAATCACGATCGTGATGCTTATGGTGTCCTTTATGTCTTCCATTATCATGGTGTTCTCGATAATCATCCCGATTTCTACCCTCTACATATACCGTGTTTTCTCTAGTCCCAGCCCGTGGCTGATCTTTGCTTCCGACCGCTGCTCCGAGTGCCCCGCCGACACCGCCGCCGATGATTGCACCGTTTTTACCACCGGTCGCTGAACCGACTGCTGAACCGACTCCCGCACCGACCATACTGCCCACGACTGCTCCGCCGTCTATTTGTCCTGCATTGACACTTACACTTGCTGCTAAAAGCATAGACAAGACTAATGTTAAATTTGTTTTCATACTAGTTGACTCCTCAATTGATTGCGGGAATTTTAGCACTTTTATAGTCATATAATAGTCATCTTTAGATATTAATATGAGATACCCCCTCTAAGTTCCCATCCGCTATAATTCGCTCACGTATCCTCACATAGGAATAAAACCAATATGGCATTAGTCGATCTCCTCGGTGTCAGCAAACACTACGAAGCCCAAAAAATTTTAGAAAATATCAATTTCCATATCGATGAGGGGGAACGCGTCGTCATCGTCGGCAAAAACGGCAGCGGCAAATCGACACTGATGAAGATCGTCCACGGATCACTTGATACGGATGGGGGTGAGCGGATCAACCGTCAAGGTATCGAGATCAAGATGCTCTCCCAAGTACCGAAATTTGATCCTTCTCACACGGTACGCGAAGCGATTGAAGCAGGTCTTGGTGAGCTGAAATCGGCAAAAGTCCGTTTTGATGAGATTTCCGTCCTCCTTGCCGAAGAATTTGATAATAGCGCACTTCTCGATGAACAAGCCACACTGACTAATTTCCTTGATCATCACAATGCCTGGAACCTCGATGATAAAATCGAGCGGGTGATGCACCATTTTATGCTCAAAGAGTATGAGAATAAAAAAGTCGATCTCCTCAGCGGAGGGGAACAACGCCGTGTCGCCCTCGCCTCACTCTTACTCCAAAAACCCGATATCCTTCTCCTCGACGAACCAACCAACCATCTCGACGTCTACATGGTCGAGTTTCTCGAAGAGCTGATTCTCAAAGAGCGTTTCACCCTCCTCTTTATCTCGCATGACCGTTATTTTATCGATCAGGTCGCGACCAAAACGATCGAAGTCGAAGATTGTTCTCTTCGCGAATTTAACGGGGGTTACAGCAACTATCTGGAACAAAAGCAGGAGTTGCTCCGTACCATGGCTCAACAGCACGACAACCTCCTAAAACTCCTCAAAACCGAGAACGAATGGCTCCGTCGCGGAGTCAAAGCACGTCTAAAACGAAACGAAGGACGCAAACAGCGGGTATTGCAGCTGCGCGAAGATGCTAAAAACAATCCTTCTAAAATTCGAAAAATGAAACTCGAACTCGAGCGCGAAGCAAAACACTTTAACCGTTCAGAGGGAATCAACCGCCAGAAGATGCTTTTCGAGATTGAGCATCTCGGACTTACTCTCGGAGATAAACTCCTCATCAAAGACTTCTCAACCCGAATCCTGCAAAAAGACGTCATTGCCGTAGTCGGCCCCAACGGGAGCGGAAAATCGACGCTGCTCAAAGCACTGCTCGGACGCCTCAAACCGACCAGCGGAATTATCAAGATAGGGGATCTCACAATCGGCTATTTTGATCAACACCGTGAAATGCTCGATGACAATCTCAACCTCATCGAGACATTCTGCCCTCACGGCGGAGATCGCGTCGATGCACAGGGGCAAGACTACCACGTTTACGGCTATCTAAAAAACTTCCTCTTCCCGAGAGAATTTTTGGACAAAAAGATCGGAGTCCTCAGCGGCGGAGAAAAAAACCGTGTCGCCCTCGCCCTGCTCTTTACGAAAAAAGTGGACTGTCTAATTCTGGATGAACCGACCAAC
The DNA here is from genome assembly GCF_028712165.1 of Sulfuricurvum sp. Taxonomy (GTDB): domain Bacteria; phylum Campylobacterota; class Campylobacteria; order Campylobacterales; family Sulfurimonadaceae; genus Sulfuricurvum. Next base: position 29,612 of record NZ_JAQTQR010000016.1, on the reverse strand, counting down.
GATCTCGATATTCCCACAATCAATATCCTTGAAGAAAAACTCCAAAACTTCCCGGGAGCCGTTATCCTCGTCAGCCATGATAGATATTTCGTCGACAAGATTGCCAAAAAACTCTTTATCTTCAAAGGTGACGGAACCATCGAAGAGAGCTATAAACCCTACAGCGAATACCTAGAAGATGAAAAAGAGCTCCAGGAAATGGACGCTATGGAAGCAGAGTTTGCCAAATCTGCAACCACTGCGGTAACCGCGCAAAACGAAAAACAAAAAGTCTTCAAACTCACTTTTAACGAACAACGTGCTCTCGAAAAACTCCCGACAGAAATCGAAGCCCTCGAAGCCAAGATCGATGAGCTAAACGCTTCCCTCGCCGATCCGAAAAAATACGAAAAAATCGGGATTAGCGTCCTCGCCGAAGAGCTGGAAAAAACAAAAGCGCTCTACGAGGAAAAAGTAGACGAACTCCTCACGATCGAAGAGAAAGCTGAAGAGATCGAAGCTCTGAAAAACAGTTAAGGAAGTTCAATGGACATCGAAACTCTCAACTCTCTGTATTCACACGCAGGTTATGTAACATTCAAAGATGGGCCAAACGGCTTTCCGATAGCCCTTGTCACGACACCTCACGCGACAGCAGCCATTACCCCTTACGGCGCCCATTTACTCTCGTATCGTTTTACTTCTGACACTGAGAATCTGCTGTTTCTGAGCGAAAAAGCGATTTTCAAAGAAGGAACCCCTATCCGAGGCGGAGTCCCTATCTGCTGGCCGTGGTTTGGTCCCGATCCTCAAAAACAAGGGCGTAGCGATCACGGACTTGTCCGCACCCGTATGTGGAATGTTATCTCTTCCGATCTTCTTCCCGATCAGGAGTGCAGTATCACCTTTGAGCTCACCGATACTCCTGAGACCTATGCACTCTGGCCTCATCGTTTTCGCCTTATCCTCAAACTCACCGTAGGCAAACAATTCACAATGGAACTCACGACCCACAACCTAGGGGATACATCTTTGGAGCTTACGCAGGCACTCCACACCTACTTTAGTGTAGGAGATATCACCCAAACGAGGATTACTGGGCTCGAAGGATTCACCTACACTGACAAAACCGATAACAGCCGAGAAAAACCTCAAAAAAATCCTATCTCCATCGAGGGCGAAACGGACCGTGTCTATCCTACTAATGGGGGAGAGATCATAATACATGACGATGCATACAATCGAAATATTCGTATTGAGTCTGAGGGGAGCCGTACTGCTATCGTGTGGAATCCGTGGATACGGGTATGTGAGCAAAAAGCGGATTTAAATGCAGATGATTACACAAAAATAGTCTGCGTTGAAACGGCAAATGCAGGTGATGACATCATCACACTGCAACCCGCAGAGAGTTATACGCTAAAAGCAGTCTATTCTGTAGAAAACTGACGGATAGAGAGGAGAGACGATTAACGTCCTCCCATCCCTCCGCCACCCATTCCGCCACCGCCCATGCCTGAGCCCATACCGCCACCTTGCATCATCCCTTTGCCTGAACCTTGGTTTTTCATTTTAGGAACACGATTTTCCGGTCTTTTCATGAACTTCTCATTTTGTTCTTTCGTCATCGTTTTCTGACGGCTCATAAGCTCATTATGGAGCTGTTCACGTTCTTGCTGAGTGGTCATAGTTCCCCGTTTTTCCAACAATTCATCCGTACTCATCGTACGAAATTTATTTTGGACTTCGTTTTGAACTTGTACCCGTTCTTGATTCATTGCGGCAGTTTCACCGAATGCGAATGAAGATAATAAGGCCGCAGCCGCTACAACAGTTACTAACGTTTTCATGTGATACTCCTCGAGTGATTTATACCATTATAGAACGGAAATGTTACAAAAGAGTTAATGAATAGTGTAGAAAATTATCTATTGGATATAGTCGACAACTTTGGAAAGACTCGTAACCTCTTTGATAACATTTACCACTTCTTGGTGTGCCGGATGAGGGGCATAGACATCCAACCCTGCCTGATCATCAAACGTTGATATCAGTACCAGATCAAATGATCGCTCACTTCGGCTGACATCAATTCCGACTTCCATACTGCGCAAAGTATCGATTTTAGAAGGGAGGGCTTCGAGCATCCCTTTGACTTTTACTAGATTTGCTTCTTTGTTCTCTTCTTTAAACTGAAACATAACGATGTGAACTAACATAATCAACCTTTTAAATAAAATTTTCCCAATAAAAATGGGCGAATAATACAATCAAAATAATCCCGATAATATTTAGAATCATTCCATACTTTGCCATCTCTTTGATTTTTATCACACCGCTGGACATCACGATCGCATTCGGCGGTGTCGCAATCGGCAGCATAAACGCATAACTTGAGCTGATCGTTGCCACCATCATAAAAAGGAGTGGATCAAAATGATTTTGGATCGAAAAGGAATAGATGACCGGTAGCATGACCGAAATCAGAGCCGTATTCGACGTAATTTCTGTCGTAAACGTAATCAATGCCGCAATCGCTAATATGATCATCCACGGAGCCAATGTTCCGAGTACTCCGAGACTTTGTGCCGTAGTATCTGCCAATCCCGTATCCGAAAATGCCTTGGCAATCGCAAATCCCGCACCGAATAAAAACATAATCCGAAACGGGATTTTTCCCTTATCTTCAATCCAGTCCAGCAAATTCAACTGCGGTAAGAAGAGGAGCAATCCGAACGTGAGCATTACCCCCTCTTCTGCCAATCCCAATCCGTTCCAATAGGGACGAATCGGAGCATTAACCAACAATACCGCCATCAACTCACCGAGAAGCGTCAATACCTTTCGCTGAGGCGGCGTCAACGGAGGGTGCGATTCGCTGGCATGGCTCGGCTCATTCGCCAATCCGATACCAAGTACCCAGCCCATCATCCCCAGCATCACAAATGCCAAAGGTGCCACCATCACAACCCACTGGACAAAAGGGACGACCGGAAGCGAATGTTCTCCCAATATCCCGAGTAAAATCAGATTTGGCGCCGTCCCCACAGGAGTTATGATCCCGCCGATACTTGCTCCGTATGCGATGGCAAGAAGATAGCGCATTTGGATTTTCGGAATTGTGGATAAAAACAGCCCCATCGACATCAACAGCAGTGTCGTGGTTGTATTGGAGAGGAGCGAGCTTAACATTGCCGAAGTAAATGCCAAAGCAAAAATCACCCCTTTGGCACTTTTGGGAAAGAGATTCAGTAAATGGTGGGCCATCCATCGGTGCAAACCGCTCTTCTCCACTGCAATCGCCAGTAAGAACCCGCCAAAAAAGAGGTACACAATCGGATTGGCATAATTGAGTGCCGTTGTTTTGGTATCGATAATCCCAAAGGCGGGAAAAAGGATAATCGGCAAAAGCGATACCACAGCCATCGGCAGCGCTTCATTGCTCCATAATGCCACGAGAAGGACAATTATCCCTAACAATGCCGCTTGTACCGCATTAAGAATTATAAAAGCGATAGCAAAAGTTATCAGTGCCGTTAAAAGAGCAATGATTAGTTTTTTCGATTGTTCCGACATATTCATGACTTAGCGTTCGATCAAATCACGTAAACTCGCACGCGGTGATTTCCCTTCTAAGATAGCATACACTTCTGCGGCAATGGGAAGATATACCCCTCTTGCTTCGGCAATCTCATGAAGCGCGTAGGCTGTCCCTATCCCTTCACTCACTTCACCGATCTCTTCGCATACCGCCTCTTTGTTCAAACCCTTGGCAAGTCCCAATCCGACACGAAAGTTACGTGACATTGAAGAGCTGGCGGTTAGAAACAGATCCCCCGCTCCGCTAAGACCTAAAAAACTCTCGTCTTTTGCTCCGTATGCTTTTCCAAAGCGTTGCATCTCTACCAGCCCGCGTGCGATCAAACTCGCAGCAGCGTTATGCCCCAGTCCGAGTCCCTCACAAATCCCCGCAGCGATAGCAATAACGTTTTTATACGCTCCCGTAATCTCCGCTCCGATAACATCTTCGCTCACATACGTACGAATAAATTTGGGAAATAAAGCGGCAAACTCCCGCGCCGTAGAAAGCGAAGTCGAATTAATCACCAATGCGGTCGGAAGTGACTTGATTACCTCCGCCGCAAACGAAGGACCGGAGAGAAAACAGAGATTTTCACTCGGGATATACTGCATATAGATTTCATTCAAAAATCGGCCGCTGGATGCTTCGATCCCTTTTGCCGCCACGAGGATTTTTTGTCCCGAAAAGACAAAATTTTCTTCCAGCCATTTCCCGACCTGCTGGGCCGGAACAGTGATGATGAGATACTCGCACTGCAATACTTCTTCGAGGGGTTTAAAATTTGGCCAATCCCGGGGAGTACGAGATGTAATAATCACCTCATTTTTTTCACTCATTGCAAAACTGAGTGCTTCACCCCATTTACCTGCACCGATAATCCCTACTTTTTTCATATCGATACCTCCATTAACTTCGAAAATGCAGCTATTTTATCCTCGTAACCGATAACGACTAAAATATCATCGGGATCGATGTGGTGATTATGACCGCGTGACGTAAAGCTGAATGTTGCCCCTAGCTGAAAATCCACAATGGCTAGCAGCAATACATCATACTCATTTCCCCAATCAATATCATACAGATGTTTCCCCACTACAAAACTATCTTTTGAAACGGTTATCTGTGCGATTTTCAATGTCGAATCTTCATAAAAAATATCATGAAGTACTTCAGTAACGGTCGGTTTTTCGAGCATTTCGCCAATAATCCCAGCCGTAATTTGCAAAATAGGCATCACTTTATTTGCACCGGCACTTTTCATCTTTTCAGCACTTTCATGATCTCCGGCTAAAGCAATGATAGGAATATCTTCAAACATCGAGCGTAATGAAATCGTGAGAAAGACATTTTCAGCATCATTGTCCAATGCACAAAAGACAATCAGTTCCTTGATATTAAAACGTTCTTCAATGCTCTTCCAATCTTCACTAAGGTCAAATATTTCAGCTTCAAAACCCGCTGATTGCGCCGCTGACTTTTCTGCATCATTCATAACAAAAACGGCAAAAGAGGTATATTCACCTGCTATTTGCAATACAATCTGCTTGGCGTATTCATTAAAACCGAATACCAGTGCACTGTGATGTGTCATTTTTTACCCTTTTTATACATCAGCGCTTTTAATTCATCAATGAGAGTCCGCGTACCGATAATGATTGCAACATCCCCCTCCTTGATTTCAAGTGTACTGGAAGGGTTAAAACAAAAAGAGCTCTCAGCAGTTTTATAAATCCCCAGAACAATCAGACGTTTATGAAACAGCGGAAGTTTTGAAGCCTCTAAAAAATGATCCGCCATTGAAGCATCTAATCCGATCTCTTCAATAAATACACCGCTATTTTCAGATCTTAGAGCATGAATCACCTCAAAAGCAACCGGTCTGCCACTGATCTCTTTACTGATCAATCCGATCAATTCCTGAGTATAAACAATCTCGTTAATACCGGCCAATGAGAGTTTACGACGATTCTCTTTTTGGTGCAAAATAGAAAGTATCGACACTTTTTTTGAGAGCTCGCGAATGGTTAATGCCGTATAAACATTCAGCACATCACTCTCTTGAAGCAAAATAACGGCTATAACCTGCTTCTCAAAGTCCATTTGAAGGGTCTGATAGGAATTAAGAGAGCCGGAATCATTCGCTAATGCAACAAATCCTTCCTTCTGGGCTTCTACCACCTTTTGTTTATCCCGTTCTAAAATAACAACATTTTTTCCATTTTTGTTAAAACGGTGAGCCACTTGCTGTGTAAGCGGCGTATATCCGCATATCAAATAAAATTGGTTAATTTTTGAAACATCTTCGATGAGTTTTTCCTCTTTAATCTCATCAAGCTTTTCGGTAAATGCCGATACCACAATCGACGTTGCAAAAGAGATAACCGCGATACCTGCTACGATAATCACCATAGCAACCATCCGCCCCTCATCGGTTACAGGGATAAAATCACCGTATCCTACGGTAAAAATCGTGACGACAGACCAATAGATGGCGTCAAAAAGGGTATTAATCCGCGATTCGGGATTATTGGCTTCCATTACATAAATCAAGACCGATGAAACAACGATGATCATCATCGCAAAAATACCGAGGGTAAAAATCTCGAATTTTTTAGAGGAGAGGATTGAGATGAACTGGGTCAAGCTTTTTGTATAACGAAAAAGCTTGAATACCCGAAAGAGGATAAAAACACGCAACATTCGAAGTTCATGGAAGAACGGCATAATGGCCAGTAAATCGATCATGGCAGAGAGGGAGAAAACATATGCCCGTTTACTCGCCAAAGCCAGTTTAAACGCATTTATCCATCGAAACGGACGTTGCAAAAAGAGATCGTGTTCATATTGCTCGATCACAATTTTCGATCCGTCGCTGTAGAGCCATAAACGTAAAAGATACTCGATCAAGAATATGAATGAAATAATATAGTTATTGAAATAAAGCCACTCCGGGCTCACTTCATGTTTAACATGACGGATCAGAATATAAACACTGATGACGATCAACATGATCATCGTATAATCAAAAAATTTCTTATACGGATATGAAGGATTTTCGAGGAGATTATGAAAAAATCTCTTAATGCGGCGATAGCTCGGAGACGCATGTATAAAAAATGCGAATCCTACGATCCATCTGCCAATCATATCTGTCCCTATTGCGCTAGTTTAGTTTGAAGAATCTCATTCAGCGTATTCGGGTTTGCAGAACCTTTCGACGCTTTCATAGCCTGTCCGACAAAGAATCCGAACAGTTTGTCTTTACCCGATTTGTATTCTGCCACTTTATCGGTATTAGCCGCCAAAATCTCATCGATCAGCGCTTCGAGGGCACCGGTATCGCTGACTTGTTTAAGCCCCAGTTTTTCAATCACTTCATCGACATCGCCACCCTCATTTTCGAGGAGATAATCAAGAACTTCTTTAGCTGCTTTACCGCTGATAACACTCTCTTCAATCCGTTTGACCAGAGTTCCGAGCGTTTTGGCGCTGACCGGAGACTCATACGCACTGATTCCCCCCTTGAGACGTCCCTGCAACTCTACCGTGAGCCATGTAACCGCATTTTTTGCGGTAACTCCGCACTCTAACATCGATTCAAAATAATGGGCATTTTCCAAATCAGCAGTGATAACCGCTGCATCGTACTCACGAAGGCCGAATGCCGTTACGAAACGCTCTTTTTTCGCATCAGGAAGTTCAGGAATATCCAAAACTTGAGCGTACATTGCATCATCCACGATTACTTTGAGCAAATCCGGTTCAGGGAAATAACGGTAATCCGCCGCTTCCTCTTTACCGCGCATCGAACGGGTCTCTTGTTTTACCTGATCAAACAGACGGGTTTCCTGAACAATCTCCTGCTCATACACACCATCTTCCCACGCCTCTTTCTGACGCGCTACCTCAAGCTCGATCGCACGTTGAATAAATCGAAAACTGTTGATGTTTTTGATCTCGACACGGGTATAGAGCTTTTCATCCCCACGAGGACGGATAGAGACGTTAACATCGACACGGAACGATCCCTCTTGCATGTTCGCATCGGAGATATCGATATAACGGACGATCGAATGGAGCTTTTTGAGATACGAAATCGCATCTTCGGCTGAACGCATATCCGGCTCAGAAACGATCTCGAGCAACGGCGTTCCCGCACGGTTCAAATCGACTTTTGAAATAGGTCCGTCATGGATATTTTTCCCTGCATCCGCTTCGATATGGGCACGGTTGATACGGATGGTTTTATGGCTGCCGTCTTCGAAATCGATGGTCAGTTTCCCGTGCTCGACGATAGGGGTGTAGAGCTGAGTGATTTGATACGCACTCGGGCTGTCCGGATAAAAGTAGCTCTTACGGTCGAAAAACGACGTACGGTTGATCGTCGCACCGACTGCCGTACCAAACATTCCCGCTTTACGGACTGCTTCTTTGTTCAGTACCGGCAACGCACCCGGCAAAGCAAGACAGGTTGGACAGGTGTTCGTATTTTGTTCGTGGTTAAAGCTGGTAGGGCATGAGCAAAAAAGTTTAGACTGGGTATTAAGCTGGACGTGGACTTCCAAACCGATAATGGTTTCAAACATACGAATAGTTTCCTTGGGTTATATAAAATATCGGATCGAAGCGAAGCCAAATACTCCGCATTTTTCGACCGCGTTTATTTGCTCTTCGGTCGTAATTCCGCCGAGCGCAAAAATAGGTATACTTATTTTATCCACTATTTCTTTTAAATCCTCTAAACCCTTGGGCTCTCCTTTGTTCGGAGACTCATATATCGGACTGTAGGTGATCGCATCGGCACCCAAATTCTGAGCCTTGAATGCTTCTTCATGAGTATGGGTACTGATAATGACATAAAGACCTAATGCTTTTGCCTTTACGATGAGATCAGACTGATTAGAAGTCAGATGCACACCATCCGCACCTAAATCATGCGCAAGTGTGCAATCAGCATGCAAAAGTACCGTTGGAACATTGTGGCTTCGGCATACCCTGATAAAAGTTTTTGCAAGAGTAGGATAATCAGAGGTTTGTTTATCTCTAAGTAAAATAAAATCCGGAATAGTTCGGGTAAAAACAGTTTTGAGAGAAGATGTGAGCGCCATAGGCTCACTTCCATAGTAGACGGGATCAGTGATCAGATAAGTTTTCACGCGTCTTCTGAAACTTCCTTGACACTGTCACGAATCTCTTCGAGAAGTGCTGTTTGTTTGAGCATCATTTCATGACGATCGCGATACATCGACATTGTTTCCAATACCAAGATCAAAAAAAGTGCTAAAAAGAGGAAAACAAACGTAAACATCAATGCGGGCACTAAACCCAAGAAGAGAAAGGATTTAAAAGTTACCAAGGCCCCAACAATAACGAAAGCCCAGGAAACCCCGCCAAGGAAGCTTAAAAGTGCGTCAAACGTACTTCGCTTCATAAGCATTGACTCAGTGTTCGTCGTGAAGAAGAACCGCACCGCCGAGGTAAACGTAGGTGAGCATCATGAAAATAAATGCTTGCAAGAATGCCATGAATGTCAACAATGCAAACGGAACGATTGGAAGAATCCATGGAGCCAGCATCAACAATACCATCAAGAACATATCGTCCCCTTTGACGTTACCGAACAATCGGAAGCTCAAAGAGATGATACGAGAGATGTGTGAAACGATCTCGATCGGGAACATCAACCATGCCAACCACCATACAGGACCCATAAAGTGTTTGAAGTAGCTGATGATACCGTTACGGCGGATACCTTCGAAGTTATAGTATACGAATACTACCAATGCAAGAGCAAGGGTAAAATCCAAAAACGCACTTGGCGCTTCAAAACCCGGAAGTACTCCGATAACGTTTGCAATACCGACAAAAAGACCGATAGTCGCAACAAGAGGCAGGTAACGGCGAGCTTCCGCTTTACCCATTACGTCCGCACCCATAGCAAGAACGCCGCTAAGATACGCTTCCATTACGTTTTGTGTTCCGGTTGGAACAAGACGAAGATTTGATGTCGCCATTTTTGCGATCACAAGAACAATAGCCGCTGTAAGCAACATGTGTGTGAGGAAAATGAACGTGTGTTCGTGGCTGATAAGGCCGAAGAAGGTAAACAACTCACCCATAAGTAGCGTTCCTTTGCATAGAAAATTAGTGGAATTTTACCTTTATTGATATTAAATTCCTATAAACTCAGAGAATGAAATCCCATCTTTGCGCTTATTATATGAACATTAAGTGCTTTTTTAAGCAATTTGATGGAAGTAAATTTCAGATATTGTGTAAAAATTTAACAAAAAAGAGAAAAGTTAGCAGATAGCCCCCGAAGGGGCAATGAAGAGAAGAAAAATTATTTTGATCCAAAAGTCGTAACGATGTAGTCTGCCATTTTTTCGTCGGAAATTTTCCCTTCACGCTCTTCGACTTTTTTCAAGTTCTTCTGCATTACAGAGTGAGCCGATTTACTGTCAAAGTCTTTGTTTCTTAAATCTTTCAATTTAGCCACAAGCTCTTCTTTCGTCATATTATTGAGCGGCGGTCCGTAAATATCGCTTTTTTCTTGTGACGCCATACCGTGTGCAGCGGCTTCTTCCACAGAAGTGCCAGGCTGTTCTTTAAGCTTCGGCACTCCGTTTGCTTTAAGACCATGACAGTTTGCGCAACGATTTTTATAAATCATACTCGGTGTTTCCAATGTTTTTGCACTGCAAAAACTCGACATTAACAAAGATGCAAGACCAACTACAAATAAACCACGTGTTTTCATCTACGCTCCTTAATGGGTGTACTTAATGATAACACCTTTGGTTTAAAAATATCTTATATTTTATAAGCTCAAATGACGCAACTCCGTCTTTGCAAATGCAATATCCTTTTGAATTGCCTCTTTCAGTGCATCAAGCGTTTCAAACTTCTGATTTTTACGTATAAATTTGACAAAACTGACCGATGCACTCGAACACGACTCTATCGTTTCACCCAAAATATGACTCTCAACCGCATAGCTCCCGTCCGTTGTTACACGATGTCCGACAAACACTACCGAAGGATGAAAATGCTCTTCATTGTCGATACGTGTAAACGCGGCATAGACTCCCTCATAAGGGAGCAGATAGAGCGGACACTCCAGATTGATCGTAGGGACAAGTTCGGTTTTACCGATACCCTGTCCTTTTACCACGGAACCTTTGATAGTGTAATTGTGTCCTAAAAAACGGTTCGCTCCGCTGATATCCCCGATTTGGATCTTGTTTCGGATTTTGTGGGAATGAACCGAGTCGTTATCGAGACAAACTTGCTCGATTACCCGAATTTCACCCGAAAAAAGTTCATGCAGATTGGCATGCGAATAGCGGCGGTTTTTCCCGAAATGAAAATCGTATCCAACCACTATTTTCGCCAAACGGGGGAACCGTTGCTTGAGCATAGCGATAAACTCTTCCCCCTCCAAATGACGAATATCTTCAAGTGAATAATAAAAGATCGGATAATGGGTGTAGTGTTCACGTTCACTTCCGGGAGTCAGGTTGGCATATCCCGTCTCGATGACGACAATCGCGCCATTTTCACCGAGCTCATCAAATAACCGCTGATGCCCGATATGCATCCCGTCAAATCCGCCGATACTGATCGAATCAACCTTTGATAAAGGCATAACACGTCTCCTGATTTCCCTCTTTGCCGCTAATGTGGGCTACTTCTTTGGCAATGCACTTCCATCCCATCAAAGCACAGGTGTCTTCAAAGCGGATCATTGCTTTGCCAATGGCTTTGTCGTCTTTGACAACCCCGTTTTTATCCCGTTTTACTTCGCGTCCAACCTGAAACTGCGGTTTAAAAAGGAGAATGAGGTAGTTCGAAGCCAATTGATCGATCGATTCGAGTATCAATTCCAGTGGGATAAACGCCACATCGCATGTTACGATCTCAAACGGCACTTCACTCGAAAAAGTCCGTATATCAGTATTTTCATAAAGGCTGATACGTGAATCGCCCCGTAAACTCGGATGGAGCTGTTCACTCCCTACGTCGACACAGGTTACACTGGAGACTTCGTTTTCCAAAAGCACTTGCGTAAACCCGCCGGTACTCGATCCGATATCCAATGCCCGCAGATTTTTTAGATCCCATCCGGTATAGGGGAGGAATCCTTTAAGCTTGATAGCGGCACGACTCACATACATCTCCGTGTTCGCGACTTCGACATACATTCCATCTACGACATCAAAAGAGACCTTGTCGACAATCTTGCCGTCAATGCTGACGGCATGCTCTTTTATCAACTGTTGTGCTTTGTTACGGCTTTCCACATGCCCCTGTTCAACTAAATAACTATCGAGTCTCATTCTTTTCCTTCTAAATAACGCTTATAAAATGTTTCTGCATCGAGAGGACAATCAAAATAGAATCCTTGGAATAAATCGCATCCGCTTTCACGAAGAATCTCGATCTGAGCCTGGGTTTCGACCCCCTCAGCCACAACACTAAGTCCTAAAGTATGTGCCATTGCAATCACGGCACTCGAAATTACTCTGTCATTGACGTCGATTTCAATATCGTTGATCAGCAAGCGATCGATTTTGAGTTCGTCTACTTTAAATCGTTTCAAATACCCTAATGATGAATATCCGGTACCGAAATCATCTATGGAGAGTTTAACTCCGGAGTTTTTCAACCGTTCGAGCATTCCTACCGCGCTGTGGGCATGATGCATCAAAAACGTTTCGGTAAGCTCAATGACAATGAAAGGGGCTAAATCAATATTGATACCGATAATGCGTAAAAGCGAATTGATATCATCATCGTTGAGCTGACGCCCTGAAATGTTAACCGACATACTCATCTCAACGTTGGAACGTTGTTGCCAGATACGCAACTGCTCAAACGCACGTTCCAAAACGTATTCGCCCAACTGTGAAATGAGTGCCGTTTGTTCCGCAAACGGGATGAATTCTCCTGGCAATACAAGGCCGCGTGTAGGATGATTCCATCGTATAAGCGCTTCCGCACCTCTCATTTCACCGCTGTTTGCATCGATTTTCGGCTGATAGTAGAGCTCAAAATCACGATTTTTCAATGCCTGATAGAGTTCGGTTTCAAGCCGCAGCGACGTTTTTGCCTGTTGGGTCATCTGAGCACGATAAAATGCGATACGGCGTTTCGGATCTTCTTTTGCTCTGTACATTGCGGCATCGGCATTTTTTAGCAAAGAGTCACGTTCCCGTGCGTCCTGTGGATACAAGGCGATACCGATACTCCCTTGTAACTGGTATTCATGAGAATTTATTTCAAAAGGTTCATTAAATATACTTAAAAACTTTTCGGCTACGATTTCCGCTTCAGAAATGTTTTGAAGATCTTCCAGCCACAGTACAAACTCGTCTCCCCCGACCCGCGCTATGAGATCATGTGATCGGATACGGGATGAGAGCCTATCCGCTACTTCGACAAGCATCTGATCGCCTACGGTATGGCCTAACGAATCGTTAATATTTTTAAATCGGTCCAAATCAAGATAGAGCAACGCACCGATCGCTTGGGTGCGACGTGAACGTTTGATAAATTGATCGATCCGTTCAAAAAGTTTCGTCCGATTTGCCAATCCGGTCAGAGGATCGTGAAATGCCATATAGGAGAGTTTTTCTTCACTTGCTTTGAGCTGGCTGATATCCAATGTTAATGCGAGATAATTTTTTGCCTTGGTTTGAGCATCATGAATAACCGAGATACTCATCCACTGGACAATTTCATGTCCGTCTTTATGACGATTCCATATCTCCCCGTTCCAGTACCCCTCATCATTGATTGCTTTCCACATTTGTTCATAATAGAGATGATTGTGCCGACCGGAAGCGAGGATTTTCGGGTTTTTCCCGATCACCTCTTCATAGGTATATCCGAACGCATCCATAAATGCTTGATTCACTTCTATGATCTGATTGCATTCATTGCTGATCATAATCCCTTCACGTGCTTTTTCAAAAGCGGTTCCTAATATACGAATCCGTTCTTTGTGTTCTTGGATCTGTGTACTGTGTTCTCGCCGTTTCAAAAGAATACCGACGATAAACGCTCCGATTTCCAGAAGACTTTTATGAAATGCGGTGGGAACACGTTTTTCAAATGATGAAAGGGCAAAGGTACCGATGATGGTGTTCCCCTCGCTTCGCACCGGCATAGACCAACACGCCCCCAGACCGAAAGCTTTGGCAACCGGACGGAGTTCATCCCACCGTGCATCGTTTTCGATATCGGTAACGAATTGTGCCTGTTTGGTATACAAGACGTTCCCGCATGAACCGCCTCCCGGCCCCGGGCGCAGACCGTTAAGCATCTTGATACCGTGTTGCGGAATACTCGGAGCTTCCAAAACATTCATCAATCCGGTAGACTCATCCAAAATCATAATCGATGCTACCGAACCGGGAACCAGTTTCTCTTCGAGTTCGCACAATCGATGTAAAACTTCAGTATCATCCACTCCCAACGCCATTAACTCTAATATTTGGTTCTGGAGGGTAAAAATTTCAACGTATTGGGAGGACGGAAAGGATTCGGATTCTATTGACATAGCTTCAATCGAACAGGATAACGGATGGATTGTTTCATTCATAACGTATCGTCTACCCTAATCCCTCCCAAATATCTAAGGAGCTTCTTTTTTAAATCGTGTTCAAATTATAGCCAGATACCTCTCAATAATAGTTGAGAAAGTGCATAAAATCCGCTACTATTGCAGAAAAATATTAGGGGATTTTATGAAGAGCGTTCATGTCGCTATCATCGGCGGAGGATATGGCGGAATACGCGCGGTTGAACATTTAGCTAAAAACAGCCACATCTCTATCACCCTGATTGACAAAAACCCCTACCATTACATGCAAGCAGAGGTCTATGACTTTATTGCCAACAAGGTCGATATGTCTCATATTATGATCGATCTCCCTTCTCTGTGCAAAAGTTTCGGATTGGTGGAATTTGTATGCGATGAGATCACTTCCATCGATACACCCTCTTCGACAATCTCCACACAAACCCGAACAATACACTACGATTATCTCATTATTGCAACCGGAAGCCGAACTTATTTTCCCGATTTCATCACCGGTCTTCGTGAACATTCGCACGGTGTTAAAAGTGTCCCTGCAGCACTCGATTTTAAACAACAGTTTGAGAGAGCGCTGCTCAACCGGATTGAAGCTCAATCACAAGGCTGTGATGTACAGCCTTTTAACATCGTCATCGGCGGAGCGGGACTTTCAGGCGTTGAAATTGCTGCTGAAATGGCGGCATATGCCAACAAGTTTTACCAAAACGGGAATTTCGGATGCCGCGGTATCGATGTTTACCTCATCGATGCGTATGAGAGTATCCTCTTTGGGATGGATCCGTTTCTAATTGAAAGTGCGTTTGAACGTCTCACCCATCTGGGGGTTCATGTATGGCACAACAACCGCATCAGCGAAGTCCGTGCCAATGAAATTCTTCTCGATAACGGTAAAACGCTCGGTTTCGAATTTATGATTTTCACCGGAGGAATCGCCGCATCGACTATCACCCAATATCTGGGATTTGAAACCAATAACAAAGGTCATTTAGTCGTCGATGAGATGCTCAATATTCCTTCACACAGCAATATCTACGCCATCGGGGATATTACCCAAGCCCTCGATGAAAACGGTAAATTCATCCCTCCGACCGCCCAACTCGCCGAACGGGGAGCGGAACACGCCGCACGCAATATCCTCCTCTCGATCAAAGGAAAAGCAAAACAACCGTTTCG
The DNA here is from genome assembly GCF_028712165.1 of Sulfuricurvum sp. Taxonomy (GTDB): domain Bacteria; phylum Campylobacterota; class Campylobacteria; order Campylobacterales; family Sulfurimonadaceae; genus Sulfuricurvum. The sequence continues at coordinate 14,274 of NZ_JAQTQR010000016.1, read as the reverse complement.
TTTTAAAAATCAAGGTGTAATGATTGCCCTCGGAGGGGAATACGGAGCAGGAATGCTACCGGGAGGGATCAAGGTAAAAGGGTATCTCGCCTTTCTAATCAAAAAGGCTATTTTTAGGATGTACACTGCTCCCCTGCGCCGTCGGGGTACTATCGGAAAGCGGCGTTAAGGCACGAAACTCACTCTCGGTGAGTAACGCCACGCCAAGCTCTACCGCCTTATCGTATTTACTCCCTGCATCTTCACCGTACACAACGTAATCGGTCTTTTTTGAAACCGAGGATGCGACTTTCGCCCCCAGCTCTTCCAGTATCACTTTAATCTGATCACGCGGTACGCTCATCGAACCGGTGATGACGACGCTTTTGCCTTTGAACGGATTTTCTACCGCTTCTACTTTTACGGGAGCGACAGGAGTTAAAATCGATCGGAGTCTTTCGATCTTATCACTGTTGACACGGACAAATTCGAGGATCGATTCGACCATCTCCCCTCCGAACCCGTCCAACGCCAAAATCTCTTCACGACTTGCCGTGTCAAACGCCGTTCCGAATGAGATGCAGAGTGTTTTTGATGCCACTTCACCGATATGTTCGATCCCGAGGGCATTGATAAATCGCCAACAATCGCACCCTTTTACCGCCGCTATCGCATCGATCAGGTTACGGCTCTTTTTCTCTTTGAACCCTTCTAAACTGAGGAGCTGTTCCATCGTAAGACTGAAAAGATCGCTCACCTCGTTCACCAACCCCGACTGATGAAGGGCTTCGACGATTTTATCCCCTAACCCGTCGATGTTAAGACACTGTTTGGAAGCAAAATAGATGATCGAGTTAACGACCCGTGCTTCGCATGAGAGGTTTTGGCATTTGATCAATGCCCCCTCATCGAGAAGCTCAGATCCGCACACAGGGCAATGAAGAGGGCGAGGAATGACACGTTCACTGCCGTTACGCTCACTCGTGATCACTTTCACGATTTTAGGAATAACATCCCCGCTGCGCAAGATAATTACTTTGTCGCCGATGCGGATATCTTTGCGATCGATCTCATCGAAATTATGGAGTGTCGAGCGCTCTACCGTCACCCCTTCGATATCCACAGGCTCGACGATGGCCACGGGAGTGACGACACCACTGCGCCCCACTTGCAGTATCACCTCTTTGAGGGTTGTCAGTTTCTCGATAGCGGGAAACTTATACGCTGCCGCCCAGCGGGGATTTTTGACCGTATATCCCAGCTCATCCTGGACACTGATCGCATCGACTTTTATAACCATCCCGTCCAAAAGCATCGCGAAATTATCCCGTTCAAGGCGCATCTCATGATAAAACGTCTCGATTTGATCTGCACTGTCGCACAAATGGGTCATATGAGGATTACGGAAGCCCAGAGCATACACCCACTCCATCCGCTCCGAGAGATTTTTGATCTCCAATGTGTTAGAGCCTATCCCGTAAGGCATAAAGACGAGACGGCGCGACGCGGTAATACGGGTATCGAGCTGACGAAGGCTCCCTGCCGCGGCATTTCGAGGATTGGCAAACAGTGATTCGCCGTTGCGCAACCGCTCTTCATTGATCTTTTCAAAATCGTCTTTGAAAATAACAACTTCCCCCCGTATTTCGATCCGATCTTTATAGTCGATCGTTAAAGGGACACTCTGAATCGTTTTGGCATTTTGGCTAACATCTTCCCCCTCAACACCATCTCCTCGGGTGATCGCCTGAGTGAGTACACCGTTGTCATAGATCAGGTTTAAACTTGCACCGTCAAATTTCGGCTCACAGTAAAATATCACGTCACCGTAGCTTTTCGTAATACGATTTACCCATGTCTCCAACTCTTCACGGTTAAAAAGATCCTCTAAACTCCACATACGGCTAAGATGCTGTGCCTTGTCAAATTTATCCTGAGGAACGTCCCCTACCCGTTGTGTCGGAGAGTCAGGGATAATATCATTGGGATGTTCCTGCTCATACGCCACAACTTTATGATAGAGGATATCGTACTCTTCATCCGTAGTGATCGGATCATCGAGGACGTAGTAGTGGTAGGAATATTTTTTTAGTAGTTCTACGGCATTTTGGTATTCGGTGTGGGTCATTTTTAATCTCTTCGTCTGGATGAATTTAGTGTATTTATGCGGGAATCAGTCTTGAACAGTACTCTCAATCCGTTTCCATAACTCTTCGGGCTCTTTTGCCAATACATGCGCTTCTTTAATCTGGTCGGAGTTCAGCTCTTTTGCAATCACGTATCGGATATCCTGTGCCGTTTCGTTTCCGCCAGCTGCCGCCATTTCCAACAGCGCATAAGATATAATCGAATTTTTCATAATATCCTGTCCGACTCCGTACATCAATCCCAGATTGGTTTGAGCAGTGGTCTCCCCCTGTTTTGCCGCTAACAGATACCAATAAATCGCTTTTTTAATATTTTTCTCGGTTTCATAATAATCCCCAAGCAATCTTTGTGCAAGAGAATATCCTTGGTCTGCGGCTTTTTGATACCACTCGAGTGCGATGCGGATATCTTGTGCCACACCATGACCATGCGCATACATCATACCCAAACTCGTTTGACCGGGTGCGTATCCCTGCTCAGCAGATTTTCGAAACCAAATCAATGTCTGGATATAATCTCGGGTAACCCCTCTGCCGGCATCGTACATGACACCGAGATTATACTGGGCATCAGCTTCCCCTTGCAGCGCAGCTTTTCGGTACCAGTTTACTGCTTCGGCATAATCTTGTTCAATCCCTTTGCCTTTTTCATACATCCATCCCAGAGCATTTTGGGCATTTGCCTCACCGTGTTGTGCGGCTTTGGTATACCAATATACGGCTTTTGCATCATCACGCATAATACCCAACCCGTATTCATACATCTCCCCTAAATTGGCTTCTGCTTGGGTATGGGCTTGATTCGCGGCTTTGGTATACCAATAAACGGCTTTTTTATAATCTTGGGGGATATAGGAACCTAAATGGTACATGACACCCAATTTATTTTGCGCATCAGGGTCGCCCTGTTCGGCAGTCTTCTCCAATTGTTTGAAGTTTATGGCATTAAATAAAGGACGAAAAAGAGATTTAAACACACCACTCTCCTACTTTTTAAAAGTATCCATTTATCGATTATATGATTTTAGCGTTTTAAAACCAAAATCAAAGACTGACGATCTTTGAGCCGAATCTAATAACACATCAACCTTTTAACAGCTTTTGTAGCAATATCTCTTCAATATTTTGTCTCGAATCCAAAATAGCCATGATATAAACCGTATCATTACCGACTTTGTAGATAATCCGCCAAGGAGAAGCGATAACCTCTCGATAGAGTGTTATCCCTTCTTTGTGGAGTTCCGGTACAATTCTCCCTTTTAAAGGGAAAAAATTACTGGAATGAGCTACTTTTTTGATTTTCAAATAAATATCATTTGCATTACTCGGACTATCTTTTTTAATATATTCAATAATATTTAAAAGATCATTTTTAGCATTCAGCGTCCATTGCAGTTTATAGGTTTTACTCATTTATTCAGCAATTCTTCTACCGAACGAAATACATCCTCTTCACTCTCTACATTGCTGTTTTTTATATCTTCTTCTGCAAAAGATAGAAGTTTTAACAGCGAAATCGCATTTTTCATATCTTCATAACTTTGCGGGTCTTGGATAACCGCTTTAGCTTCACCGTTTTGTGTGATAATCATAGGTCTATGCGTTTCATTGATATGTTTTAGTACATCTGCCGCTCGACTCTTTAAATAGGTAATGGGTTTAATATCATTCATCAGTTGCATCATAAACTCCTTCGGTCTTAATATGATACCGAATTAAGACTGATTGTGTCAAATTTGATTTAGAGGAATTTGGAAGTGGGAACGAAAGAACTTAGTCATAATTATCACCTAACCCCTAATTCTTTCCCTCATGTTCTTAATGGTATATCAGAAATAACAATTTTATTTGATGTATCACTAACTCCAGCCTCATTTAGTAAAATATGAAATGCATCTAGAAGTGCTAAAGGATATTGAGTGGGTCCAATAATAATTTTATTAACTAAATTTGGAATACTCATACTTGTTACTTCTAAGTTTTTGTACTCTTCCAATACTAGTTTATAAACTATTTGTGGTACTCCGGCGATTGATTCAACTGATTTTTCTATTAATTCATTTGCTTGTTCTTGCATTTTAGGAAGATAAATAACTCGCCATTCTTCTTCCTCTTTAAAGCCTGGATGTTTTAAACAAACGGCTAAAGTAATTAAGTATGTTATTACATTCACTAAAACTTTGTTTGAGTCAAGTGTTTTAATAAATTCCATGTTGTCATTGATGTTATTAATCATAGAAAGCAGTTCACTTTCTAATTCTTCATAAGTAAAATATGCAGCTGGGCTTAGAATAAGTGCCAATCCTTTAATTGGTTCAGGAGGATTGTTTAATACAAGCGCAGCTTTTGCTTGATGTTCACCATATGCACGCCACATGGATAGTCGACCAGACTGATTCTCATCTGCATGGTGAATAGATATTGAAGCTATATAGATATCATTTTCTATTTTTTTCCACCATTCGTCAAATTGATTTAAGATGATATCAGACGCGTCTTCTGCAATTGAATTCATGATTTTTGAAAAATAATCTTTATGTTTCTGTGTATTGAAAAAATCAACTAGTTGGCTGTGCCCGTGTTCAATTTCCATGTAATCATTCATACATTTTGGACTTCGCATCCAGAGTCTTTTGCTCTGAATTATGTTTTTTGCATTATCTGCAGATGTATAATGTACAAATTGATTATTACGTTCTTTTAATACTTGTTGTTGTTTAGATAGGTAAGGCATACATATTTTTTGTAATTTTTCATCATCTAAACTCATCTACATTCCTCTAAATATAACAATATGATTCATTCCCAAAATCAATCAACCAAAATTAAACAAAACGACATATTTTTAAAGATTGTACTGTGAAGTGAAAAGATTTACAAGGGAAAAGGAGATAGATCCCGTATCAAGTACGGGATGACGGAGAGCTGAATTCCCGATTATGTCGGGTATGACAAAAGGAAACTGTTCATGGTTCGACACGCTCACCACAAACGGAAAGGAGAAAGAAGCCTAACGGTTATTGCCGTGACCTCTGTCCCCATGATCATTACCCCGGCCTTTGTCACCATGATCACGGTTGTCATGCCCGCGATCACCGTGTTTTTCTCTATAACGCGGAACATACTCGCGTTCGTACCAATCATCGCGCACAAAATAGACCCGCTCGCCGCAGGCGTGGTATTCGCGACAGTGATGCTTCCAATTTTTTGCGTGGCGTGGTGGGACGCGCAGATAAACTGGCGGACGATTTCTCGATATACCCCGTTCAATAATCACCGGTTGAGTATAGAGTACCCTTGGTCGTGGAAAATCGCCGATGTCAATTTGGCCATAAAAGCCGGGCTGACCGACGCTGATCGAAACACCGACATCGGCAGCGATTGCCGGAGCGGTGAAAGTAGCAGCGGCGATTACCGCTGACAGGAGAAAACGTTTCATTGTGACCCCTTTTTTTTATATATAAATATTACTATAACATAAATTTACCTTATTGAATAGTCTCTATTTTAAATTAAGAAAATACTCAATATCGGCTTCAATCTTCGGTGCAGGGGTGGTTGCTTTTTCGAGATTTCTCGCTCCCATCAAGAGAGTGGAAACAAGAGAAATCAAACAACTTGAGCTATTTATTAGGTATTTCATTCTCAATATTCATTATTTCAGCAATCCTCTCTTTACCTTTTTCCCGTCCATGTTGAATTTCGGCATTCAAATTGTCTAATTCAGATTTGCGCAGTAACTCAAATTTGTTTCCATATTCGTGACCAGCGAGGGCTTTAAGAACATAGTTCATAAGTGGACGTTTTCTTCCCAAGACACGGACTGCAGATAATACATTCTTTGTTTCTTCAATATTTGTGACAAAGAACTTCTTCATATTTAGTAACTGAGCATTCACATTAGATAAATTGTGCTGATAATTACTTTCATCTATATTCCCACCAAGTAAGGCATCTTTGGATTCCACATAAATAGAATTGATTGTATTTATGGAATCATTCAGCTTTTTCAGATGCACATCCAAAATAAATAATTCGTTTATGAGATCAATATTCAGTAACTCAAGCTTTATGTCTCCTATTAATGTGACCTCACTCAACCTGTTGCCCCACAGAAATACCTTATTTTGTATGCCACGACTTAAGTGTTCTTTATAATTATTTTCAAAAATATTTATTATATAAACATTATCATCTAGATCACTCAACAAACTATTCAATGTGTGTTCAAGTTTAATAAGAGCGTTATATCCTTTTGTGACACGATCAGAATATGATTTAAAGAAATCACCCAGCCTCACAAATAAAAAAGCCAAAAACGCACCGAGGAATGCTCCAGAAGCCGTATCAGAGAACTTATTATTTACATTAATAAATAGTTTATTGAATACTTCCGCACTGAATACTGCAATGAATGCCAATATTATGACAAATAAAGTAGCTGACATTTTTTCTCTCATTACACTTTTCCTATCTAACTATTTCTTCATTCAAAAATGCACCTTTTTACCCAATTCAAAACGGATCATCAGATGCTTAGAATATCTGAATATCAAGACCTGTCTATCAAAATTCAACAAAATGGCATAACTTTAAAGATTTTACTATTAAGTGAAAAAGTTTGCAACTAGAAAGAAGTGGTTTTTCGTTCGACCTGAGCTTGTCGAAGGGCATCCGATTCATGGTTCGACAAGCTTACCACGAACGGATACCTAAAGCCGAACGACTTTCGCCCCGAATCCGCCCAGATGTTGCGGGGCGTCCGTAAAACTTTTGACACTCGGGTGCTCTTTTAGAAACTCTTTGACAGCAAAAGAGAGTTTCCCCGTCCCGATACCGTGATAGATGATCACCTCATCGAATCCCTGCAAAAGCGCATCGGAGAGAAATTTGTCCATCCGCTCGCACGCTTCCTCTCCGCGTAATCCGTGAAGATCAAGTTTGAGACCGCTCTTTTGCTCCACCTGCATTGTATGGGTTGTTTTAGGCTTTTTCGGGAGGTTGCCGCTGGGTTTAAGATCGGTGAGCTTGACCCGCAGCCGCATCCCCTCCACCTCGATCATCGCATCTTTCGCCCCGACGCTCACGACCGTTCCGCGCTGGTTGCGATATTTTACCGTCTGCCCTACTTCGTAACGGATTGGTTCAGGTTCGGCAATTTTGATCGGCTCTGCTTTTGGCAGTTTCGCTTGCGCACGGTTCAGCTGTCGGTGGATCGCCGCCATATCCATACCTCGCGCCGCTTCTTTGGCTTCGCGTACCGCTTCGTTATACCCTGCGCGAAGCTTCGCTTTTTCAGCATCGAGTTCTGAGCGTAAGTGTTCCCGCGCCTCTTTGAGTGCGCTCTCCTGCGCTTTGAGCGCTTCGAGACGCTCGTCCACTTCGCGGTTTTTCCGCTTCAGCTCCCGCTCCAGCTCACTTCCCCGCTCGATGAGGACGCTCAGTTTTTCATGGTTTTCACCGTAGAGAGATTTCGCACGGGTGATGATGGCGGGATTGATCCCATAACGTGACGCCGTCTCGAACGCGTAGCTCTTCCCGATCACCCCTTGCAGGAATTCATAGGTCGGAAGACGACGTTCTTCATCGTAGAGTGCCGCCATCAGCTCCACATCGTCCCGATCCGCCATCAATGCGGCGAGCCGTTTGTGATGGGTGGTAACGATGATCTTCTGTCCCCGTTTGATCAACTCATCGAGAACGATGGCAAAGAGTGCCGCCGCTTCGTCGCTGTCGGTTCCCAGTTCGATCTCATCGACTCCGACAAGGGCGCTTTTGTGTTCAAACAGATGGCTAAACTGCACCATCCGACCCGCAAAGGTGGAGATGTCGTTACTGACGCTTTGGGGATCATCGATAACCGCCTCGATCCGCTTGAAACTCCCGATACGCGATTTGCTGGCGTTGATCTTCATCGGGATGAGATATTTCGCCATTAGACTCGCCGAGAGGAGCGATTTGAGGAGCATCGTTTTACCCCCCGCATTGACTCCCGTAATCATCAGAAGGTTGGAGCGGAAATCGACACTGATCGGTTTGGGTTTATGGATCGCCGGATGGGAGAACTCTTCGAGGATGATATCGGTGTTGTTTTGGGGCTTGAGAATCGCGAAATCACGTGCACGGGCAAACAATACCCGCGCTTGGTAATGATCGTACCGCTCGAACTCTCGATCACAAAAGCCGATGAACGGGACGAGATTCGAGAGTTTCGCACTGAATCGCTTCGCGTACTCATACAGTTTCGTTTCACGCTCCTGCATCGCGTAGCGAAGCTGCTCTTTGGAACGCAATACCGCATCGGGCGCGACGTAGAAAAATCCCGCACCCGTCCGTCCGACGACGGAACCTTTGAGGACATGGTTGAATCCGCCGCGCACAAGGAGACACTCTTCATCATTGACATAATGGATTTGGGTATCCACGAGATACGGGGTAAGCTTTTGAGTATGAAAGAGCCGTTTAATAGACTCGTTGATCTCCGTTTTGATCGATTTGATCCGCTGCGCGATTTTATAGAGTTCCTCATCGCGCGATTCGATAAAGTTCCCCTCATGATCGAAATACTCATCGATCTCGCCAAAGGGTTCTGGGATGATAATCGTCCCCATCCATTCGCCGATGATCCCCGGAAAATCATTGTTTCGCATAAGCCGAAAATAGCGAACCACTTTGAGGAGTTCAAAAATCTCTTCAAAGCGCAAAACACCCTGTTTTTTCAAATGGTTGATGATACTTTCAAACGATACGCTTTTCGGAGGGGCTTTGAACTCCAACGCATCAAGGGCTTGGATATAACGGAAATGACGTTCCTGATCTCCGGGGATAGCAATATTTTGCTCACGGGAAAAAAAATGCTCTAATGAGGCGATATGAGGGAGAAGATCGAGTTTTCCGAAAAGTTCGGCAAGGTTAGATGAGAGACGCGTCATTGACACTCACGCGCATTCAGTATTTGCTGTTCATGAGCTGTCCCTGGGTTACCGATAAAACTCTGAGTTCCGTCGCTGTAAGAGAAGGTTGTATTATTAACGTCAATCCCATGACAGATGAGATTTTTCCCTTGACGGTATTGGAGCTCAATCGCAATCACCCGTGAGCGCTCTCGGTCGCTTTGAATATTATAGGCTATCGCCCCTATGACAAACAGCGTTACGAGCAGAGTAATCAAACCTTTTTGACGGCTATTCAGTTCCGTAAAGTAGTGCATCAAAGCAAAAACAAGAGCAACGATCCCAAACCATACCAGATACCCCATAATTTACTTGGTTCCTCTGAGTTGATAGGTCAAATCCCCTGCCCCGAATCCGACGATCACGTTTTTGTCATACGTTTTCACCACTTCGTCTGCTACGATCACTTGGATCGCATCCCCTTCGCGGTGAAGTTTATCGGCCATAACGAGGTTGTAACGTCCGAAACGTCCCTCGAAATCGATTTCACGAGGCTCTTCGCTCGCTGCCCATACCGGAAGAATAATCAGCGTCTCACACCCTTCGAAACACTCAACAAAGGCATCGAGGTTATCGATTGTACGAGAATATTTATGCGGCTGCCAGATGGCTACGATGCGCTTAAATCCTTTTAGCTCGGTATAGGTTGTAAGCGACTGCATTGTCGCTTTGATTTCGGTCGGGTGGTGGGCGTAATCGTCGATAATGACGCGATCGCTTCCTTTGAAAATCACATCAAAGCGTTTTTTGATCCCACGGAAGTTGAGCAAATGGACACGGATAGAAGCGATACTCATCGTTTGTGCAGCTGCCATGATCGCCAATGAGGCGTCCATAGCGATGTGTTCCCCGAATCCCCAGACTTCAAACTCACCGAATCCCTTGAGATGAAAACGGGTGTAGGGTTCGTCATCGATGAGAACATAGGTAATATTGGTAATATCGACACTCGGATAAAGACGCAGTGCATCGCATGTCAGTGTTGCCATAAACGGATCTTCTGCGTTGATAACCCGTACACTTCCCATCTCGATAAAACGTTTATAGGCACTGTAAAACTCATCGAGATTGTAGTTGTAATATTCCATGTGCTCCGGTTCGGCGTTGGTCACGATCGAGCAGTACGGGTTGGAGTTGAGAAAACTGCCATCCGATTCATCCGCTTCGAATAGCATGACATCGGTACTTCCATCGTAACGAACATTGGAACCGAATCCTTTAGACTCCGCACCGATGATCGCACTTCCGTCCATTATCGCCGCCAAAATCGCCGTCGTCGTACTTTTTCCGTGTGCACCGCATACCGCATATACTTTTTTCTCACTCAATATTCGCAACAGGGCGTCACGGCGATGGAGCACTTCGATACCGCGACGATGCGCTTCTACGATTTCAGAATTGGTCGGTCGGATAATCGCCGAATGGATTACCAGATCACACCCTTCAGGGATATTTGCTGCGTCATGACCGATAAAAACTTTAATCCCGCGATCGATCAGACGCTGTGTGATATGAGTCGCTTTCATATCCGAACCGCTCACCTCATGGCCGCTGAAACGCATATATTTTGCCAATCCTGAAATACCGATCCCGCCGATTCCGATAAAGTGGATTTTCATTGTGCAATTTCCTTTTTAAAAGTGCTGATATAAAATTTCCCGCCGTTTTGTGTTGCAACCATATCGACATAGTCATCGATAAAATCATCAAACGGGATTTGAGTATCGCATGCCGCACGGTGCATCTTCATCGCTTCACCGAAAGGCTCATCATTGCTGATTCCGCCGAGGACTTCGAACAACGCACTTGCATCGCTTGCCGAACCGGCACTGTAATGCTCGATCGCATATTCATACAAAGCGCGTAACGTTGCAAAATCCTGTACTTCGTTCATATCCAGTTTTTCGAGACTCTCTAACGCATTGGTGAGACGTTCCAGTGCCAAATCGAGAATATTCGCATAATAGGCCATCAAAGTATCTTCATCAAACGTCTCATGTGCCTGCGATTCGAGTACATACAACGAGGCAATGTCCCCCTCGCTCTGCGCCTGAAAAATTTTATCTTTTAATTCTTGCATGACATTGCCTCCTTTAGGCGGTTAAGTGCTTGGATGGTACGTACCGTCTCTTCGACGAGCGCAATACGGATATAGCCGATACCGGGATTTTCACCTAGAGCATTCTCGCGTGCCAAAAACTCCCCCGGTAATACTTTCACATTATAGTCTCGATACAGACGCTGAGTCAATTCAAGCGCATTATCGACTTTGAGCCAGACGTAAAACGTCGCGTCTGAAGTATCAATCCCTAAAATTTCCTGAGCCGCTTTAAAATTCTCTGCGTACACTTTACGGGCACGTTCAACGTGTTCCTCATCTGCCCATGCCATTGCCGCCGCCGCTTGCAGAGGAAGCGGTGAAGCGCATCCGACATAGGTTCGATACTGCGCATACCCTTTGAGTATCTCAGCGTCTCCCGCGATAAATCCGCTGCGAAGCCCCGGTGCGGAAGAGCGCTTGGAGATCGAGTTGATGACGAGGACGTTTTTAAACGAGGTATTCCCTACGTAGACCGATGCTTCGAGAAGCGAAGGGACTTTCTCTGCCGTATAAATCTCGCTGTAGCACTCGTCGTTGATGAGGCAGAAATCGTGTTTGAGAGCAAGTTTTACCCACGTTCCCAACTCTTCGAGAGTGAGAACCGATGCTGTCGGATTGTTCGGGAAGTTCAAAATCACGAGATCGCATAGAGCCAGTTCGTCTTCATCGATACGGGGCTTGAAACCGTTTGCTTCGTTCAGGTTCAGATGGATCACTTTAGCACGGGAAGCAATCGCGGCCCCTTCATAAATCTGATAGAACGGATTGGTGTAGGCCATTACCGAGTTTGGTTTATCAAACAAATAGTATTGAGGGAAATTAAAAAGCACTTCGCGCGTACCGAAACTGCTGATCAGTTCATTGGGTTTGAGCTTGACACCGAAACGGCGTTCAACAAACCCGCGCATCGAGTCATTCAGGTACGTTTCCCCTGCCGTCTTCGGATAACGACGAAGCTCTTCGGAGTGTTTTGCCAGCGATTTTTGGATAAATGCCGGAGTCTCGAACTGCGGCTCCCCGATAGTCAAAGCGATAGGTGAATACGCGGGATTCGGAGTAATCCCCTCTAAAAGTTGAGTCAGTTTTTCAAATGGGTACGGTTCAAAATGCAAAGGATAATCTTTGTAATGGAATTAAGAGATATATTATAGCGTTGTGAGGCTGTATTTTATTTTATCTCTATCGGCACTCTCAATGTATCGAAATAACGCGCGGTCCCCATTCCAAAGCGTAATCCGAAATACACAACTACTCCAACAATCATTACTTGAGAGAGCATCAAGTATATGCTGAATAAGAGATGTGTTTTATCTATGCTAAAAACTATCATAGGAAAAATGGACCCAATGGTTATCAATCGAGTTAATAACATCGCATTTCCCTCTTTCCAATACCCCAACAATATCCCGAATGGAAACAAAACGATTATAGCTCCGATCAAAAATCCAAAAGCATCAATACCGACTAGCATAGCCTGTCGCTCGTTATAATCCAAGACATTACGAATCACATCCCCCATGAATGTAAAAAGATCTAATCTATTATTAATATCTATCACCAAAGCACTAAGTCCAATAGAAATTACAATCAGAGTAAGTTGAAAATTCCATGATAACTGTTTCAAATCTTCTTGGAATGATTCCCCCTTCATCGAAGCGAACCATTCATTTGATAACTTCATAAAAAGAAATACTGTTGCGACAATTGAAAGTAATGTTCTAAATACGCCTATGGCATACCCCAGATCCCATTTAGACGGTATTTGTATCATTAGACCAAAGAGTAAAACAGCGAGAGGCAAAATGAATAATAAACTTAAAAATAATAGATTTCTTCCCCAGCGATTCCCTCGCCATATTCCAAAAAGCAATACCAGTATAAAAGCGATTTGAGCTAGAAGTGCTGAATTCACATTGTGGTTCAAAACTCCTTCAATTAATCCTGTTATAAAAACAAAAGATAATAATCCTACCGCCCACTTTATCGTCCACGGTCTTTTGAGTTCTGTATTTTCTTCCATACGATTTCCATTATTTGGTTATTTTTTAATATTTAAAACCAAATATTGTATCTAATTTTATTCTGATTTTCCGAATGTGAGCTCACTACGAACACTGAAAGTTCAATACCTTTTCACCTAACTATGCCAATCCCAACATCATTTTCACACCATACTCGACTTTCGCCAATTCATCCGCACTCACATACCCGATGCACTCACCGATTCGACTTTTGGCAATATTGCGTAGCTGTTCAATCATCACGTCACTCTCATGTTTGAGTTTATCGCGCGGAGCCATCCGTATGCGCAACGGTTCAGCATCGTCTATGAGATTAGTACTAAAGGGGATGACAGTGACGAGATCGAGAATATCGTTGAGCATAGTGTCAGAGAGGATAAGGGCGGGTCGGACTTTCCCGACCTCTTCAGCTTTTTTTTGTGGATTGAAGTTGACTAAAACGATAGAACCGCGTTCATAGACCATCGTCGATGCTCTCGTTTAGCGCATTGTATTCTTCTAGTGCATGGCGACGAATTTTTCGGGCACTTTCAAGCAATTGTGCTTTCGCGCGATAGGCTTCAAACTCTTTTGCCGCTTCGACTCCCATGTAAATACCGAGGGTTTTATGCGCTTTTTTATCTTCGATAATCAATGTTTCCTGCGGATCGATCCGTAATAGCGAAGGGTTGCGCATTAATTCGCGCGTACCGATGATTTGTGTCATTAGTTCCTCCTTCTGACATCTTTATGTCAAACATTGTACACTTTTTGTGTCAATATTTCAAGAGCACTTTTTTCTTACCCCTACCGATATTTAAATATTTTCAATTATAAAATGCGTTTTTTTATGGAAACTTTTACTACTTTATCTCTATCGGCACTCTTAATGTATTGAAATAACGCGCGGTCCACATTCCAAAGCGTAATCCGAAATATGTGACAACTCCGACAATCAAAACTTTAGAAAGAAAAAATATACTAAATAGAAAAAGTGTTTTACCGACTGGAAAAGCCAATACAGGCAATATTGCCCCCATGGTTATTAAACGGGTCATAAAAAATATATTTTCTTTCTTCCAATATCCCATTAT
>NZ_JAQTQR010000015.1 GCF_028712165.1 Sulfuricurvum sp. | reverse complement strand
GCTGGATGGCATAAGTGATTTCAGTTTCTCTCTCTAAAGCCGGAGGTGCTTCATGCACTCCGCGCTAACTGCCCTAGAAGTAGCCAACGCTTAGGACTTAAACTGCCCAAGCTGCGTATTAAGACTGGCGGCAGCATTGTAAAGCTCACCGGCAATTCTTGAGATTTGTTTGATCTCCGCTTGGTTGTTTTCAGAGAGATTGGACATTTCAGAAACTTTGCTGATGATTTCGCTGATTTTACGTGCCATGGCTTCAGCTTCCTGAACACTTTTCTGGCTTGAATCGACATTAGATCGCAACGCATTAGAGGCCGAATTTATTTTTACATCGATCTCTTCGCTTCGCTCAGCGAGACGTTCGATATTTTCGCTGTTTGAGTTCATCATGTCGGAAGAATCTGAAATCGATTGGATGACGATCGAGATGGTAGAGTTGATCTCCGTCAAACTTTTTTGGGTTCTCTCAGCGAGTTTTCGCACTTCATCGGCTACGACAGCAAATCCGCGTCCGTGTTCACCGGCACGTGCCGCTTCGATCGCGGCATTGAGTGCCAGGAGGTTGGTTTGATCGGCAATATCGGAAATGATACTGAGAACTCCGCTGACGCTGGCGGCATCACTGGAAAGTTGTGCAAAACGTTCGGAAAGATCATTGCTCATCTCGGTAGTCTTATGAATTTCACGGGTAATCGCATTGGCTATTTCACGTACATATCCCAGCTCTTTTTCGGTCGATTGGCTGTTTTCGAGGGTACTTTTTGCCATACTGACACTTTGTTCCAGTGTTACTCCGATTTCTGCAGCGGTAGAGTTGGTGTTTTGGGCAATGGTATTGGTTTTTTCCGATTGGGCAGAAAGCTTAGTCGCAGCATCATTGAGCATTTCTGTAGAAGTAACTGCTGATGAGGTGATCCGTTTGGTATCGTTGATGGTGCTTTGTATTTTTACGATAAATTGATTTAAATAATGACTCGCGATTCCGATTTCATCTTTAATATTGAGGATTGGGAGCCGTTTAGTTAAATCTCCGTTACCGTGTGCCAAATCGGAAGAGACATGATCGAGCTCCTCGATTGGACGGAGGATACTGGTTCCGGAGAAATAGTTAATCGCAACCAATAAACCGGTTAGTATACTGCCCAACAGTAAAAACCATTTGAAAAAACTTGCTTTGAGCTCATCAAAATAGTCGGCTTTATTGATTCCCGGAATAACCCACATATCCCATACCGGAATATAGCGATACGCCGCTATTTTGCTTTGTCCGGTTGTTGCGGAAACGTACTCATAAACACCGCCGGCTTTGTCGGCACGGATGTGATCGATATAATCGTGTCCCGCTTTATTTTTCCCTTCGTCTTCGGGTTTAGGATGAATGGTCATGACACCTTCAGAATTAATAAAATAGACATAACCGCTTTTCCCGATTTTTATGCTTTTGATGTCATTTTTAAACGCTTCATCTTCGTAGGCTTTTGGCTCGATTTTGGCAATAAAGTTGACATTTTTTTCCAAAGCATCGGCAACTGAATTGAGATCGTTGGTCATAATGGTTTTAATCGAACTCGTAGCAATGAAGTATGCTACAATGACACTAATAAGGATGGCACCTACGGCTGCCACCAGATTAACGATAAATTTGGCTTTGATTGTATTGAAAAGATTCATGTATATATATCCGTTCTCTGTGTGATGGCATGATTGTAGTTTTCTTTTTCTAAAGCGAAGGTAAAATATGAGATTTTCTTATTTAGAGCAGATTGCGGAGTATATGGTACGCTATAACCATATCGTCGCAGCATATCGGTATGACGATACGGGAATCCGGCTCATTTTTGATCGGGATAACAGTTGGAATTTTGATATGCAAAGGGGTAACTCGACGATTAGTATCGGTGAACCGGCTAATCGAGGGAAAGTCTATCAGGCTCCCTTTGACGTATTATTGGCTAAACGGTTTAACCGTTCAACTATTCAGTCAATAACGTTGCACAATCGTGACAAGATCATCCGGATCACAGTCAATACAAGCGGTTCATATAAATCGGAAACCACGATTTTGCAGTTTGAATTTACCGGAAAAAATACCAATGTCATTATTTTAGACAAAGATGATGTCGTATTGGAGGCATTACGCCATATTGATAAAGAGGTTTCGACGCGGTGTGTACGGGTTGGACAGGTTTTGGCTGAAATGCCTAAACCGCCGTATGAGCCCCAATATTATCCGTTGGAAGATGTACGCGAATTTTTGGTTGAAGAGTTTCGCCGTCGCAGCAGTGACAAACTCGATCGGTTAAAGCTTGAGAAAATAGCCCTTTTAAAGAAGCGACTCTCAACATTGCAAAAGCATTTGGATGGACTTGAAAGCGAATCGGTATTAATGGAGGAAGCTGAAAAGGCTCAGCATTCAGGGCATTTAGTGTTGGCCAATTTGGATGTGATAAAACCGTATGAAAAAACAGCTCTGATAAATGATTTTGACGGGACAGCGATTCACCTGGAGCTTCCTTTGGGATGCCACAGTGCTTCCGGATGTGCCGAGAGTTTTTTCAAACGATCCAAAAAGTCAAAGCAAAAAGCGATCGGATTGCATCAAGAGAGGAGTAATCTCGAAGCCAAAATCCGTCATCATGAACTCTTTATTCAGACGGTAATGGAGGCCTCGACACCGGAAGAGATCGCTTTATTGTTTCCGAGTAAAACAGGGGGGACAAAACTAAAAACCTCCGATTCGATTGCCGAATTTTGGATTGAAGGGGTAAAAGTCTCTTTAGGAAAAAGTGAAAAAGGGAATATTGAACTGCTGCGCAACGCAAAAGCGCGTGATATTTGGATGCATCTAAAAGACCGCCCCTCCGCACACGTCATTATCTCAACTGACAAGCAGCAGCTTCCTGAACGACTGCTTGAAGCAGCGGCAAAATTATGTGTTGATTTTTCGGTATTTGAAAAAGGACGCTATTTGGTCGATTATACCCCCAGAAGAGAAGTTAAAATCCAAGAAGGTGCCAATGTTCTTTATACGGACTATAAGACACTGAGCGTGGAGAAAGGATAAGGGGAATTTCATGGCAGATATCGGTCCCATCGGCGGCGCTATCTATGTCAATCAGCAAATGGCGAGCGTAGCAAGCGATAAAAATGCAATTATGAACCGTTTTGAATTGCAGACCTTGGCCGCAGCAACGGCCGCTCAAGAGCAAAAAAAAGAGATCGAAGAGGTACGCCCTGCTGAAGAGACACAAGGTGTCGATCCTGACCGGGAACACACAAAGGAACAGGCAGAACAAGAGGAGAGACGTCCTTCGCATCAGGAAGAACTAGACGAGGAACCAAAGATGCAAAAACCTCTCCACCTTTTAGATATCAAAGTTTAAGATTTTAGAGTATGATCCGCACTTATTGCAATTAAATAAATGTTATAATCGCGAAATTTTAAAACCATTAGGTTAATCAAACTATGCAAACTGCGAAAAACTCAACTCAAGAACGCATTGTAACTGCGATCTTCTTAGTCACCGGCGTCTTTGTTGTCGGATTGATTAACAATTTTTGGCTTATCTGGACAGTGCTGGGTGTTATCTATCTCCTCGCGTTTCACGAAGCGACACGTTTGTTCGGAATCAACAATAATTCGCTTTATGCGTATGCGGCGATTCTTTGGCTTGCAGCCGCACTATATCCCTACGGTGAGGATCTGTTTATCATCGCCGGACTTATTTTTGCTGCAGCGGTTGCCTACACCCAGAATATTCCGTGGAAAAATTTCTTTCCGTTTGTTTATCCGAGCGCAGGGATGCTTTTTACTCTCAGTATGTACCAAGAATACGGGATAACCTCATTGTTATGGCTTCTTGTGGTTGTTGCATCTGCGGATGTTGGTGCGTATGTTGTCGGACGCAGTATCGGTAAAACACCGTTTAGTATTTCTAGTCCGAGTAAAACGCGCGAAGGGGTATATGGCGGTATCGCCGTTGCCACAGCTGCAGGATTCTTTATCGGTATTACAATTGTCGATATGCCCCAAGCTATTATTATTTCTATGATGGCGGCTATCAGTGCCGTTTTCGGAGATTTGTTCGAGAGCTATCTCAAGCGCAGAGCCGGGGTAAAAGACAGCGGCAGTATCTTGCCGGGGCATGGCGGCGTACTTGATCGAATTGACGGCTATCTTTTCGCCTCCATTGTCATGCTGGTCTTGTTACGGGGACTTGTTTGATTCTATTAGGCTCCACCGGATCGATCGGGGTCAATGCTCTTAATATTGCAGAACAATTTCATCTATCCGTCGATACCCTCGTCGCCGGACGCAACATTACTCTTTTAAATGAACAAATCAAACGCCATAATCCTAAACGTGTCGTCGTCATGCGTGACGAAGACCGTCCTTTAGTCCATCATACGAATGTTTATGCGGGTGAATCGGCAATTTTGAACGCGATCGAAGAATCCGGATCGAATCATGTCATAAATGCATTGGTCGGTTTCGTAGGGTTTAAGCCTACATTAAAAGCATTGGAATGCGGCAAAAAAATCGCGTTGGCGAATAAAGAGTCTCTTGTAGTTGGCGGTTCGTTTGTCGATACGTCACGTATCATTCCGATTGACAGTGAACATTTCGGATTGTGGTATTTGAACCAAGGTGAACGGAAGGTTGAACGGATGGTCATTACTGCCAGCGGAGGTGCCTTTCGGGATTGGCCGTTGGAGAAATTGTCAACTGCAACGCTGCAGGATGCGCTAAAGCACCCAAACTGGTCAATGGGGCAAAAAATAACCATTGACAGTGCATCAATGGTGAATAAACTGTTTGAACTGCTCGAAGCCCGTTGGCTTTTTGGAGAAGGAGAATATGATGCACTCATTGAGACGAAATCCCTAATCCATGCGATGATCGATTATACAGACGGTTCGACGACAGCCCATTTTGCTCATGCGGACATGCGTCTTCCTATCGCGTATGCATTGATGGGAAAAGTAGATACTCCAATTGTTGAGCGAATCGATCTAACCAAAATCGGAGCTCTCGAATTTCGTCCGATTGAAAAAGAGCGTTATCCGATATGGGCAATCAAAGAAGATTTACTCCGAAACCCTGCACGTGGTGTAATCGTCAACGCGGCGAATGAAGCGGCAATCGAGCGTTTTGTCCGCGGAGAAAGCCGTTTTATCGATATCTCTGCCATGATTTTGAGTGCGTACGAACATTTTACTCAAATTCCTAAATCGATCGAAGAAATTTTTGCGATGGATGAGGAAGTACGCCGTTATGTTCGGGGATTAACATGTTAAAAGTGTTGATGCTGCACGGTTGGGGCGGGAGTGATGATCCCCATTGGCAGGCTTGGTTAGCAGGCGAAATCGCCAAAAAATACGGTACAGTCAGCTTCCCTCTTTTAGATAATCCTCACTTTCCAAGCAAGAATCGATGGATGAAACAGGTCAAAGCCCTGTTGAACGATTTTCAGCCGGACATAGTAATTTGCCACTCTCTTGCGAATATCCTTTGGTTTCATTTGTGTAATGAAGGGGAAATCAGCTCTGTTAAACGACTTTTGCTTGTAGCACCTCCCAGCTTAAACTGTAAGATTGATACTCTTAAAACTTTTTTTCCTCTAGAGGCTCCTAAGAATTTATTCGCGGATGAAGTACTTCTCGTTAGTTCTGACAATGATCCGTATATGACTCCGGATGAAGCACTGTCGCTTCAAAAAATTCTTGGTATCGATATGAAAGTGATTCATGACGGAGGACACATTAATACGGCTTCCGGATTCGGCGAATGGCCGTGGGTTAAAGAGTGGATATTCCAATGATCCTAAGTATCGAAAGCAGTTGCGATGACAGTTCGATTGCTATTACAGAAATTGCGACAAAAAAACTTGTTTATCATAAAAAGATATCTCAAGAATTAGAACATTCAGTATACGGCGGTGTTGTCCCCGAGCTTGCCAGTCGTTTACATGCCGAAGCACTACCGAAGATATTAGAAGAGTGCTCACAATGGTTTACGCAGCTTAAAGCCATAGCGGTGACTAATGAACCTGGACTGGGTGTAACACTTATAGAGGGCGTTGTGATGGCCAAGGCACTCAGTATTGCACTTTCTATCCCTATTATCCCTATCAACCATCTAAAGGGGCATATCTATTCCTTATTTATTGAGCAGGAAGCACTTTTGCCATTAACGGTTTTGCTGGTTTCAGGTGGACATACCCAGTTGATCGAAGTGAAGTCCTATGACGAAATGCAAACGGTTGCTACGACAATGGATGACAGTTATGGTGAGAGTTTTGATAAAGTGTCGAAAATGATGAACTTAGGTTATCCGGGCGGACCGTTAATTGAGAAACTAGCCGCTGAGGGTGATGCAAGCCGAGTCACTTTTACGGTTCCTTTATGGCAGTCACCTTTGATTGCATTTAGCTATTCAGGACTAAAAAATCAGGTACGCCTCGCAATCGAAGCAAACGATGCATCATCCTATCCAGATATAGCGGCAGCTTTTCAACACACGGCAACAGAGCATTTGATCCAAAAACTCAAAAAGTATTTTAAATCGCATCCTCCACGCCGTTTTGCCATTGTCGGCGGTGCAAGCGCAAATCTTTATTTACGTGAAAGTGTTACTAAAATACTCATTCCCTATAAAGCGGATTTGCTCCTTTCAGAACTAAAGTATTGTTCAGACAATGCCGCAATGATAGGGCGAGCAGCACTTGAAGCGTATAAACTTGGAGAACAGTGCGATTACCATGTGGTAGCGATCAACCCCCGTTGTAAACTGTGAAATAGCTTAAACGCAAACATCTGTTACATAATTCAGAGTTAAATTATCCGATTTAAAATATACTTCTTCATATCAATAAAAAATAAAAACAAGGAGCCAACATGGCAACTACTAAATTCAAAGGTACAGACGTAGAACTTCTCGGAAATGAAGTAAATGTTGGAGATAAAGCACCTGAAGTAACCGTTGTTAATTCAGCAGGTTTGGGTGATGTAGTAGTTGGTGGAGCGCAAGGCGTTAAACAGCTTATCATCGTTGTCCCATCACTTGACACAGGTGTATGTGCTACTGAAACACGTAACTTCAATGCAAAAGCGGCTTCACTTGAAGGTGTTAAAGCAACTATCGTATCTTTGGACTTGCCATTCGCAGCAGGGCGTTTTTGCCAAGCAGAAGGAATTGACAAATTGACAGTATGTTCAGATTTCCGTAACAAAGATTTCGCAAACGCGTACGGTGTATTACTTGGCGGTTCAGTACTTGCCGGTGTTACATGTCGTGCAATCTTCGCAGTAAATGAAGAAGGTATCGTAACTTACAAAGAGATCGTTCCTGAAATCACAGAAGAACCAAACTACGAAGCTGCATTGGCTGCCGTAAAATAATTCCTCTTTCTCTCCACTTGGAGAGAAACCTCTTTCTTTAATTTTCTTCTTTTTATTTACATATAATACTAATGAATTCACCTGTTTTGTTCAGGGTATAACTGTAACGGCCATCTAAGGTTATTGTCGCACGTATAAATTTACCATGATTGCCTACCGTAACATTGAGATACGGCGAAGCTCCCAGCTCTTTTTTTGTTATCTTAAAAATAGAAGTATTTTTAAAATCGAGAACAATACGATTTGGATTACTTAACACAAAATGTCTTATCAATGTATCAGAAGTTTTAATGGAAAGTCGTTTCCCTTTTGAATCAAATCGGATAAATCCAAAGTCGGCAGATCCAGCATTATCTAGAGTGGAATGAGGATAAGAGGCATTTTTAGTTTGAGAAACGGTAAGAGACTTATGCCAGTCAATACTTTGGTCAACCTCAATTTTGCGAGTTTCAATACTACCGTCAAGATTTTGAATCGTGAAGGTGACTTCTTTTAGAATACGTGCTTGATCAGGAAGTGAATAATTGATACTCTCTAGCTGAGGTTTGTTATCGGGGCAATTAGAGGTTATTTTCTCTTTTTTTGATTCATACGTGGCA
The DNA here is from genome assembly GCF_028712165.1 of Sulfuricurvum sp. Classification (GTDB taxonomy): domain Bacteria; phylum Campylobacterota; class Campylobacteria; order Campylobacterales; family Sulfurimonadaceae; genus Sulfuricurvum. The sequence continues at coordinate 34,434 of NZ_JAQTQR010000015.1, read as the reverse complement.
AAAAAAGGATTGTCACGCGCTATCAACGGGGCAAGGAGTATGAGAGACAGATAAAGTGATCGTTTCATGAGTCTCCCTGATTTATTGTGAGTCGGCATCGAGCTCTTTAAGCTCAAAATATTGCTTTTGCAAAGCAGCATTTTCAACTTTGAGATGTTCAATGTCTTCGCTGAGATAGTTCTGGCGCTCTTCGAGGTCGAGTAAAACGCTCAAAGAGTTGTCACCGAAAAAGATGACACCCAGATAAATACCGACAACCAAAACGATTCCCGCAGCAAGAAGGAATTTAGCGGTAGAGAGGCCAAAGTAACGCTCGCTTAAGCTCTCTTTTTCCTCATGTAGCAGGATTTGGTCGTCTTTTTGCATCACTTAAAGAGGGCACTTCCCAAATATTCGCCATACATTACTTCGGTTTCAATCTCAAGAAGACGATTGTACTTAGCGGTACGTTCGCCGCGTGCTGTTGAACCTGTTTTGATTTCACCGCAGTTAAGTGCAACAGCAAAGTCCGCGATAAAGGCATCTTCACTTTCACCTGATCGGTGAGACATTACGCATTTATATCCATTGCGTTGTGCAAGGCGGACGGTCAGCATCGTTTCAGAAACCGATCCGATTTGGTTCGGTTTGATCAAGATTGCATTTGCAATCCCTTTTTCAATACCTTCAGCTAAAATGTTGGCATTAGTAACAAACAAATCATCACCGACAAGTTGGATTTTTGAACCTAAACGATCGGTAAGAATTTTCCATCCTGCCCAGTCGTCTTCGCTAAGACCGTCTTCGATAGAAACAATCGGGTACTTAGCACAGAGTGCTTCATAGTATCCGACAAGCTCTTCAGAGGTTACGGTTCTGTTTTCAGAATCAAGTCGATATCCGCCTTCAGTTACCAATTCAGATGCCGCAACATCAAGGGCGATAGCGATTTGTTCACCTGCTTTGTAGCCGGCTTTTGCGATTGCTTCCATGATGACTTGGATCGGTTCTTCATTTGAACTCAAATCCGGAGCGAATCCGCCCTCGTCACCGAGCGCCGTATTGGCACCGCGGTCTTTGAGGATTTTTTTGAGGTTGTGGTAAACCTCTGCCGATGCACGAAGGCCTTCCGCAAAATCGCTAAATCCGATCGGCATGATCATATATTCTTGGAAATCGACACTGTTGTCAGCATGGCTTCCGCCATTGATGATATTGAGCATCGGAACCGGAAGAACCATGGCATTTGCACCGCCAAGATAACGGTACAATGGAATACCGAGACTTTTTGCCGCAGCTCGTGCGACTGCCATTGAAACACCCAAAACGGCATTTGCTCCAAGATTGCCATAGTTTTCCGTTCCGTCGAGTTCTTTCATGACGGCATCAACCATTGCTTGGTTATAAGGGCTTAGCCCCATAATTGCTTCTGCAATTTCGGTATTGACATGTTCAACCGCTTTGAGAACCCCTTTGCCCATGTAGCGTGAATCTCCGTCGCGAAGTTCTAGGGCTTCACGTTTCCCGGTACTCGCTCCACTTGGTACGATAGCGCTTTCACGTGTTCCATCACTCAATTGTACGGTTGCTTTTACTGTAGGATTCCCGCGAGAATCCATTACTTCGATTGCACTTACTTCATCTATAAAAATCATTCGTCTACCTCACTCATTTCAGATTCATCCATTGTAATGATGCCTGTGACACCCATTGCAGATTTAATTTTTTCTTCGACTTTTCGAGCCAATTCAGGTTCGTCTTTAAATTTTTGTTTAACGTTCTCGCGTCCTTGTCCGAGTTTTGTATCTTCAAAACTGAACCATGCACCGCTTTTATCAATAATATCGAGTTTGACACCGTAATCAACGAGTTCTCCTTCTTTGGAGATACCCTCACCGAACATGATATCAAATTCTGCTTGACGAAACGGCGGTGCCACTTTATTTTTAATCACTTTTGCTTTTACTCGGTTACCGATTTGACTCTCACCTTGTTTTAACGTTGCGATTTTACGCACATCGATGCGCACAGATGCGTAGAATTTGAGTGCATTTCCTCCCGTTGTCGTCTCCGGTGAACCGTATCCCATTGTTCCGATTTTCATACGGATTTGATTGATAAAGATAATGGTACAGTTCATTTTATGCATGATACCGGTCAATTTACGCAACGCTTTTGACATCAAACGTGCCTGAACTCCCACTTGCTGGTCGTTCATTTCTCCTTCGATCTCTACTTTAGGTGTCAATGCCGCAACAGAGTCGATAACGATGAGATCTACTGCACCGCTTCGAACGATGGTTTCGACGATATCGAGGGCTTGTTCACCGTAATCAGGTTGTGATACAAGGAGATTTTCAACATCAACTCCGAGATTTTTGGCATATCCGATGTCGAGTGCGTGTTCTGCATCGATAAAGGCACAAATCCCGCCGTTTTTTTGACATTCGGCTGTAATCTGCAAGCTAAGAGTTGTTTTCCCTGAACTCTCAGGGCCATAGATTTCGATAACGCGACCTTCGGGTACTCCACCGATACCGAGTGCTAAATCCAGCCCGATAGAACCGGTACTGATCGCATTGATTGGTTCGATCTCTTTGTCGCCCAAACGCATCAACGTCCCTTTCCCGAAGGTTTTGTCGATTTGTTTCATTGCGAGTTCAAGCGATTTGAGTTTGTTTGGATCCATCATGTGGTGCTCTCCTGAGACTAAAGTGTTTTAAAATTGCGTCATAATATGACAAATTGAAATATATTCTAAAAATATGACAAAATGAAATATTAATAATTCACATTCTGGAATAGAGATATTTTAGCGTTATTTGGTTAAAATTTAATTGATACAGATATGTGAACAGGATTTTCAGTGAAAAAAATGGTGATAGCCCACTCTCCCGATGCAGATGACATATTTATGTATTATGCAATCAAGTTTGGTTGGGTAGGAGAGAACAATATCCAGTTTGAAAATATTGCATTGGATATTGAAACACTTAATGTCGAAGCGCTTAACGGAACATACGATATCAGTGCAATAAGTTTTGGACTTTACCCCCATATCCGAAACGATTATGCGTTGTTGCGAACGGCAGTCAGTTTCGGACAAGGGTACGGTCCTAAATTGATTCGAAAAAAAGATACGGTGTTAAAAAAACGGTTCAAAGTTGCACTCAGCGGTAAATACACCACGAATGCATTGCTGTTTCGTATAGCCTATCCGGATGCCAAAATAGTCTATATGAATTTTTTAGAGATTGAACAAGCGGTTTTGGACGGCAGTGTTGATGCGGGTGTACTGATCCATGAATCCATCTTAGGATATGACGAATCACTTGAGGTTGAGCGGGAACTTTGGGATGTATGGTGTGAACTCTCCGGCGGCGAGCTTCCTCTTCCCCTCGGTGGAATGGCGATCCGCCGCTCATTGCCGCTTACTTCTGCCATTATGTATGAAAACCTTTTGACCAAAGCGGTACAGATTGCGAGAGATCATAAAACGAATCTCTCTAAAATGCTGATGGAACGTTCTTTGGTCCGTATCGATGCACCGACATTGGAAAAATATTTAGAGTTGTATGCGAACGATGAATCGATTACTTTGAATGAAACTCAATACAAAGCAATTGAGCTTTTGTTTGAGTTGGGATACAAACATGGCTTTTTTGATGCTCAAATTAATCCAAAAGACTTTATGATTCCTCTTGAATATACTGAATTGAGGAATAGTTAAAATGAGTGCGGTGTACTGCACGCGGGCTCTCCGCCTAGGAGAACTTAGCGTTAGCATGAGAACTGTCATCAACGTGAGAAACCTCACGTTGATAGGTTCGGAACCAGAGGCGAAGGGCGTGCCCAGCCATCGGCTTGTCGGGACGAGTTCCGACGACGTAAGGAAATCAAGATGCTGCAAGAAGATTTGATCGGTCTTGGTATCGAGACATTTAAAATTGCGTTGATTTTGGCGCTCCCGGCGCTGCTTGTCGGGATGTTCTTGGGATTAGCCGTGAGTATTTTTCAAGCAACGACCCAGATCAATGAGATGACGCTGAGTTTTATTCCCAAAGTAATCGGTATTGTTATCGTTATTATTCTAACGATGCCGTGGATGATGAATGAAATGCAGGATTTCACTATCCGTATGTTTAATATGATCCCAACCTTTACACAATGAACACCAAAACTATTGATTTCTCCAAGTTTAGTTCCATTCGAATCGGCCCCGCTGTCGAGGTAGCATTAATCGAAAATGATATTGTCCCCGAAGGGCATTTGATCGTAGGTGCTGCCAATAATATTCTCGTTTCCCCTACACCGCCGCCATTGATGATCCTCTCCAAAGATTATGATTTTATCCACCTTGAAGAAGACGGGCTTCATGTAGGTGCTGCGACTCCAGGTGGACGTGTAGTTTCGTTTTGCAAAAAACATAATATTGCCCACTTCGAATATCTCTCGAAACTCCCCGGAACTCTTGGCGGAATGCTCAAAATGAATGCAGGGCTGAAAGAATACGAAATTTTTAACCATCTTATCGCCATTCGTACGCAAAGCGGTTGGAAACAAAAAGATGAGATTGAATACGGCTATCGTAAAACATCAATAAATGAAGTGGTTTTCGAAGCCATATTCGAAGCGCAAAAAGGGTATTCGGTTGATCAGTACGATATGTTTGCACAGATGCGTTCGAATCAGCCGAGTGACCCGAGTGCGGGAAGCTGTTTTAAAAATCCTCCGAATGATTATGCGGGACGGCTTATTGAAGCGGTCGGATTAAAAGGAAAGCGCGTCGGGGCAATGGCTTTTAGTGACGTACATGCTAATTTTCTCGTCAATACCGGCGGAGGAACCTATGCAGATGCTTTGAGTCTTATAGAAGAAGCCAAAAAGCGTGTAAAAGCACAGTTCAATATTGATCTTCAATGCGAAGTTGTTATTATCGATACTAAAAAATGACGAAAAAATAATCTTTTGTATTGACTTTCATCGTCATAGTTGGTAAAATGACGATGAAATTAAACATTGCAAAGGATTTAAGCATACAATGACCGTCAGTTATATCCGTCCCGATAAAGATTTCGATGGTGTTTATGAGCAGCTTAAATTGATTAACGGTTATGCCGATCAAAAAGAGATTGTGATCCAGGAAGAGTTAGTGGATCAAACTTCTCAGAATAAACGGATAGCCGATCGGCATGAAGTAGTTCGATTTTTTCGTTCGCTCAATGGAGATACATTAATCATTTACGATACATGGACATTAAGCAGCTATATCGAGGATTTGGTTCAAATGTTTAGCTGTCTTCTTAAAAATGACAATACCATACATTTTGTCAAACCGGGTGTGGTAATCGACCGCAAAAGTGATACAATGGTCGTTTTAGGTCTTATTGATCAATTACGTCAGGTCCTTCAGGATGAGTCCAAAAAAGGGATCGGAAGACCAAAAGGATCTAAATCGTCATCAAAATTCGATATGTATTTAGAACAGATTATCGATTTATTGAAGAAACGAAAAAGTGTGAGCGAGATTGCACGGGTGTTAGGAGTGAGCCGAAGCTCACTGAAAGACTATATTGAATCACGTGAACTTAAAGAGGTTGTAAGCGGTGTAATTGGCATCGGAGATGATGTTGATGCGGAAGCAATGGTTATCGGTACGATTCGATGCCCGAATATTGAAATTAATTCGAAGGAAACAGTGTTATGAGTGAAGTAGTAAGTCCGAAAGGAAAAGAGTATCTGTCAGGGTGGACACCGTGGCGAATTAGACGTTATTGGTTTTACGGACTGATTACGATTTTTGCCTTGGTAGTTCCTTGGATAAGAGTGGGAGGTAATCATCTCTTTTTGCTGAGCTTTGATAAACTCAAACTCCATTTGATGTTTATTCAGTTTGATATGCAAGAACTTTATCTGATGCCGTTTTTGCTGATGATCCTCTTTATCGGTATTTTTGGTATTACTGTTTTGGGCGGACGGGTATTTTGCGGATGGATGTGTCCACAGACTATTTTCCGTGTCGTTTACCGTGATCTTATTGAAACAAAACTCTTAGGTCTTCGAAAACGGATCAAAAACAAACAGCAAGAGCCGGATTACTCTAAATTTGAGAATAAAATTAAACGCTTAGTCGGTATTTTGTTATGGACAGGGTTGGCGTTTATTGCGGCAGCGGATTTAATGTGGTACTTTGTTCCTCCGGAAGATTTCTTGGCATATATCCAAAATCCGATGGATCATACGGTACTCATAGGGTCGATTCTTGGAATCGTGGCCTTTTTGGTCTATGACGTTATTTTCTTACAAGAGAATTTCTGTGTCTATGTATGTCCTTATTCTCGTATTCAATCGGTATTGTATGATGAAGATACGGTAATGGCTATTTATAATCCAAATCGCGGTGGTGACATTTATGACGAGAATAAAGAAAAAATATTCACGAAACAAAAAGATCTTCTTGCCGTAAATACTAATGCAGAGTGTACTACCTGTGAGAGTTGTGTGACGGTTTGTCCGACCCATATCGATATTCGTAAAGGGCTTCAACTTGAGTGTATCAACTGTTTGGAATGTGTTGATGCGTGTACTGAAGTAATGGGTAAACTCGGAAAACCGAGTCTTGTTGAATGGTCAAGTGAAAAAGAGACGCTCTTTATGAAAGGGAAAACCCATTATTTCCGCCCGAAAATTATAGGATATATGGCAATCTTAATTATTGTCAGTGTTATTTTGGGGATGATGGGAAGTAAGAAAGAGTATATGCTCCTTAATATCAACAAAGAAAACCGTTTGTATTCAATCAATAAAACAGACGATGGGAAAGTTCGTGTTGATAATGCATACACATTCTTGGTTCAAAATACTCTAAATGAAGATCATGATTATTATTTTGATGTTATTGCACCTGAGGGAATGGAAGGTAAAATCAAAATCGGTGAACCTGAAAAACCGTTCAAAGTGAAACCGGGTATTGTTAAGAAAAAAGTAGTTGTGCTTTATACCGATGAGATGTTAGTAAAAGATGATCGTAAAGATACGGTTATACCGATTACCATACGTGCGTATGCAACGGATGCAAAAGATAAAGTTGTTGTCACACGACAATCGACCTTTACCTTCCCTCGTGAAGATTTGGTGGAAGAGGCAGAGAAAAATTAAGGAGGGGATTAATCCTCTCCTGTTTTAGAGGGAGAAGATATGATTACTTCTCTTCTCCCTCTTCACTACCTTCTTTTTCCTCTTTCCCGAATGTTTTTTCCAAACCGCTGATTAGCTCTTGTTTCTCTGTACTGCTGAGTCTGGCTTCAGGGTGCGTAGGTAGGAAAAACCATGGCGGCATATCACCTTCGCGTACCTCTTTTGCGGCATCTTTGCCTTCATTTTTCTTTTGAATTCCCCACATTGAGACATTGAAATGTTCACGGCCTTCATCCACATCACGAGCTAGGAGCCATGATACAGGGGCTACATTGCTGTACCAAGGGTATTTTGTTTCATTGGAGTGGCAGGCGGCACAAGCGCGGTTAAAAAGCTCTTGCGTTCTCGGAGAATCCCATTGTGGTTCACTCATAACGGGAGGATTGGTATGATCTTTGCCATACGGAATAAACTGTATCCCTACAGCGACTGCTATTGCAGCGATGGCAATGGTTTTAGCCTTCATATAAAAGTCCTTTTAACATATAGTAATAGAATAATAATATATAAACACAAAAGAAATGTTAATAGAAAAAGAACAGCTTGGTTTTAATGAAGAAATGGGGACTCATCTTAAAGCGCAAGATGAGTGGAGAGAGCGTTTATTTAAACAAGTACGGCTTCACGCTTGCCTTCTTCGAGGTGACCGATAATATAGCCGTCCGTAGATGCAAGAACATCCTCAACATCCGCTTCTTTAACTACGAGGATCATTCCGACCCCCATATTAAATGCACGGAACATTTCTGAGCGTTCGACGTGTTGTCCGATGAGCTCAAAAATCGGTAATACACGGATAGAAGATTCGGTGATTACAGCACGCAAACCTTCCGGTAAAACGCGAGGGAAGTTTTCGACGATTCCGCCGCCGGTGATGTGTGCTAATGCTTGGATTTTATCTTTGAGTGCTTTAAAGGTTTTAACATAGATACGTGTCGGAGTTAAAAGCGTTTCAATCAGAGGTTTTCCTTCGAAATCATCTTCAAACTTCATCCCTATTTTTTCAAATAACACTTTACGTGCCAAAGAGAACCCGTTAGAGTGGAGCCCTGAACTCGGAAGCGCGATCAGAATATCACCTGCAGCTACTTTATTACTGCGGTCAAGTTCGCTTTTTTCACCGATACCGACGGCGAATCCTGCCAAATCGTAATCATCGGAGTGATACATTCCCGGCATTTCTGCCGTTTCACCGCCGATGAGGGCACATTCAGCCTGACGGCATCCTTCTGCGATTCCGCTTACTACTGCTGTTGCAGCGGCAACATCAAGCTTGCCGGTTGCATAGTAATCAAGAAAGAAAGAGGGAGTTCCAAAGTTACAGATAAGGTCGTTCACGCACATTGCGACCAAATCGATACCGACTGTGTTGTGAATACCTGAGTCGATAGCAAGTTTAAGCTTAGTACCTACACCGTCTGTTGCGGCAAGCATAACCGGTTCGCGGTAGCCCGTAGGAAGCTCAAATGCCCCTGCGAAAGATCCTATTCCGCCGAGAACACCGGGGATTGCCGTTGATTTGACAAGAGGTTTGATATTTTCGACAAAACTGTTACCCGCATCAATATCGACACCGGCATCTTTATAGCTGATTTGGCTCATGGGATTCCTCACCTTAAATAGTGAGGAGATTATAACGAAAGAGTGGTTAGGGGAAATTTAGGGAATTAATCTTTTTGGGGACATTTTCCGAAAACTTTTTTAAATACCCATAATGATGGACAAAAATCAAAGAGTGCCCACACGACAACCATCACAATTACAAGAGTTTGTATAATCATTGCGTACAACATTTGATTATTCGCAAAAAGAAGCATGGCCGCGGTTAAGACGATTGCCATCAAAAAGCGTTGAATTTTTTCAGCACACATTATAACTCCGTGATATATAGGATTAATTTTGGTAAAATTATATCAAAACGGAATACCAGAAGCTTTAATGTTAAAAGATAGCTGGAATATTCAAACCCTTTTAATCTCAGCGTGTTACAATCGCTCAAAAATTCCGTAAAGAAGAGATAACGCAACTCATGAAAACATTTATTTATCCCGAAATGATGGTACACGTCCCTATGTGTACGCATAAAAATCCTTCTTCCGTTTTGTTAGCAACGGAGAATAGTGATTTGTTCAAAGATGAGCTTGGCCGTTATCGCGATATTCATTTAGCAGTTGTTGATAGCAGTAATGCACTCGAGTCGTTACGAAACGTAGCAGATAAAAGTCTCGATGTCGTTATGTTAGATGTCATTAGCAATGACAGTGCCGTATATGCCCACGTAAACCGTATTTTAAAAGATGATGCGCTGATGGTTTTAAAACATCCCGATTTGGATGATGTGAGTGCGAACACAAAACTAATGCAGATTTTAGGGAATTATTTTAAAATCATTATGCCGTATCACCTCGAAGACGGTTCTACGCTCTTGCTTTGTTCAAAAGAGTACCATCCGACGGCGGATTTGATTTTACAACGCAGTGATCTGCTCGAAGGGCATCAATACTATAATTGTGATATTCATGTTGCAGCGTTTGCAATGCCGCAATATGTTCGCAAAAACTATTTGGGAATCATCCGTAACTAATGGCTTTTAAGTACGCTATCGCATTAACCGGAGGGATCGCTACTGGGAAAAGTACTGTTGCTTCATTATTGAAGTTAAATGGAATCCGTGGAATTAATGCAGATTCGATTAGTCATCAAATTTTGGATGAGAACAGTGCATGGGTTATTGAACGATTTGGTACAAATTTTGTAAAAAATGGTAAAGTTGATCGCCCTGCACTAGGGAAAATAGTATTTTCAAACTCTGCAGTAAAAAAAGAGCTTGAATCCTTTTTACATCCGAAAATTCGTGCCAAGATCGAAGAAGAAAGTGAAAAACAAGATCGTCTTGGTTATCCGTATTTGGTGGAAATCCCTCTTTTTTTCGAAACATCATCCTATCCGATACAAAACTCCATTGTTGTTTATGCTCCAAAAACACTTCAACTGGAGCGCTTTATGAAACGTGATAGTCTTTCTGAAGAAGAATCCTTGAATCGTATTGAAAGTCAAATGGACATAGAGGAGAAAAAAGCCCGTGCCACATGGGTGATCGATAATTCCTCTAATTTAAAACACCTTCAGAAAGAGTGTGAACATTTTGTTGAAACGATTAAAGCACTCTATCCCGCTCCTAAGGTATAATTGCATTAATTATTAATCCCAAAGGATTACCATGCTACAAATTGCCAAATACTGTGCGAGCGGTAATGATTTTGTTATCTTTCATGCTTTTCATGGAGCAGATCGCTCCGGACTTGCCCGAACTCTCTGTGACCGTCAAAACGGTATCGGAGCAGATGGGTTAATTATCATTCTTCCGCATGAACAGCATGATTTTGAATGGGAATTTTATAACGCCGACGGTTCCACTGCCTCGATGTGCGGAAACGGAAGCCGTGCATGCGCCCATTATGCATACCGTTTCGGATTGGCAGGCGAGAATATGGAGTTCTTGACGGGTGCAGGTGTGATAAAAGCCGCCGTTGAGGGAGATATGGTTCAAAGCGATTTGACTCCGCCGCTCGTTATCAATGATGCTATCACAGAGTATGAGATGACGTGGTGGCTTCTCGATACGGGTGTTCCTCATCTCGTAACATTTGATGCCAGAATGGATCATTTTGATATAGCGATGGCGAGAGAGCTTCGACATAAATACAATGCAAATGTCAATATTGCCCATGTAGAGAGCAATGGCTCGATTCGTGTTCGTACCTATGAACGTGGTGTAGAAGATGAGACATTAGCGTGTGGAACAGGTATGGCGGCGTGTTTCTATCGTGCTTCTATTGAGGGTATGGTCTCGGATAATGCGCGTGTGTATCCTAAAAGTGGAGAGACGCTATATCTTGGACTTGATGAGGGGACGATAACATTTAAAGGGGAAGTCAAAGGGACATTTGAGACCCTTTGGCGATTATAATCCCGCTCTTTCCATAATCTGTGCCTGAGCATCGGCGATCAACGGCTCAATAATATCATCCATCAATCCCCCCTGCATAATCTCATCGAGACGGTAGAGGGTAAGGGTGATTCGGTGATCCGAGATACGGTTTTGCGGGTAGTTGTAGGTTCGGATACGACCTGAGCGATCCCCCGTTCCCACTTGTTCTTTACGCTCATTCATCTCTTTTTCTTTTGCTTCTTGAATCTGCATCTCATACAGGCGGGCTTTGAGAATTTTCATCGCTTTGTCTTTATTCTTATGCTGTGATTTCTCATCTTGGTTATTGACAACGATACCGCTTGGGATATGGGTAATACGAACTGCGGAGTCGGTGGTATTGACACTTTGCCCTCCGCATCCGCTTGAGCGCATAACGTCAATTTTGAGATCACTTTCATTGATATTGATCTCAACATCATCGACTTCCGGCATAACGGCAACGGTAATGGCCGAGGTATGAACACGCCCTTGCGACTCAGTAGCAGGAACACGCTGTACTCGGTGGGTTCCCGCTTCGTATTTGAGTCGTGAGTAAACCTGCTCACCTTTGATTAGGGCAATAATCTCTTTATATCCGCCCGCATCAGAGGGGCTGGAGCTCATCAACTCAATTTTCCATCCTTTAACATCCGCATAGCGGACATAGGCGTTAAACAAATCTCCGACAAAAATAGCCGCTTCATCTCCTCCGGTTCCTGCACGCAATTCAATATAAATATTGCGTTTATCGTTCGGATCGGCAGGAATAAGGAGTTTTTTGATCTCTTCTTCGAGCGGTGCAACCATCGGTTCAAGACTGCGAAGTTCTTCTTTCGCAAGTTCACCGAGTTCAGCATCAAACGCAAGCGATTTGTTTTCTTCGATATCATCAAGGAGTTTTTTGTACTCGGTTGCCTTGGTTACAATGGCTTGAATAGCAGATTGTTCTTTGGAAAGATCTGTCATCCTTTTGATGTCATTACCAATATCGGGTGAACTTAGAAGTTCGGTCAATTCGTTGTAACGGTTGATAAAAGGGGTGAGTTTGTCGGATAACATAAGCGTGGTCCTAAAAGAGGCGTTTTGAGAAAATTTAGAAGAGAAAAGCTACCCCAGAGGGGTCAGGCTTAGGCTGCGATTGCGTTAACAGCGAGGTGAAGACGACTTACTTTACGAGCAGCAGTCTCTTTTTTCAAGACACCTTTGCTAACATATTTGTGTAAGTTTGCGTTAGCAATGACAAGAGCAGCTTTCGCTTCTTCTTTGTTTCCTGCATCTACTGCAGTACGAACTGCTTTAACAATGTTTTTAATACGTGTGCGATAGAATCGGTTGCGTTCAGTACGCTTTTCCGTCTGACGGATACGTTTCAATGCTGACTTATGGTTTGCCATGGCATTTATCCTTGTCGAATTTTTTTTAGGGTAGAATACTACCTTAAAGATAATTAAAATTAAGTTAAATTTTATAGAGTGTAATAGAATTACGATTATTTTAGGGAGAAAACGGAATGAAATTGTTTGGAACGGATGGAGTACGGGGGGAAGCCGGCTCATTTTTAAGTGCCGGATTGGCAATGCGTGTAGCAATGGCAGCAGGAGTTTATTTCCGAGATCACTCAGGAACCAAAAAAATTCTGGTCGGGAAAGATACTCGTAGAAGCGGCTATATGATTGAGAATGCTATCGTCAGCGGATTAACGGCTGTAGGGTATGATGTGATACAAATCGGACCTATGCCGACACCGGCAATTGCATTTTTGACCAAAAATATGCGCTGTGATGCCGGGATCATGATTTCTGCGAGCCATAATCCTTTCGAAGATAACGGGATCAAATTTTTTGATTCTCACGGTAACAAACTTTCCGAAGAGGTTGAAGCACAGATCGAAGCAATTGCTAACGATACGGCAGCTGTACATGAAGCACAAGTGACCGGAAAGCAACTGGGTGCAGCAAAGCGGATTGATGATGTTATCGGACGCTATATCGTACATCTAAAAAATTCATTTTCAAGTGATTTGACTCTTCACGGATTGCGCATTGTTTTAGATGCTGCCAATGGTGCAGGATACCGCGTAGGACCTACCGTATTGGAAGAGTTGGGTGCTGAAGTAATCGTTCTTCATGATAAACCTAATGGATTTAATATTAACGAAGGGTGCGGTGCGATGCATACCAAAGACCTCCGTAGTGCGGTCAAGCAATATCGGGCTGATATCGGTTTGGCTCTGGATGGCGATGCCGACCGGCTAATCGTAATCGATGAGAAAGGGGATGAGGTCGACGGTGATCAGATTTTGGGTGCATTAAGTTTGTTTTTGCAACGAAACGGAGCACTTAAGGGCGATGGAATCGTTGCAACCGTAATGAGTAATCAGGCGCTAGAAGATATGTTAAATGCCAACGGACTTAAACTCTACCGCTCTAGTGTCGGAGATAAATATGTACTTGAAATGATGCGTGAATACGGTATTAACTTCGGCGGTGAGCAAAGCGGACATATTATTTTGCATGATTTTGCTAAAACCGGCGATGGATTGGTGAGTGCATTACAGGTATTATCGTTGATGATTACTTCAGGTGAAAAAGCGAGTAAAATCCTTCGACCGTTTAAATTGTATCCCCAAAAATTGGTGAATATCAAAGTCAAAACTAAAAAACCGCTTGAACAAATTAAAGGGCTGGATGAAAAACTTGCAGAAATCGAAGCCTCACATATGCGCCACCTTATCCGCTATTCCGGTACGGAGAATAAACTTCGTATTTTACTCGAAGGAAAAGATGCGAAAGTAATGGAAAAAGCGATGGATGAGATGGTAAGCTTTTTTGAAAAGGCATTGAATGGTTAGGTCGATTGTTGTTTTATTGTTGGTGATGAGCAGTGTTTTGCTCATCGATCAAGCGATTAAATCAATTTTTCTAGGCGGGTTTCGACTCAATACCCAATGTATTGACCTGATATTAGTGTTTAACAAAGGGGTCGCTTTTTCAATGTTCGCTTTTTTAGACGAAGCGTTGAAATGGATTCAGCTTGCATTGTTATCGGGAGTAATCGGCTATACACTTTGGCTAAAAAAAACGTGTTATCTCATTCCTGTAGGTATTATGGTGGGTGCTGGACTCTCCAATGTGGCGGATCGTTTTATCCATGGTGGAGTGGTGGATTACGTTTATTGGCATTGCGGATTTAATTTCGCCGTCTTTAATTTTGCCGATGTAATGATCGATATCGCCGTTATTGCGTTGATGATTTTGAACTTTCGCCCACAGATGTGTAAAAGTTAAGTGACTTTTAACTTCTGCACGGCTATAATTTCGCTCTTGCATTAATTGTGATGGTCTTATAGCTCAGTTGGTAGAGCACTACCTCGACAAGGTAGTGGTCACAGGTTCGAGTCCTGTTGGGACCACCATTTTTCTCATTATTTTCCTCAAAAATAGTACCACTTTTATTTTTTAATCGTAAACCAATCAACAATCCCGTATAATCCGCGATATTTTCTCATACGAGGCACCCCAATGGATATTATTGCGATCAAACATGACGATCAGATAATCGATTTACAAACTGCTGGGGCACTTGGAATTACGGGTCAAGAGATTGTTTATGACAACTCCCCCGAGTCTCTCGAAGTAATTCGACATTCCTGTGCTCACTTGATGGCTGAAGCGATCAAGGCACTTTATACTGATGCTAAATTTTTTGTCGGACCGACGGTAAAAGAGGGCTTTTATTACGATTTTAAAGTTAATGAAACGCTCAATGAAGAAGATCTCAAAACGATTGAGAAAAAAATGCTCGAGATTGCCAAAGGCAAAGAGAAGATCGAACGTTATGAAATTACCAAAGACGAAGCACGAGCAAAATTTGCGAATGATCATTTGAAACAAGCGGTTATGGACCGTATTCCGAGCGATACGGTCACGATCTATAAGCAAGGTGAGTTTGAAGACCTCTGCCGTGGACCGCATTTACCGAGTGTTGGTTTGATTCGTCATTTTAAATTGACCAAAATCTCCGGTGCCTATCTCGGCGGTGACAGTAAAAACGAAATGCTAACCCGCATCTACGGTATTGCATTTGCCGATAAAGAATCGCTCAAAGCATATCTTGATCAAATGGCGGAAGCGGAAAAACGTGATCATCGTAAAATCGGTGCCGAGATGAAACTCTTCACTTTCCGTGAAGAGGTTGGAGCAGGTTTCCCAATCTGGCTTCCGGCCGGTGCACGTATGCGTTCACGTTTGGAGCAACTCCTTTTTAAAGCACATCGTAAACGAGGATATGAGCCGGTTCGCGGTCCCGAAATGCTCCGAAGTGATTTGTGGAAAGTTTCAGGTCATTATCAAAACTACGGTGAAAACATGTATTTCACCAATATCGATGAACTCGAATTCGGGGTTAAGCCGATGAACTGTGTCGGTCACATCAAAGTGTATGAACATGACTTGCATTCATACCGTGACCTTCCGCTCAAATATTTTGAGTATGGCGTGGTTCACCGTCATGAGATGACGGGGGCGCTTCATGGTTTATTCCGTGTCCGTGAATTTACCCAAGACGATGCTCACATTTTCTGTACGACCGATCAGATTGAGCAGCAGATCATTGAAGTTGTTGATTTCGTCGATAAAATCATGAAGACGTTTGAGTTCAATTATAAAATGATGATTTCGACCAAGCCTGAAAAAGCGGTCGGTGATGACGCAGTATGGGAAATTTCGACTAATGCTCTGAAAACAGCAATGGATAAAAATAATCTTTCGTACGAGATCGACGAGGGGGGCGGAGCATTCTACGGCCCTAAAATCGATATCAAAATTACCGATGCTATCGGGCGTGAATGGCAATGCGGTACGATCCAGCTTGATTTCAATTTACCGGCACGTTTCGAACTTGAATACAACGGTGAAGAGAACGCTAAAATCCAGCCGGTTATGATTCACCGAGCAATTTTAGGTTCGTTTGAGCGTTTTGTTGGTATATTGACGGAGCATTACGCTGGGGAATTCCCGATGTTTATCGCTCCGACGCAGGTTGCGATCGTTCCGATCGCCCCTGCACACGAAGCGTACGCACGTGAATTGGCCGATAAATTGATCGATTTGGGTGCTGATTTTGAGATTTTCGATAAAAATGAAAGTCTCAACAAACGTATCCGTACAGCGGAAAAAGGACGTGTGCCTATGATCATCGTTTTAGGTGATGAAGAGGTTACTAACAAAAGTATTGCGGTGCGTGATCGACGCAAACGTGAACAATATAATCTGAGCGAAGAAGATTTCTTGGCAATGGTTAAACAAAAAATTAATGAGGTACATTTTTGATTAAAAAACAAGACCGAGTCCTGATGAACGAAGAGATCAGGGTCCCTGAAGTACGCTGCGTTGTTGACGGCGGTGAAGCATTAGGTATCATCTCAATCAATGAGGCGATGAACAAAGCAAACGAACTGGGACTGGATTTAGTTCTCATCTCTCCGGATGCGAAACCCCCTGTCGCAAAAATCATGGACTACGGTAAGTTTCATTACCAAGAAGAGAAAAAGAAAAAAGAGGCACGTAAAAAGCAAACGAAGGTAGAGGTCAAAGAGATCAAACTTTCGGTTAAAATTGCGGATAATGATGTCAGCTATAAAGTAAAACATGCACGTGAGTTCCTAGAAGAGGGCAAGCACGTTCACTTTCGTGTATTCTTACGCGGTCGTGAAATGGCGCATCCTGAATCCGCTGTAGCGGTATTACAACGAGTTTGGCCTATGGTTGAAGATATCGGAACGATGTATAAAGCTCCGGCAATGGAAGGGCGTTATTGTAATATGATGATCCATCCGAAAAAAGACGATAAAAAATAAGGTATTACCTATTTTCTCCTTTCTCATGCAAATGCATGAGAACCTCCTTTAGATATCAATCAAGAAAAAGCTTTTTTATGGTATAATCCGCGTCTCGTTTAGAGAATTTTTGCGAAAGGATCAAGCCGATGCCAAAAATGAAATCAGTTAAAGGGGCGGTTAAACGCTTCAAAGTAAAGAAAAACGGCACTGTTAAACGTGGTTCTGCATTCCGTAGTCATATTTTGACTAAACAAGATGCAGGAACTCGTCGTGGGCAAAATGCACCAAAAGTGGTTGCAGCTGTTGATGTTAAAAGCATCAAAAAAATGATCGTAGGCTAAAACCTATTAACCCTCCAGCATAACGCTGGGCAAGTCCGCAAAGCGGCACCCCGTCATTAAAATTGAAATGAACCGGGTCAAGAAAGGAAAAAAATGCCAAGAGTAAAAACTGGTGTCGTAAGACGCAGACGTCATAAAAAAGTATTGAAACTCGCACGTGGTTTCTACAGTGCACGCCACAAACATTTCCGTAAAGCGAAAGAGCAACTCGAGCGCTCACTCGTATATGCGTTTCGTGATCGTAAACAGAAAAAACGTGAATTCCGTAAATTGTGGATTGTCCGTATCAATGCGGCATGTCGCCTAAACGGGATGAGCTATTCAGTATTCATGAACGGCCTTAAACGTGCCAACATCGAACTTGATCGCAAAATCCTTGCTGACATGGCTATGAACGATGCAGCGGCATTTACTGCCCTCACCACTCAAGCCAAAGCAGCACTCTAAATTCTAAACACTTCAGGGATTTATCCCTGAAACCTTCCATCTTTCAGGTAATAATCCCTCTGCTTTTAAAAAAGACAAACCGTTCAAAGAACGATTTATTGCTCGATTTTATACCCTTTTTTCTCTAAACACGTTTTACATTCAACAGTTATTGGAGCTTTAGATGCTTCACCAGCGGCTTTGAGATCATAATAACGGCACTCTTCAAAATCGGCTTTCATACGATCTTGGCTTGTTCCTGTCGGACAAATAAGTCCATTCACGGCAATTTGTTTTTCAGCGCATCCGCCGAGCAATACGATAGCGGCAGTCATGCCGAATAAAAGAGCTTTTTTCATAATGTATCTTCCTGTTTAAGTGGTTTTTGGATTAATTCTTTCATTGCTTCCGCTGTTTTTCTAATTTCCCATTGCGCATGTTCATCAAGACGTAATTTGAAATAGTTTGCAAGCTGAGTTGGCATAAATGCTCCCCAGATTTGAGAATAGGCAGCTTGAGGGATGATCCTTCGTGCTTCTTGTGGTTTGACACCGGCATCAATCGCATTCATATAGTGCTCTACACATAGATCTATGATTTTTTGCGTATCATAATCACCTGTCGTAATCGGAATCATTTTCTCGCTGATATAAAAATCGAATGGAACCCGTTTACCGGATACATATCGTCGTGAAAGCTCTTGCCAGTTGATACGGTGGCGAACCATCTGAGAGCGAGTCGGCAAATCGACTTTGTAGAGAAAGACATGAAAGTTTTTACGGATTATTTCTGCCTCGTCCAGAGTATTGTAAATTTGTCGTATATCAAAGCTGTAGCCGTCTTTGTCATTTTCAAAATCATATACGATGGCACGATAGTTCGTCAGAAGGTATTTGCCATCTTCCACCAGTTCTCCAAATTTCTTTACATTGCTGTACTCTTTTTGGAGAAGTTCCATATGCGTTGGATTTTTGAAATCTAGTAATACAGGTACGAACTCGAATGAACTTGAAGGGAGCCCCATAGACTCAGCCATCAGGCGATTGTATAGGGTTTCGCTGCCTAACGCTTTTGGGGACTGATAACAAATTGATGCTACCTGTGTGATAGCTAAAATACGATTTTCTTCTGATGTATTTGCTTGTGAAAAATCCCATTCTTCTACAAATGCGATATTGTCACCGAAGATATTTTCTTTAGTATTGATTTTTGTAATTGACATTTATTATTCCTATTTAATAGGGTGACATTTTAAAAGAGTATAGCGAAGATGAGTTTAAAAACGGAGAGAAAGGTGCGCAAAGCACACCTTACATAATAAATACGTGAGGAACGATAAGCGGGTATTTTTTCATTTTACGGTAGATATGCTTACGCACTACTTGACGTAGATCATTTTCCAACGCTTTAGGGTTCTCGATGAGCCCCGGTTTGAGGTTGATCAAGAAGTGTTCTAATACATCTTCCATTTCTTGGGCAAACGCTTTGTCATGACGGTCAGCTACGATACCGAAGCTAGTAACCAATGGTTTAGAGAGGAGTCGTGATTCAGAGGCACTGACTTGCGCAACCAGCATAACCATCCCCTCAGATGCCATTTTTTGGCGATCGATAACGATATCGTCTTCGATCTGGTGGTTGTTTTGGTTATCGATATAGGTTTTACCCGTTTTGACAGTTTTGGTTTTACGCATCATTTTGGTATTGACTTCAATACAGTCACCATCACTCATCAGAAGAATATTGCGCTCAGGCACTCCGCAGCTGATGGCTGTTTCACGGTGTCTCATAATGTGGTTATATTCGCCGTGGATCGGGAGAAAGAATTTCGGGTTAGTAAGGCGAAGCATCAATTTTTGCTCTTCCAGACTCGCATGTCCCGATACGTGAATGTCGCGGTCATTGGCGACACGGGCACCGGCACGTTGGAGATAATTGAGCATCCCTGAAATAGAACCTTCATTTCCCGGAATCGCACGGGCGGAGAGGACGATCATATCGGTCGGTTTGATCTTGATATGACGGTGTTCGCCGATTGCCATACGGAATAGGGCTGAGCTTGGCTCTCCTTGGCTTCCTGTGGTGACAATCAAGACATCTTTATCGCTCATACGGTTTGCTTCTTCGGCATCGATGAAGATGTTTTTAGGAAGTTTGATGTAATCGTATTGCATACACACTTCAAGATTGCGCTCCATTGAACGTCCGATTACACATACTTTACGGTTGTATTTGAGCCCGTATTGGATCGCTTGGTAAACACGGTGAATGTTTGAGCTGAATGTCGACATGATGATACGACCTTCTGCTTTTGAGAAAATACGGTCAAATCCCGGAGCAACAGTGAGTTCACTTGGTGTCCACTCTTTGTTGTATGAGTTGGTTGAGTCACTTAACAGACACAATACCCCTTTTTCACCGTAGTGGGCGAGACGGTGAATATCGGCAGTGTAGCCATCAACCGGGGTGAAGTCGATTTTGAAGTCACCTGTGTGGATAATGGTTCCCGCTTTGGTTGTAATCGCCAATGATGATGAGTCGATAATCGAGTGGGTCATATGCATCCATTCGATATCAAAATCATTTCCGATACGATAGACTTGGCGTTTAACGATCGGATTGAAATAACGGCGGAAATCACGCATATGGTGCTCGTCGAATTTGTTACCGATCATAGCCAAAGGAAGTGGTGTTCCGTATATCGGGAATTGCATCTCTTTGAAGAGGTACGGGACACCGCCGATGTGGTCTTCATGGGCGTGCGTAATGATAACGGCAACGATTTTTTTGCGAATTTCTCTCAAGTAGCTGAAATCCGGAACAAGGATATCAACGCCGTGCATCTCTTCATCCGGGAAGCTCATCCCGATATCGATGACGATCGCTTCATTTTCGGTTTCAATAACGGTGATATTTCCACCAATCTCGCCTAGACCGCCTAATGGGGTAATGCGGATTTTCTCGTTATTCTCAAGATTGAGTTTGAAATGAGGATTAAGGCGATTTTTGTGTGCCTCTTGGTTTTTGATTACGAAATCGCGTAAGTTGCTGTCAATCGGTGCGCTAGGTGCTCCGCGACGTCCGCCGCGACCGCGGTCACGTCCGCCGCGGTTTGGCTCAGCATCGGCAGCATTGCCTTCACTCCCCTCTGGACGGTCGGTACGCGGAGGGCGATTATCAGTACGCGGTGGACGGTTATCTTGGCGCAGAGGGCGATTATCAGTACGTGGCGGTCGATTGTCTTGACGCGGTTCGGTACTTTGGCCTTCGCCTCTGTTATCTCTTGCATCGGTACGCGGAGGACGGTTGTCCTGACGCGGAGGTCTGTTATCGGTACGCGGAGGTCGATTGTCTTGACGCGGCTCGGTACTTACATTGCCTTCAGCACCTTCCGGGCGGTTGTTATTTCGGCTGCGAAACGGTCTTCGGTTGTTTCGGCGTTGGCCGGATTCTCCCTGAGGCTGTGCTTGCGGTTCAGTTGTTTGTTCATCGGACATAAATTTTCCTTATGGACGCTTTTAAAAAAGCGCAATATATTTTTTAGTATGTTTAGATGCTCTAACGTGCCCTGAAAAGATTATTTTATAAGGGCGTAGAGCCGGTGAAAGTCAGAGGTGTCAAGCTGATGAGGTCGGATGGAACGTTCCAATTCAAGCTCTAAAAAGGACTGAATGAGAAGATCGCCATCATAGCGTGAGGAGAGATTTTTGTGGAGGGTTTTACGAGGCTGTGTAAAGGCCGTTCGTAAAAATTCTTCAAACCCTTCATCATTACGATTCGCGCGTTTAGAAATGAGCAGTACGCACGAATCGACTTTGGGAGCGGGATCGAATGCGGTTGGGGGGACGTGTAGCACGATCTCCGCCTCAGCCACACTCTGCGTAATCACGCTGAGCGCTCCAAAAGCTCTCTCTCCGGGTGCGGCAGAGAATTTCTCCGCCACTTCACGCTGTATCATGACAAGCAAGTTTCGGCACGCCGGATCGGCGAGGGCTTTGAGGATGATATTTGTCGCGATATAGTAAGGCAAATTGGCCACTAAATCGTACGGTTCATCCAAAAGCTCACTCTTCCAATGCTCCAATACATCTCCACATTGGAGAGTAAGAGCGTTGGTAGCGATAGCATCGGCAAATTGGTGCTTCAAATGCTTGCACAAGTCGGTATCGACCTCAAAAGCGGTAACACTTTTGACATCAACTAAATACTTAGTTAAATCACCTAATCCAGGCCCGATTTCAGCGATACGATTGGGCGTATCGGGCATCGATTGGATGATTTGTGCTAAAACAGCTTCATCTTTTAAAAAGTTCTGTCCAAATTTCTTTTTGGCAATTGCGGCACGGTCTTTTTGCATTAGCCTGATTGTACCTGATAAAGTGTTAATCCCCAATTAAACCACAAAACAAAACGTTTATCAGCTTTTTGAATGAAGTTAGACAACTTATTTCCTTTATCGTTACTTTTGGTAATGGGGGATATACTTTCGCAATGATTATATGCAAGGTTTTAAATGGACAATAACTATTTTGCAAAACGGATAATCCCCTGTTTGGATGTTAAAGACGGACGAGTTGTAAAGGGTGTTAACTTCGTTGGACTTAAAGATGCGGGAGACCCCGTTGAAGTGGCAAAACGCTACAATGAAGAGGGTGCCGATGAGATTACTTTTTTGGATATAACCGCATCCCATGAAGAACGGGATACGATCGTTCATATTGTTGAACAGGTAGCAAAAGAAGTGTTTATCCCCCTCACTGTCGGCGGAGGAATCCGAGTACTCGATGATATTTACAAACTCCTTGCGGTGGGCTGCGATAAAGTAAGCGTTAACTCAGCAGCGATCAAACGCCCTGAATTTATCAACGAAGGGGCAAAACGGTTTGGATCTCAATGCATTGTCGTTGCTATTGATGTTAAAAAGACGGGCGATCAGTATAACGTCTATCTCAACGGCGGACGTGTCGATACCGGGATCAATGCCCTTGAATGGGCAAAAGAGGTCGTGGATCGCGGAGCGGGAGAAATTCTTCTCACATCGATGGACGCTGATGGAACCAAAGCAGGATTTGATCTCTCGATCACCGAGCAAATCAGCCGCGCGGTGAATGTACCCGTAATCGCCAGCGGCGGGGCAGGGACGATGGAACACATCAAAGAGGCATTCGAACACGGTGCCGATGCGGCATTGGCTGCGAGTATCTTCCACTACAAAGAGATTGATATCATGGATCTAAAACGCTACCTGTCGGCTAATGGGATTCCGGTACGGCTCTAAGATTTTCAATGTGCTATAATTGACCCTATAAAAGCTATGAGAAAAAAGGAGGATATTATGACAACGAATATTAAAAAATCAGATATTTTAGACTACCTTTTTCAACATTTTCAAGAGTTCAAAACGAAATACGATGTCGAACAAATCGGACTGTTTGGAAGTTACGCACGTGACGAAGCCAAAGAGAACAGCGATATCGATATTTTTGTCAAAATGAAGCCCTCATTATTTGATATGGTCGCGATCAAAGAACAAATCGAAAATGATTTGCACAAAAAAGTGGACATCGTCCGTGAACACAAACATATGAAGCCTCTCTTTTTGGAGATGATCAAAAGAGATGTGATCTATGCACAATGATCGGCTTTTGATACTGCGTTCTACTCTCGAAGATATTATCACTTCGTTAAAATTAATCCAACAACGATTTCAAACTATCCAAATCAGCGATGATTTTCTCAAAGACGAACGGGGTCTTGAAAAACTCGACAGTATTTCGATGCGCCTGATCGCTATCGGGGAGGGTTTTAAAAACGTTGATAAACTCACCGATTTTCAGCTTTTGGAGCAATATCCCCAAATTCCGTGGAAACAGGTCAAAGGGGTTAGAGATATTTTGTCGCATCACTATTTTGATCTAGATGCCGAAACGATTTTTGAGATTTGTGCGAATGAGATTGATGGTTTATTAAGTGTGACGATGATGATATTGGATGAAGTGAAGTAAAAGATCCGTAAAAGGCAAAGTTCATGGATGAGATAGCTGTAATAACCCATAATCCTAAGGGTGAATGGGGTGATGTTAGACCGACAATAGAACATCAGGGATATTATGATTGGAGTAGAAAAAGTATCGGAAGTCCTAAAATAGGTCAAAAAGTTCTAATATATATCTCAAAGGGTGTTTTTCGCATTGAGTATATTATGCAAATTAGTGAAATTAACGATGAAACGATTAGACTGGACTTGATTTCAAAAATTGATGAAGAAAAAGCAAATTTACTACAATTTGAAAACCTTGTAGCTCATGGACTAAAAAGATCTACTGTTAATTATGTTTTGAATAATAATCAACAATTGTATCAATACGTTTTCAATATTTTAGAAGGGCAATCTATGACAAATAAAGAAAAATTTGATTTGATATGTTCATGTTTAGATCGTGCTATAGAAGAAAATGGTGATAAATTACCTCTCGAAACACAAAGAGGGACGAATATTAATTTAGTCAAACGTGAGAATGGAAATTATAAAGTTGTATTTAACACCGAAAAAGAAACATACGAGGCTATCACAAAAGAAAATTTATACAAGTTTTTATTTGAAGGCTGGAGAGGGAATGAAACTTTAGGAAGAGAAGATGGAAGAATAACTTTATTTGAAGCGATTCACCAATATATTCAGAGCCATTGTAATTTATCTATTCCTTTAGAGAAACGATCTTTGTCAAAGAACACACTTCTGAATCAAATCCTATATGGCCCTCCAGGTACTGGAAAAACCTATAACACAATCACTAAAGCGTTAGCGATTATCGACGGTACGGTTCCAGTAGATAGAAAAGAGGCAAAAGTCAAATTCGAGGAATACCGAAAATTAGGGCAGATTGAATTTATCACATTCCATCAAAGCTACGGATATGAGGAGTTTGTCGAAGGGATTAGAGCCATACCTATTGGAGAAGAAGGGAATGAAGATGGCGAAGAGATGCTCTATGCTGTCAAAGATGGAATTTTTAAGAAACTTACAGAAAAAGCAAAAAACAATCTAACGATTACAAAAGCACCTCAAGAACCCAAAAAATATAAACTTAATGCCCCGATGTTGAACATACAAGCTGAAATGATCAAGGAAAGTGATAACGTATTTCGAGTACTTAAAGGTTCGAAGATTCGAAAAAGTGAGTCAAATACATTTTCAGCAAAAAAGCTTAAGAATGAAATTCTTTCTAAAGTTAAAACAATAGAAACTGATGAATACTATATTCTTGAAGAAGACTATATATTTCAAAGTATGAGCGCATCTTCATCTGTTATATTGGGACGTTCTTCTAATGGTCATATTGACTGGAAAGAAATCATCAACGAAAATAATTTGTTCGATAAGATAGATCATGATCAAGAAAAGCGAAACTATATTCTTATCATCGATGAAATCAATCGTGGTAATATCTCTAAAATCTTCGGAGAACTTATCACTCTAATCGAGCCAAGCAAGCGAATAGGAGCCGATGAAGCGATCAAACTTAAACTTCCTTACAGCAATGAAGAATTTGGCGTTCCTCAAAATCTATACATCATCGGGACGATGAACACTGCTGACCGTAGTATCGCTTTGATGGATACGGCATTACGTCGACGATTTCATTTCGAAGAGATGATGCCGGATTTAGAAATATTAAATGACAAAGTTATTGAGGGGGTTTATTTGAAAAAACTCCTCTCAAAAATCAATCAGCGTGTCGAATATCTCTATGATCGGGATCACACGATAGGTCACGCTTATTTCATCGACATTAACACCAAAGAAGATTTGGACGATGTGATGCGTAACAAAATTTTCCCTCTCTTACAAGAATATTTTTACGACGATTGGGAAAAAATCCGCATGGTGTTAGGTGATGGGTTTATCGATAAAATCGAAGTGAAATCGGATATTTTCGATTACAAACCTGATGAATATCTCGAAGAAGAAAAATTCATCTACAAAATCAAAGATAGTTTTGATTACACCAAACTCCAAGCATGATT
Source organism: Sulfuricurvum sp. (assembly GCF_028712165.1). Taxonomy (GTDB): domain Bacteria; phylum Campylobacterota; class Campylobacteria; order Campylobacterales; family Sulfurimonadaceae; genus Sulfuricurvum. The sequence continues at coordinate 8,651 of NZ_JAQTQR010000015.1, read as the reverse complement.
ATCAAAGAGTACGACTTTTTACAGTGCAAAGATGTACAAAGACCTCACTACATAACGCCTCAAAATTTTGAAGCGATTGAAAGATTCGTTTTAGAGAACGAATCAACCGCCGAATATCTCAAACTCACGACTAAAAAAGGGTTTGGAAAAGTTTTACAGGCTCAAAACTTCGTCGGTGTAATCCAAACCAAAGATGGCACAACCATCGAAATCCTCCCGAAAATCGCACAAAATGATGATCCGAAACAAGCAAAAGAGATTCTATTTAAAATGCTTCGAACACTCAAAAACTCCCCTTTTCGGAGTTTTAACTCAGCTCATTTACAGAGTGCAAAAATGCCATTATTTGAAATTTTCATTGCGATGTTTTTGGATGAAATTTCTAAACTTGTTCAGAGGGGGATTAAAAATGATTACATTTCACGTGAAGAGAATCTCCCCTTTCTCAAAGGTAAGCTCAAAATGGGAGAGCATATTAAACAAAATTTTGTCCATAAAGAGCGATTTTTTGTTGAATATGAAGAGTTTAGCAGTGATCGCGTCGAAAATCGATTGATAAAAACGACGTTACACTATCTCTATAAGCAATCTTCCTCTAATCGTAATCAGCAACGAATTCGAGAATTTTTATTCGTTTTTGACGCCATTACCCCTTCGGTTGATTTTAAAACCGATTTCTCAAAAGTCAAACTCAATCGGCAGATGAAAGATTATGAACAGGTTCTGATTTGGTGCAAAATATTTTTAGAAAATAACAGCTTTAGCGCTTACAAAGGAAATGATCTCTCCTTTGCCCTTTTATTTGATATGAATTTGTTATTTGAAAGCTATGTAGCAGCATATTTGCGTAAACAGTTTGACCGTATCACCACTCAAGATAAAACACACCATTTGGCATACGAAAACGGTGTTGGTAAATTCAGACTCAAACCTGATATTGTGATTCATCACGACGAGAAAATGATTATTGCCGATACCAAATGGAAAGTTTTAGACGAAGAAAAAACAAACAATGGAGTAAGTCAAAGTGATATGTATCAGCTTTACGCATACGGTACAAAATACGAGCAATGCAAAGATATGTATTTGATCTATCCTAAAAAGAATGAAATGAGTGAAAACCATTTTCATTATTTCAACCAATCAACTTGCGAATCAAATCAAGGTCTAAATCTAAAAGTAGTATTCTTCGATTTACTAAACAATAAGGTGTGTGATGATTCTCTGTGCCGGCAATAACGAAACGTTTGATTTTGCGACTCCGATAGGGGTCGGATTGATTGATAGTGCGATCAATCTGACCCGCCATTGTTTGGTTCAGAAACCCGAATTTATCCTCTTTGTCGGGAGTGCCGGAAGCTACGGCGAATACAAAATCCATGAGATTATCGAGTCAAAAACAGCGGCTAACATCGAGTTAGGATTTTTGGATAAAAGTGCCTATACACCGATCGATAATGTCGTATCGGCACAAACGGAAAATATCAAAGATGTTATTGTCAACTCCTCGAATTACATTACTACGAGTGAAAATGCTATGGTGAAAATGAGAGCACTCGGTATGGGACTTGAAAACATGGAATTTTTCAGTGTAATGCGTGTGGCACAAGTATTCGGTATACCGGCTGGGGGTGTTTTTTGTGTTACAAATTATTGCGATGCAAATGCCCATCGTGACTTTATCGCCAATCACGGATTTGCAAAAGTGCTTTTAAGCGATCATCTAAAAGCCAAAGGGATGGTGCATGGATAAAAAATGCATTCTTGATTACAGCAAAGCGGAACTCTCGCAGATGGTGAAACCCTCGTTTCGTGCCAAGCAGATTTGGGGATGGATTTATCATCAGTATGCGACGAGCTTTGAGACCATGCAAAATCTTCCTAAAGCGATGCGTGAAGAACTGAGTAAAACGTATGAGATCATGCCGCTGAAAATTGCCCGTAAAGAGTGCTCGACCGATGGGACAATCAAATACCTCTTTGAACTCAGTGATGGCAAAACCGTTGAAACGGTATGGCTCAAGATGAAAGATGAGAGTATCGACGATGAGGGAAATATCGAACATGAAGCCCGCTTTACCGTGTGTGTATCGACACAGGTGGGGTGCAAAGTCGGATGCTCGTTTTGTTTGACGGCGAAAGGCGGATTTACCCGAGACCTCACTGCAGGCGAAATTGTGGCACAAGTATTGGCGGTTAAAATGGATAACAACCTTGCCGCACATCGCCGTCTCAATATCGTTTATATGGGGATGGGCGAGCCGCTCGACAACCTTGATAATCTGGCGAAAGCCATTACGATTCTCAAAGACGAAGAGGGACTGTCGATTTCTGGAAAACGACAAACCGTTTCTACAAGCGGTTTGAGTACCAAGATTGACAAGCTGGGGCAGATGGATTTGGGTGTTCATATCGCTATTTCTCTTCATGCGGTTGATGATGAGCTTCGCAGCGAGCTGATTCCGATGAATAAAGCGTATAATATTGCTTCTATCATCGAAGCAGTGAAGCGATTTCCGATCGATACGCGCAAGCGGGTGATGTTTGAGTATCTGGTTATCAAAAATAAAAACGACGATCTGGGGTCAGCAAAAAAACTGGTCAAACTGTTGCATGGAATCAAAGCAAAAGTGAATCTGATCTTTTTTAACCCGTATGAGGGATCTGATTATCAGCGTCCGACCCGTGCGGATATGGTGGCATTTCAAGAGTATCTGATCAAACATGGAGTGCTTTGTACCATCCGTGATTCCAAAGGTCTGGATATCAGCGCCGCGTGCGGACAGCTCAAAGAAAAAGAATTGAAGGAATTAGTATGACCGGAATGGACTGGGTTCAAATCGTGTTTTTAGTGCTCGTTGTCGGTGTCGGTTTAGGCGGCTTTGTATGGGCCGCAATGAAAAAAGACTAATTTCCTAAAAACAAAGTATTGATTTGCGCCAATAAATCCAGCGGATCGGCTTGGATACCGTGCACCATTATCCCAAAATGCAGATGAGGTCCTGTAATACGGCCAGACGCACCGCTTAGAGCGATAGGCTGTCCTTGTTTGACATAATCCCCCACATTGACATCAAATCGGCTGAGGTGAAAGTAACAGGTATATAACCCCTCACCATGATCGATAATAATTGTCCCGCCGGAGTAATAGCGTTCTTCAGTCAGAACAACAATTCCATCATTAGAGGCGAGGATAGGAATAGGGGTTTTGGCTCTAAAATCGACTCCGCCGTGATAGCTTTTAAGGCTTCCGTTGTAGGTACGTGCGGAGCCGTATTCACTGGTAATAATCGAATCGATCGGTTTTATAAAAGGTTTGTTCCAATAGCGTATTGGAGTAAAATGCTCGTAAATTGCCATTGCTTCTGCGCGTTCACGGGCAATTCTCTCTAATGCCTCCGGCGGCGGAGATACTTGTGCGGGATCAACACTGAGTGTTTCGGTAGGGTAAGGGACACTTTGAACGTTTAGCGTGAGGGGAGTTATTTTTCCAGGAGAAATCCAAGTAAGGTTAACCTCACCGCTCGGGGTGTAATAATCTATAGGGAGAATGACTATCCCTTTGGACGGATCGAGAGGATGGGATAAGACGCTGATGTTTAGATCATTCATGGAGACGACTCCTGCGGGAGAAGGGAGGGTAATTATGATACTCTTACCGTTATACCCCTCCATCCCCCATAGAGTTATAAACCCAATAAACAAACTGATCAAAAGACGCATAAGACTCCGATAATACTAGATAAATGCAATTGTAGCATTAAGGGGATGAAACGTAATTTTTTCTTTGTTGTACGAGAAGAGAAAATGCTTTAGAAGTTTTATAAAGAAATAGTGTATTATTATTTACTTATGTTGATGTCGAAAAGAGTAAATGGTGAAAACAACTCGAGTATTAGGTTTTGTATTGCTTCTGTTGATGAGTGCCGTCGCAGGATTATATTATTATATGAGCCACTCAGCCGAGTCTTCAAAAATTCAGATATCAACCAACCCCTGGATCGGATTTACCCCGTTTATTTATGCTCAGGAAAAAGGGTGGTTGGAAAAAACACCTTTTCGTTTTATGTGGCTGGTTGATTTGACCGATAATGCCCGTTTGTATGAACGGGGATTTACACAAGGTTTTACTGCAACACAATATGAATTACTTCATTTCAAACATGCAAATACGATTAAACCGGTTTTTCTTATCGATCGTTCTTTTGGTGCGGATGCGATTGTTTCCAATTGCTCTATAGATGAGATACGCTTCTCTAAAGAGAGAGTCGAGGTTTATATGGAACAGGGATCGCTGCAGGATGATTTTTTTAAAGCATTTATTGCTGAGTACAGTTTGGATAGCAGTAAGTTTCATAAAATGGATGTTTCTCAGAAAAACATTACTACGATAGAAGTTGGCAAGAGACCTATGCTTATCATCTCATATGAACCGTATCTCTCAGAATTGCTAAAAAAAGGGTTTCAACCCATTGCATCTACTCGGACTATGGATAGTTTTTTTGTTATTGATGCTCTTTTTGCAGACGAGCGGGTAGTGCTGGGACGAGAAAAAGAATTTGCCCACCTTCATGAGCTTTTTGGATTGGCAGTAGAGCATCTCAATAGTAATCCGAGGGAGTATTATGAGACGATTAAAGGATATTTGGAAGGACAGAGTTACGAAGAGTTCATGGTTAGCACGCATCAGATAGAGTGGATATATAGAAAAGCACCTAAAGAAATTATTGCTCATTTGAATGCGCAGCACGTGAAAACTGATAGGTTATTGCCATGAAAATACAACGGTTTGCTTTTTTAAGTCTGATCGGTTTTTTTCTCATTATCGGAGCTTTATCCGGCAGCTTTTATTATGTTGAACGGATCGGAACACTAAAGTATCTCTCTGAAAACATCAATCAAAATATTTTTCGTCTGGAAGAAGATATCCAAAAATCGCTCCAGCAAAATCGCTTGGAAAATATCCAAACCCTACTGGATCAAGCATGTGCGATCGATGGCGCATTCGGCATACTCTCATTGTCAATGGATGGTGAGAGTATCGCAGTCTCTTCTTCACGTTCACTAACCGGAAAATTGATCGATGAGGGGTATATTCCATTGTCTGCTATTTCGAAAGAGTTGGTTGAAGATGGGCAGCTTCATTATTCAAGCGAATTGGACTATTTTTCGGGAACACAAAAAAAGACGGCCGTTTTACTGATCGATTTAGACAGAGGGTTCATTTTTGAACGACTCAATCATATGGCAATGCTGTATGGAACAATCCTCTTCCTCATTTTGGGAACAGTCGCGCTCAGTGTGTTAAGCGGTGTTCGTTGGCTCGTTATTGCACCGCTTGAGCGGATAACACGGCGTGCACAAAATCAAGACGGAGCTCAGGAAAAATATTTGATTGAAGAACTCTCCATCCTTGATCAGACATTGTACGATTCATTTCATTCAATGCAAATTCAGCAAAATCATCTTCAAGATGCCCTGAACGAATCGCGGTATCTCGATGGAATACTTCGAACGGTAGCCGATATTAACCAATTATTGATTACTGCTAAAAATATCGATGAGTTATTAGATGACTCATGCCGACGTTTGGCAGAGCATCCGGGATATGAACTATGTCAGATTGCATTAAAAGAGAAGGATACTCTGGTTCTTAAAGCGTATTCGGACGATTTGACGGGATATTTGTATCCAAAAATGACCATTACGTTCGAAGGTATGAAAATTGATGAAGGAGATCCGAGTATTCGGGCGATCAGAGAGAATGCAACGGTCGTTATAGAGCATTTGGAACATGAAAATTCATGGGGGGCATGGCGATTTATTGCAGAAAAAGGGAGATACGGTTCCGTCATTTCACTCCCTTTGGTCAGCGCTATGGATTCTTCGCCGTTAGGGGTAATGACACTCTATGCGAAACGCTCAGAGGGGTTTGAACCTAAAGAGATCAGCATGCTTGAGGAATTGGCCGGAGATATCGGATTTGCAATACATTCATTTGGTCAGCGTGAACAGCTCAGGTATCATCTCACAACCGATCAAATTACGGATTTGCCTAACCGATTTACCCTGGTTGAAGCGTTGCGAGGAGAGGATGTCTGCGCACTTGCAATTATTAATATTGACCGCTTTGGTGATATTAACGAAGTGTACGGTGTCGCTATCGGAGATGCTATTTTAAGTGGATACGGGCACTGGCTTCGCCTTAAAATGGCCTCACAGAAAAATATCGCTATTTATAAAATGGGAAGTGATGAGTATGCCTTGGTCGCCTCCCATTGCAGTGAGCTAAGTTTATTTATAACCTTTTTGGAAGAGCTGATTATCTCGACACAAAAAGAATCGTTTGTTATAGAAGGGATTGAGATTGTCCTCACAATTACCGTAGGAGTTGCTCGGTTGAGCGATAGAGTTTTAGAACATGCTACTGCGGCATTGAAACTGGCAAAACGGCAGCGGCACAGTTTGGAAATTTTTTCTTCCGAATCGAAACATGAGCAAGAGAATAATATTGCTTGGTATAAGCGGATAAAAGAGGCAATTGAGGAAGCGCGTATTGTTCCCTACTTTCAGCCGATTGTCGATAATCAAAGCGGTGAGATTATCAAATATGAAGCACTTATGCGTCTGATTGACACAGACGGTAGTGTCATCTCCCCTTACTTGTTTTTAGAGATTGCCAAAAAAACAAAGCTCTATCCCGAGTTGACAAAAATTATGATTGAGCAAGTTGTGGAAGTTTTTAAAACGTCTAAACTGCGTGTGAGTCTGAACCTCTCGACCCAAGATCTTGTTAATCCTGACTTAGCCGATTATCTAGAACGAGTCATTTGTGATAACGGAGTCGGTCAATTGATGATTTTTGAAATATTGGAAAGTGAAGGAATCGAAAGCTACGCTTCTGTGAGTGCGTTTGTGGATCGTTTTAAAGCGATCGGATGTCATTTTGCTATCGATGATTTCGGTTCTGGGTATTCAAATTTTGACCATTTACTCAAACTGAACATTGACACGCTAAAAATTGATGGGTCATTGATCAAAAATCTGCCGCACGATCGGAATGCCCAAATTTTCGTGAAACATATTTGTGATTTTGCGCATGAAATGGGGATTGATGTAGTTGCTGAATTTGTTGCCAATGAAGAGATATTTGAACGAGTCAAAGAGATGGGTATCGATGCATCACAAGGATACTATTTTTACGAACCGTCTGCTGTATTAGTTGAAGGGAAGCAAGGATAATGGGCAATAGCTATATCGGCCGTCAACCTATTGTGAATGAGAGAGGGGCACTTTTTGCGTATGATCTGTTTTATTCAGGACAAAATAATACACCGCAGGCAACCGCAACATTGATTAATGATATCCAGAGTTCATTCGGAGTTGACCGGATATTGGGAAAACGGATAGGATTTATCCGTGCCGATTACCGATTCGTCTTCCATGAACTGCTCGATCTGCTCCCTAAAGAGAGGATTGTTTATGCTTTGATGGAAGACATCGTAATTGATGATCCTCTTCGTGAACATCTGGAAAAGCTCTGTACGCAAGGATATCGGTTTGCTTTGAACGATTTTGCATATACTCCGGAAAATCTTGAGAAATTTACCCCTATTTTCCCTTATTTAGAGTTTCTTAAAATTGATATTCCCCGAAGCGGGCGAATCAAGCGTGATGATGTCGAAAAACTTCAAAAGCAGGGATTGATCGTAATCGGATCGAAAATTGAATCTCATGCTATCCACGCAGAGTGCGTGGCAAAAGGGTTTAGTTATTTTCAGGGATATTTTATATCCAAGCCCAGAGTGCTTGAAAATCCTTCGTTTTCTATTGATCAAGAGTCTGTTATTAATTTGTGGAATATGCTTCAGCAAGATGTTTCCATCGATGAATTGGTAAAAGCGTTTGAACTCAACCACATGGTCAGTCTCAAGTTGATCCGTTTCATCAATTCAGCGGTTTTCTCTCTGCGTAATCCCGTCTCATCTATCCGCCATGTCTTGACCCTTATGGGACGGGAACCGCTCTCGCATTGGATAATGCTCTTGATGTTTTCAGAGGCACAGGAATCGGATGAAAATACAATACCGCTACTGCTTATGGTTGTAAACCGTACAGAACTGATGACCAAGCTCTTGTCGTTGATGACATCGTCTCCTACTAAACAACAGACGGCCACCGCTTATTTTGTAGGAATGCTTTCATTAATACATCTACTCTTTCATGTTCCCCATAGGGATATCCTCAAACGGCTTAATGTAGCTCCAGAAATTGAGCGGGCTTTGTTTGAAGGAGATGGTTTTTACGGGGAATTACTTACGACGGTCAGGGCAGTTGAGATGGCAGATAATGAGGGAATTGAGTCTTTCTTGTCAAAATATAAAATTGATTATACAAGGTTGGAACCGATCATTTCGGAAACAATGGAAAAGGTAAATCAGTTTGATGAAGCAATGGGATAAATAGATACAGTTATAGAAGGAATTTGTTTAAGAAGTGTCTAAAATAGGCAATTAAAAAGTGATGGTGCGGATGAAAGGACTTGAACCTTCACACCTTGCGGCACCAGATCCTAAGTCTGTTTTTTAGCATTTTTCATACTTTCTTAAATCTTTTCAAATCCTTTCAAAATCCCTATATTTAGGGATTTA